>JAQBVM010000259.1 GCA_027623095.1 Verrucomicrobiota bacterium
GCCTATCCTGCTTATTGGGATCCTCATTGATTTGGCGTGCTGCGCCTCACAGAGGCGCGCTCCGGAACGCGGGTCTGTGACCCGCAGCATCCGCGAAATGTCAGCAAACCGGTTAGGCATGGTTTGTTCTGTCCCCGGCGCAGTCTCTCGATTAGAATTAGCTGCAGAAACGCATTGGCGCTTCATGGAGAACGAAAAACAAATTCGAAAAAGAGTCCTGCTGCGCGCCATCGGCAGCCCGATCGTGCTCGCGCCTTTTCTCGCGGGTATGACGGCCATGACTACGGCGCTGACTCTCGGCGCGCGAATCACCATTGGAATATTTGCCGGAGTCGTGGGCACGTTGACCGCTGCCGGAACATTTGTGACCCGTCTCATTCTTCAGGGGGATTCGATCGCACGGGAGATTTCGGAAGAAATCGCTTCCGAGAATGAACACGCCAAACAATCGGCCCTGGATCAACTCGACGAAACCCTCAGCACCTCCGACGAAGATCCGCGCCCCGAAGCCGCGCTGCGCGACTTGCGTGGACTGCTCAAGGCATTCGACGAACTCGGCGCTCGTGCGGAAGGGGCGCTCGTGCATTCCATGGTCCATATCCAAGCCAGCGCCGGCCAACTGTTCGAGCAATGCGTCCATTCCCTGGCTCAGACCGACCGGCTGTGGAAAACGGCTCGAGGCCTTCATACAAAGTCGGCCCGGCTTCCCATCCTCGAGCAACGGGAGAAAATGATTGCCGATGTTCAAGCGACCGTGAAACAACTGAGCGATACCTTGGCAAACCTGCAAACACTTAATCCGGGCGGCAATCCGTCCGCAGAATTACAGCGCCTTCGAGACGAACTCGATCAGAGTCTGGAAGTCGCCAAGAACGTCGAGGCTCGGATTCAGTCGCTCTTGACCGATCCCGCCGCTCCTCAGCAAGATCATCGAAACCGAACAGATTCAAAACTCAAAGGATAAACTATGTTCAAAGCAATTGGCAGATGGATAAAGGCGGTTGGATATCTGTTGACCGGGCAAATCGACTCGGCCCGGAGGGTCTTGGATACCAATCCCCATGTGGTCCGCGCAAAATACGATCAGATTATCCGGGACAAAATCGGCCAGATCCACACCTACAAACAGGCCGTCGCCGGATTGATCGCCCAGCAAGAAGCCAAGATTGCGAAAGTGAAACGCCTGACGGAAGAGGTCGGACAATTGGAGCGCCTAAAAGCCGGGGCGCTCGCGAAAGCAAAACAAACCGTCGAACACCTTCAGAAAGCGGGAAAGACGAAGGAAGACATCCAGTCCGATGAAGACTACAAGAAGTGCCTTGCCGCGTACAACGACTTTTCGTCCACACTCTCTGAGAAACAGGATCACATCACTGAAAACGAACAGGACATCGAAGGCTATCGAAAGACGATTGGCGAACACAAGGTCCAACTCCAGCAACTCCTCCGTGATGTGGATAAACTTAAAGGAGAAGCGGCGGATACCGTTGCGGATGTCATCACAGCAAAACAAGAGAAGGATCTCGCTGACATGGTTGCCGGCATCGCGAAGGATGGCTCGGCCGAGGAATTGCAGCGCATGCGTCAGTTGCGACAGGAAGTCAAGGCAGAGGCGCGCATCTCCAAGGAACTCGCCGGCACAGACACAAAAGCGCAAGAAGCCGAGTTTCTTGAATTCGCCCGCAAGACAACTTCGACGGGCGAGTTTGACGCATTGATCGGACTCGCGGAGAAATCCGAAGCGCCGGCTGCCACTCCATCCAAAGAGAAAGGGCCGACCCTGCCCGAATAGCAGGCCAGACGGATATCGAATTGCAAACGAATCCGAACAGATGCCCAAACGGAATACTTTCTTAACGAGACTCGAACAATAGTAGGAACCAACATATGAATACCAAATTACTTCTCACTGGAATCGCAAGCGCTCTGCTGCTCGGCCAATCCGCTTCGGGCGCCGCGCCCTCATTCTCCCTGGCATGGAGCGAATACCCCTCTTGGAGCGTCTTTGGAGTCGCTCACATGATGCGGCTCATCGACGGTAGAGAGGGGAGGCAAGGCCCGATCGAAGAAAAGTGGAATGTCGATATCGTTTTGCGCGAAGCCGAATACGATCCATGTCTCGTCATGTATGGATCAGGCCAATGCGATGCGGTATGCATTACGAACATGGATGCGCTAAACCCGTCTCTTTCGCGGGCTTCGGTGATGATTCTCCCCACTTCCACAAGCTTCGGCGCAGACGCATTGATTGTCACGGATGCCATCAAGAGTGTGGAAGATCTCAAAGGGAAGAAAGTGTACGGCCTTGCGAAATCCGTCTCTGAATACTGTTTTGTCCGAAACATCGAACTACTCGGGCAAAAGGAGAAGGATTTCAATTTCACCAACATGGACCCCGGTGCCGCCGCAGTCGCCATGCAGCAGAAACAGCGAAACGCCGAAGCCATCATCGTTTGGAACCCTTTTGTCCTGGAAACGCTCAATAAACGCAAAGACGTTCGCGTCTTGTTTGATTCAACGAAGATTCCGAATGAAATAATCGACAGCGTCGTCATGGCGGAGTCATCTTTGGACCGGCCCGGCGGCAAAGATTTCGCGTGCGCCGTCATCGACACGTTTTACGAGATCAACAAACGCATGGCGGACAAGAATCTCGGCGATCGGACGCTGGTTGCATTGGGGCAAAAATTCTCCCACCTCGATTTGGAGTCGATGAAGAAGGTCGTGCAGCAAACGTTGTTCTATAGCACACCCGAAAAAGGCCTTGCGGTCATAACAGGGAGTGAACTGCCGGGCATCATGAAAAAGGTTGTGGATTTTTGCGTCAGTCACGAAATAACAGGAAAAGCGCCAAAACTTGCATACGGGCCCAAAACTGAATCGGACGATTCGAACCTGCGGTTTGATCCGACCTACATCAAAATAGTGCAATCCAAGAGCAAATAGGCTGGACCGTCACCATTCATGATCCGACGCCCCATAAATAGCAGTACCGCGGTCATTCTCGGAATCCTATCGCTGGCGGTCCTGCTGGGGAGTTATACGTGGATGGCACATCGGCAGCATCTCACGAACCCGGACGATACAACGATCCCTACGTGGACCCAGATCAAGAAGGGAGTCGGCGACGCGTTCAAACCCGACGACTGGAACAACGAGAGCTGGATCGCCTCGGATGCGAAAGCGACCGGGGCCCGTTTTTTCCTGGGACTTGCAGTCGGAGTGATGGGAGCGTTTGGAATCGGCATGCTGATGGGATGCTTCACGCCTGTCGAGGCTTTCTGCTATCCACCGCTGTCTCTACTGGCGAAGATTCCCCCAACGGGAGCCCTCGGCGTATTCTTCGTCCTTGTGGGCATGGACACGAGCATGTTTGTCACGATGATCGCTTTTGGGATCCTTCCGACTTTGGCGCTCACGATATTCTTAGCGGTGAAAGAATTCCCTGAGGAACTGCAATTCAAAGCCTATACCCTCGGGGCTTCGCACTCGGAGGTGGTATGGACCGTTATTTTTCGGTTTGTGCTTCCGAAGCTCCTCGACGCAGTGCGGCTCGTGATTGGTCCGGCTCTGGTTTATCTCATCGCAGCGGAAATGGTCGTGGGCGATGTCGGATTCGGTTACCGGATCCGGCTCCAGTCAAAACTTCTGGACATGAGTGTCGTCTATCCGTATCTCGCGATCCTTGCCGCATTCGGTTTCACGATGGACTTCGGGCTCCGGCGTCTTCGACGAAAGCTCTGTCCATGGTTTGAGAAACATCAAGGCTGATGCGATGACAGATTCATTATCGATGGAATGCCGGGGTGTCAGCCATTGGTTTGGCGCGAAACGGGTTCTGCACGATATCAATCTAAAGGTTCAGCGGGGCCAGTTCCTTTCGCTGGTGGGTCCCAGTGGATGCGGCAAATCGACGCTGCTCCGCGCGGTGGTTGGCACGCACCTTCCGCTTGAAGGCGAAATTCTGCTGCACCGTGAAGGAACCCAACGCGAAGCGGAACCGGTCGCAGGCCCAGGACGCGACCGCGGAATCGTTTACCAGCATTACTCGCTTTTCCCATTTCTCAACGCGCAGGAGAACGTCGCGATTGGCCTCATGCTGGATCAAACGAGCATTCCTTTCCGCTTCTTTAACTTCTTAAAATGGCGGCGGATTCGGAAGCAACACCTTGAATTGGCAGCGGAATTCTTGACGAAGGTGAAACTGCAGGATGCCATGCGGCTCTATCCGCATGAGATGTCTGGCGGAATGCGGCAGCGCGTGGCGATTGCCCAGGCGCTCATTATGAAGCCGGAAATTATTCTTCTGGATGAGCCGTTTGGCGCTCTTGACGAAGCCACGCGCGAGGAACTGCAGACCATGCTGCTGAAGCTCTACGCGGAAAACTTGCAGGCCAAGAAACGCGGAGAAACGCCCGCATACACACTTGTAATCGTGACGCACGAGTTGAACGAAGCAATCTACGTGGGAGACCGGCTCGTCGGCCTTTCGCAATACTGGGATTGGAAGAGCGAGGGCCAGCCGGAATTTCCCGGAGCCACGATCGTGTATGATAAGCCGTCTCAAGTCTTCGAGCCGAAGGATTCGAAGGATTTTCAGCAGTTTGCCATCCAGCGCGACGAAGTGCGGCATGCGGTCTTCAATCCCGATGTCAGACAAGACCGAAGCGAATACGTGACATATTGGAGCTCGGCTGCGAACGCTTCCTAGGATAGCCGCGTCCATATGATCCACATCCGTCGAATTACATGATGAATTCAAACACACCTCCCGAATACGAGTTTTCGCGCAAAGCCGCCCGCATCCTGAACTCCGGTCAGGCTCGATCGATTGTTCTCACCGGGAATATTCACGATCTGTTCTGCCATCCCTCGGAAGCCGGCGGAGAGTATGTTCCCCTGCTCAATTTCCTTTTGGCGAAATGGAACATTCCGAACCTTATCCTCATTGTCTATGAACTGAACGGCCCTATTCGGTTTTCGCGCGATTCGGACTTCCAGAAGGTGCGCGACGCCTGGCTTCAATGGCGAAGCGGGTATGATGGCAACGCACTCGCCATTCAACGGATGCTGGCAAAAGGAAAAGCCGCGTCAAATCTGGATCATATCGTCGAGACATTCGACGAAAGCCTGAGGAAGGCGGTAAGCAACCCGACTCTTGCCCTCGAACTGCTGAGGCAAATGTGCCTGTGCTCGCGAACCGAACTCAACGGCAAGACGCTGCTCCCGGAAAACCTCGTTATCTTGATCGAAGGCGCGGACATGCTCATACCGGACGCCCCGATCACAAGCCTTTCCGATCTGGACAGGCAGCGTGTTACGATTTGTCACGATTGGTTTAGCGATCCGGGATTTGTGAACGGCGGCGATTCAGTCGCGCTGATCGCCGAGTCCCGCAGTCTTTTGCACCATCGAATCGCGCGCCTTCCGCAATTGCTTGAGATCGAGATTCCCTCACCTGACGAAGCCAGCCGGCAACATTTCATTTCCTGGTTCGTCAACACGTTGCCCGATCCGGCGGACATCGAACTTTGGGGCACTTCGGAGGATCTGACAAAACTAACAGCGGGACTCTCGTTGCACGCGCTGCTTCAGATTCTGAAGGGCGCCGCCTACGATCAATCGCCCCTCACACAAAAAACGGTGGTTGCCAAAGTCGAAACATTCATCCAAAGCCAGCTTGGTGACGATATCGTGGAGTTCAAAAAACCGGAACACTCCCTCGAAGACGTCATCGGATTTCACCGGCTCAAGGCATTCCTTCAAAAAGAACTGATGCCCCGATTTAAGGGAACGAGAGGTGACGCACTCGCCGGAGCGGCTGTGTGCGGCCCAATTGGAGGCGGAAAAACATTCATCTTCGAAGCGCTTGCGGCGGAGCTGGACATGGTGGTTCTTGTGATCAAGAATGTTCGAAGCCAGTGGTTCGGCCAGACTGATGTCGTTTTCGAACGGTTGCGCCGTGTGCTCAACGCTTTGGCGAAGGTGCTGATCTTTGTGGACGAGGCCGACACCCAGTTTGGCCGCGTGGGCCAAGACACTCATGAGACTGAAAGACGTTTGACCGGCAAGATTCAGTCCATGATGTCAGACCCAACGCTGCGGGGTCGGGTCTTTTGGCTGCTTGTTACCGCGCGGATTCATCTGCTTTCCCCCGATCTGCGCCGTCCCGGACGGGTCGGCGATCTTATCATTCCGACGCTCGATCCCGAAGGTGAGGATCGGGAGGAATTCCTGGATTGGATGCTGGCGCCGGTTATCGAAGCGCCTCTGACGCCGGAGCAACGGCAGAGTATCAATCGGGTGACAAGAGATTTCTCGACGGCGGGATTCGCCTCCGGTCGCGGCGAATTAAAGGCCAAAACACACGGCGGCAAACTCTCGTTTGACCAAGTGTTCGAGATCATTTCCGATCATATCCCTCCGGCAATTGGGGAGACACGCCGGTACCAGACCCTGCAAGCGCTCATTAACTGCACCCGTCGGAGCCTTCTGCCGGATCCAAACACGGACGAAAACCAGCGCCGCAGATGGGCCGAAGAACTCAAGGAGCTAGAAGCAAGAGGTGTGAGCTAACCACTTCAACACCACGCCACAAGGAGATCGAGAATGGATTTGGAGGACAAAATCAAGAATTGGTTCGTCCCGCTCTCATGCGCTGCCAAAACACTCCGGGAGGCCTACAGCGAACTTCAGACCTTCGGTTTAAAACAAGGGGATGTTCCCTATATCATCCAACTTGTCGAAAATCCGAAATATGATCTGCCCGGGATCGATATCTTTCACGGCGCCACAGACCTTGAAACTCACGACCTTATTCACATTCTTTTGGGACGAGGAGTTCTGCCAAAAGACGAAGCATTTGTGATCGGTTTCACAATGGGCAGCACCGACCGAGTCAGCACAACAGAAGAACGGCTTTTTGCGTTCTTCACGAAATATTTGTATCCGAAAAACTATCGTTTCACGGATGAAGATCTCCGTGTTTTTCGGGACGGTGTGAAGCTCGGTTTCATTTCCGATTGCGAATCCCTTTCCAAGGTAAACTATCCCGCCTACATGGAATGGCCGGTCGGAAAAGTCAGAGAAGAATTGCGAATCGAGGAAGACTTGTTGCGTGCCTATTATGCGATTGAAAAAAGACGATTCCCCAAGTCCCTGGAATCCCAGCGATTACTGGACTAAACTAGCCATGCGAGATTGAGTTGCTTGAGATTGCCCATGCACTTTGACGAAATGCGCGCCATCGGTATAGGCTTGCATCGTGGCAACGATGACCATCAAATTTCCGCAGCAGGGTAAGCAGACGGAGTACAACTTGCGCCGCTGGACCGAAGTGTTGGCCGATCCCGGGCTGACCAAGTTCGAAGGCCGAATCGAAACCGATCGCCACGGGCATACCCTTATGAGCCCTCCTCCAGCGCCTCGTCACGGTAGTTTTCAGTCGGAGATCGCGTTTCAACTAAGAAGCTTGATTCCAATCGGCCGAGTACTCACGGAATGCCCGATCTTCACAGCGGATGGTGTCAAAGCGGCCGATGTCGCATGGGCATCGGCGGAGTGCATGGGGAGGCTGGGTGACCGAAGCTGTTTTCCACAGTCCCCTGAGTTTTGCGTCGAAGTGCTTTCACCGGGCAATACGGACGCGGAGGTTCAAGAGAAAATGGCGCTCTATTTCGATGTCGGCGCCGCGGAAGTCTGGCTGTGCTCGACTTCAGGCGCAATGACGTTCTCCGGTCCGCGAACAGCGACGCACCTGAAAGAATCGCAAATCTGCCCCAAGTTTCCAGGTCAGGTCGAGCTGCGTTGAAGCAGAGTAGGTTGTCTCTGCGCGGCCGCAAAGAAACTCCATTCGATTGGCGTCGTCGCGGATTTGGAAACACCCCCGCCTCAGGCAACCGGAGAACGCGGTTGGTCGGAAGTACCGGCTAGCGCGGGTCCATCAACACGGTACATTGCCGCCATGAGCGCTCGGGAAATTCTACTAGCGGCAAAATCCCTTCCGCTGTCGGAGCGCATCGAGCTCGCACAGAAGCGTTGGGACGACATCGCGGAACATGGATACGATCCACAGCTTTCGCCGGAACAAGACGCCGAACTCGACGGCCGTGCGTAAGACGCGCTGAAGCATCCCGGGCGCGAAACGCCAGCGGACGAAGTCTTTGCTGGAATCAGGGAGCGTCTTCTCGCCAAGAAATGACGTTCAAAGTCATTATTAAAGACGATGAGGATGACCGAAGAAGGCTGGCTCGCTGAATCGTTACGAGGCGGAAACGCGATGGAGAATCGCTTCTAAGGGCTGCAATGGTTACTCCCGTCTGCCTGGCCCTCTCCACGCCCCAAACTCGCCTCGGTGACACCAGAATCCCAACCGCTCCCGTGTATTCAATGCGAAGCTTTCTGGCTATGCCACGTAGCTTATGCTGCTAAGGGAACTACTGTTAACTGTTTGGTCTGACCCCTTCACGACCCGTAAAGTGTCCCACCATCATTGGCACGTTCGGTTTTGCGAGCTTGTTGCCCGGGTCGGGAACGAGTATCGTCAAGGCATGAAAACGTTGACCGTGCAAGAGGCCAGTAAAAGTCTGGGCGACTGGCTGCGTCGGGCCGTGAACGGAGAGCAAATCGCCATCAACGAGGGCCAATGCACCGTGCTGTTGCAGCCGCTGCCCGTGCCCCCGGATGCGCCCACATCTGAACCGTTGTCGCCAGGAGAAGCGCTGCGATTGATGCAGGAGGAACCCTGTCTGACACCCGATCAGGCCGAACAATACATGCGCGAAGTAAGTGAGGAACGGCTTGTAACGGAAGCCCGGCGTCCGGCATGATCCATCTGGATACGAACTACCTCATCGGTTTGGCAGTGAAAGGATCCGCGGTCGCATCGGACGTGAATGGATGGCTCACGGCGGGAGAATCTCTGGCGGCAAGCGCCATCGCTTGGACGGAGTTTCTGAACGGTCCGGTCATCTCGGAACCGACTGTCGCCTAAGCATTGCTGTGCGACGCAAAGGCATCCATTAGAAAACTCCTCCATTATTGGCCTTAGAGCCGCTTTTTGCCCCGATTTTTCAGCTGTAAGGCGTCGCTTCCTCTCGCAAGGCCCACAGCTCGTTGGTGGTCGCCACGATTTCCGTTTCCCGTCTCCAGAGGATCAACGGCTGCATCTTTTCCAAAAATCCCACGCTCCCGATGGCCAAACTCTCCGCCCAGTGCGCTTGGCGTTGGAGTTCTCCTCGCGCAATTCGTTCGCTCAGCCCAGTTGCCAAATTCTGGCGCACCTCATCCAGACTGTTCGCGCCCAACCGCCAGCACAATCGTTCCAGATCAATCAGCCGATACCGTTGCCGCTGGCCCATGATCTCCTGGTAACCGTTCCATTCCCATTCCCCCGGATGCCCAACCACTCCGCACCGCACCATGTTCAGCTCAATGTAACACAAACACTCCCACAAATACCGGCCGTCCTCGACCAACGTCGCGTGGTAATTGTCTCCCCAAAACGCGTTGCTCCGATGCTTGTGCCGGTTGTAGGTCCGGGCAAACTCGCTGGCCACCTCGCGCATAAACCCGCTGACCTCCAAACGGTCCGCCGCATCGATTAACAAATGGACGTGATTGGAGGTCACGCAGTAATCGAGCACCGAACAGTCGTAGCGGCGCAGGTGTTCGCGCACTTTGAAGCGGTAGGCATCTCGGTCCCGGGCGAATTTCAAAAGGAACGCACGGTTATGGCATCGATGCGTCAGGTGGAAGACGCCGCCATCTCCTCGCAATCGGTTGGCCCTTGGCATGGGCGTGAATCTAGCAACCCGCCCAACTCCTTACAGGCAAAAAACAGCGCCCAAAACCGCCTGTAAGACCTCTAAATCGCTCGAAATCTTTCAGGGCGAATTCCGATTAAACCACTTGCTTAGGCGACAGTCGGCTAGACCCTGCTTCACGGCCAACACGTTGCTCCAGTGCGTCGTGGCGAACGATTGGGCGCTGCCCGATGTCGAATCTGAGGCCGTCGCGGACATAGGCACATCGTAACTCGCCTTCTGATCCTGGCGACGAAATAAACGTCTATCATGGCCCGGTAGGCGTCTCGGTCCCGGGCGAATTTTAAAAGGAACGCGCGGTTATGGCATCGATGCGTCAGGTGGAAGACGCCCCGATCTCCTCGCAATCGGCTGGCCGTTGGCATGGGCGTGAATCGAGCAACCCGCCCAACTCCTTACAGGCAAAAAACAGCGCCCAAAACCGCCTTTCTGAAAAGTGTAGAACCAATCTTCGAGGGTGCGTTTTCTGGTAAACACGGGGTTGGAATCCTCGAGTTGACGAGGCGAAGACGAAACGACTTCGTCCAGCGCGGGCGATAAAGGCCAATGCCGTTTCAAAAGGTCGCACATTTGGTTGACCAAGGTCCACCGTTGGAGGGCCACACGGTCATTTTTGGAGGAATCGGGATTTGGATCAGG
>JAQBVM010000260.1 GCA_027623095.1 Verrucomicrobiota bacterium
ATAACTTAATTATTACTTGCTACACTTTTTGACAAAACCCCAACAAAGTTGATGTTTTGTCTCTTTTCTCCGGGAACTTAGGCTAGGGCTTTCAATCGAACGTCGTCTGAGCTGATTCTGGAGAGACTGGACGGGGAAATCCCCCAAATATTGGACTCGAATCGAGGCCCTGAATCATCGTGGGGAGATCCCGCAGCCCCTTCCGGGCTTACGACATTAGTCTGCACAGGGATTATACAAATCGCAACCGCAGACTCTGTTCCGGAACACTCCTCTTCGGACCGTCCAGAGCGACGGTCCTTCGGTTCGGATTTACGGGTGGGGGAGCCGCCGAGACGTTTTCACGCGAAAATAGGCTTGCTCGCTGGCTTCTCCTTGCTTCAAAGCCAGCGTCATTGTTCCGTCCTCCCCAACTAGAGCTTCCCGCGTGACGTTGACCCACTTCTCTGGAGATCCGAACGACCCAATTGCCTCAACGGTATAGGCGCGAGTCGGCCGGCTGATCCAGGTGAGAACAACCGAGCCTGCATCGTTGCGAGATGTGAATTCCAGGATGCGGAAGTTCTGGGTCTTATCAAGAGGATCGGTGTCGGATAGATACTCTTCGAGATCGGTTTGTCCGTCGAAATCAGAATCGGTTTGGATTCCCAGCGTTTCCAGGTTTCCGGCGTGCTCCAATTCCCAAGCGTCCGGAATCGCATCGCTGTCGCTGTCGATACCCGGAGCGATGTAATCAATCGATAGAGAGGTGTTGAATTCTCCGAGATTAATCCAACCGATATTGGCGCCATAGGCGAGACCGCGAAGCCCTCCAGTATCAAGGTCGATCCGTGGAGAACCAAAGTCCTCGAAACGGATCCATCCGATGTTCGCCCCGTATGCGGAGCCTCTCAGATTCCCGTTGCTGTCCAAGTTCACTCCGAAATCGGTGGCGGAATTGTTTTGGTAATGAATCCCGTTTCGCGGCTGGCCGGAGCCGAGGTTGATCCATCCAAGATTCGCCGAGTAAATAAATCCCGAACAGACATACTCATCGATTCTAGCACCGTAAACACGATCGGGCCGCCATTGTATCCAACCCGTGTTCGCCGACCACGCCCGCGAGCGTGTCTCGTTGACATTGGTTTCTCCGAAACAAAGCGCCGTGCATGCGAGAACGCCGCACACCGTGACAATTGTTTTTACTGTAATCAGACGAGTCAATTGTGTCCTGTTCTAGAATTCAAAATTCATCCAGGGATTTGTGTCATCGACCGGTCCGGGCCCTTTAAAAATCGGTCCCATTGTTTGAGTGCCATTGATAAAGTAATTGATCGTATTGTTTGCCGCCGTGTTCTTCAGAACCATATTTCCACCCGCTTCCATGCTTAGGCCGCGATCGTTTGAGATAACATTGTTTTCGCGGATGATATTGTCCGTTTCGGTGACGCGAATCCCTGCAGCGTCCCGGGCGTTGAAGTTGTTATTGCTGCTGTTCCCGGTTACCGTACATTCGCTCGAGACAACGATGCCGTCAGCAAGGTTTCTCTGAGCGGTGCATGCCCGGATCGTCGTTCTGCGCTCGGCCCTAATTCCAGCCAATCTGTTGCTCAAGACTTTCGAATCCGAGATTTGACTGTCAGGCCCAGTGGCGATCCCGTTTTCCTGGTTGTTCGAAGCGGTGCAATTGTTCACTGTGCAGTCGCTTCCCGTGACGATGCCGGATTGGGAATTGAACGCGGTGTTGCTGCCCGTGATTTGGCAGACAGCGCTGACGACAATTCCATTACCGATATTCACGGAAGCGAAGCAACTGCTGACAATGCTATTGGTACTGGCCGTGATTCCATTAGCCCGATTGTTCGATGCCGAGCTGAGACTGACTTGATTCCCCTCTCCGGCGACAAATCCGGACCCCGTATTGCTGAGAGCTGCGCAGCTAGTGATGAGACAGTTTCTTCCAGTTTGAATGCCTTGACCGCTGTTGAAGGATGCTGTGCTGGAGATGACTTGGCAGCTATCTCCCGCGATGATACCAGCCAAACCGTTTGCGCGAGCGGTGCATTCCCGCACCATACACTCGCGGTCCACGGAAATCCCGGTTCCTTCGTTCGAGTAAGCCGACGAAGCCATCACCGTGCTGTTTGGCCCGGCCGAGATGCCGGTTCCTCCATTGTCGAAGGCCATGATGGAGATGAACTGCGAGTGTGCGGCGGTCGTTGCGTCCAGTCCGGCTCTCCAATTACGAATGGCGCCGTTGCGGATCACAAGATTCCTTCTGGCTCCCGACACAAAGATTCCATTGAGCGAGTTCGGCGCGCCAGCCAGCGAGAATCCATTCAAGTCGATCGTGACGTTGTCCGCCTGAACGATGAGCCCATGCTGCTCCGAAGCTCCAGTCAGATTTCTTGTGAAATAGTATGATCCAGGCTCCGAGATTGTGAACGGGATTGCCGAGATTCCTGTCCGGGGCTCGATCTCGGACAGTGTTTTCATCGTCGGTCCGGGAGGACCTGGCGGTGTCAAACTTCCTTGCGAAAGTGCCTCCCGGCACAATGGGGTAATCGTCAACAAAAAAGCGCAAATAAAGTGCAGAGTGCGCCGCGGATGAACCGTTGTCATAAAATGGGAGTCTTCGGCGAAAATAATGGAACTTCTTCCGACCGTTCAGCGAAGGCTCGATGCAGCCCCGCGCAACCGGTCCCAATCAGGATTCCCAGGAGCATTTGGGATCGGCAACGATTCCCACGTTAATGTTCGAAGATCCGAGATCTTCCAAAACTCTGCATGGCCATCCGCAAAGGAAAGATTGTACCCACCGCCATGCCGGGAGGCCGGAGCGTCGAGAAGGCCCCTTCCACCCATCATATCGACAGCAAACCATCCGTCGTTAATGCTCCTTTCGTGTTCGTCGAGAAAAACGAACGCCTGCGATGGCGCAGGGGCTTTGACGTCGCACTGTTTTCGAAACACACGAAATGAATCCTGTCCGGCCAAGGCTCGGCCTCCCATCCATCCGTTGATCGAGTAACTTCGAACCCTCGGGATTCCTTGCGTCATGCTGCGATCCGCCGGGCAGCGGTAGATCGCGGTGGATTCGTTATATGGGTACAGTTTTCCCAGCATGATCGCGCGCCGGTTCGTCGAATCCAAAGCGCCAGATTCCACCTGTCCATAGGCGGGATTATCATCCATGGTTCCAAGAATCCATGCGTGCAGGTTGACGGTTCCATTCGGGTCGAAATGGTAATTCTCGGGCAAGAGGTCATGGTCATCGGCGTACATCTGCCACGCGAGTGTCAATTGCCGAATCTGATTGAGGCACGACGACCGAAGCGCGGTCGCGCGAGCTTTTGACAGCGCGGGAAACAGCATTCCCGCCAGGATCCCAATGATGGCGATCACGACCAGCAGTTCAATAAGAGTGAATGCATAAGGCCGGCCGGGGGCGCTCCACGTGCGTCGTGGATGTCCGGAAAAACGTTTCTCTTTTTTTAACAGTTCAATCAATGAATCGATTCTCACTGTGAGGAAAATTAGCAGTTCACGTGCCACCGTGAGCTGCCGCATCGACGGCGGTGATTCCGGGTTGTAGTGAGGTAAAACTGCCAATGACGAGGGACGGCAATTCAGAAATTGTCGAAGTTTAGAAAGTGGAATTAAGAATCTCCCATTGCTGAGAAAGATGTCCGCGCAGCAATGAGAGAACACGCGTACCTCAATCGAAACGGACTTCAAGACTTGTTCTTTTGCGAGCCAAAATGAGAGGCCTCATCGAATCCGATGGCGAGATGACTGGATCCTACTTTCAAGACTGTCTCGACGAGGTCTGCGGCGCGATCGCGACCTCGAGTGTGTTGAAGGACAACCGACATCCGTTCCGCGGATTTAGAGTATCGAGCATCGTTTAGTAAGTCTTCTGTCTTGCGATGCACTTGTGCGGCGTCGAAATGTGTTTTGTGAAGTCTTATTCCTGCTCCGAGATCCGCGACACGCGCGGCATTGTAGTGCTGATCACCGAAAATCGGCAGACAGAGAAGTGGTTTGCCCCGGTACAGAGATTCACTGACACTGTTCATCCCGCAGTGGCTCACGAATGCGCGCACGGCGGGATGCGCAAGCACTCCTTGCTGGGGCGCGAACTCCTCCAGCCGAACAGAATCCGGCAGGCTCGGTAGCAACGAATGCTGGTTTTTCCTTAGAGCTAACAGAATGCGAACCCCGGCCCGCGACACGCCTTCAACAAGGGCTCGAGCCTGCCAGGCTTCCAAAGTCGCCAATGTGCCGATCGAGATGTAAACGACGTCCCTCTGTTCCGAGCCTTGATCCAACCATAGTTGAAGTGAATCCGGCAGCGGCTCCTGTTGAGCGGCAAGAATCGGCCCCACCATTTGAATGAGTGGCGGAAGAGGACGGGGTTGTTCTATTCCGAAAGCGGTGCTGACCATCATCAAGTTGTTGTAATAAAGATCCCTCCAGTTCGAGTAAGCGGAACATGCCTTTCGAGCTCGATTAAGTCGGGTGACACAGGGTCCCATAAACCACAGCGCCGAGAGCGGGTGCATCCAATTGCGAAATCGTTCTACCGGACTCATCTGAATTGAAAATGGAGTGCCATACCGGGGGTATCTCCGGTGGATGGGCGCGTGAGGTCCTAGGAATTGGGCAAGTATGACGAACGGAATGTTGTGTTGATCCGCCAGATCCATCGCCGGAAATGCGCCGCTATCTACAACCACCAAATCGGGAGCAAACTTCCGGAAGATTGGTTCAAGAGTCTGGTGCATCGGAATGTAAAGATCTCCGGCCAGGTTCCACATTCGCCGTTCGCCCTTCAGGATGTGAGGCTCTCGCGAAACGGTTTCCCAAACTCGATCCCACCGATCGAGAAGCGACGCGTCGTCGATCACGCTCCTCGGCTCCCAAGGGAGAAACTCGCCACCCTGCCTGACGATTCGATCGCGAAACGGCTCTTCGGTGGCAAAAGCGGTTGTGTATCCGCGCGATGCAAGTTCGTGCGCGAGTACGATCAACTGATAGGTGTGGCCAGCGAGCGGAGGGGCGACAAAGAGGATTTTCCTTTTGTTCTTCATTTCACAAGATGGATCGGCGACCTTCTCTCCTTTCAATGTATCTCGAGAGCCCGAATGCGAAGCGTATTGAGTTTCCAAGAATTGACAAACCGGAAATGCCGCAGCAATTCCCATTTCGCAGGGGATGCGGTCCCGGCCTTAGCCGGTTGGGGCGCGAACGTCGCCACGTTCGGAGTTCGTGCCGAGTATTTCTTGCTTTGAAACCGGTGTTTTTCGGATGAAACCGATGGAACTTCAAAAGGCCAGCGAAGAACCGCTTCAGCGAGCGAACCCGCTTTCATTGTCCCAGAGTTTTTCAGATGGACTGAAGCGTGGTTTGTTATCGAGCGGGGAGAGGCCTGTTCTGGCCATGTCTTCGATCGGGAAAGTCGGGCGATTTGGAAACCAATTGTTGCAGTACGCGAGCTTGAGAATTCTTGCGAAACGTGTGGACGCGCGTGTCGAGTGCCCGGACTGGGCCGGGAAGCGTTTGTTCGGGCACTGCGAACCCGCCGTGACGTCGCGCCTGCGACCGGCCATTGAACGTTGGGATGCCGGAGAATCATTATTTGACCGTGTTCCCGAGCTGATCCCGTATATCGAGAAGCTTGCCGGCAGCGGGAGTTCCCGGATTGGGAGCGAGGCACTGGATTGCCGATTGGTGAACGCGGACTTATGGGGTCATTTTCAATGGCACACGAAACGCCTGATCGCGGAGAAGGAGTTTGTACGTTCCCTTTTCGAACCCGTTCCCCAATTAAGAAGTGTATTGGACGAGGGCCTGGCTCGCTTGCGATCAAAGGGCCGGACCATTGTAGGGCTTCACATTCGCCGGGCCGATTTTTTGAGCCTTCCTCTTCTCGGTTTTACCTTCACAATTCCCTTCGAATGGTGGGAAGAGTGGCTGGACCGAATTTGGCGGAAACATGAGAGTCCGATCCTTTTTGTCTGCAGCGATGACCTGAGTGGACTCGCGAACCATTTCAAGCGATTCGCTCCGGTCACTTCGAACGATCTCGGGATTCGGTTTCCCGGTCTCTGGCGTGATTTGGAATACTACATCGATTTTTATCTCCTGAGCCAGTGCGACGTTTTGGGAATCAGCAACAGTACATTCGGGTTTGTCGCGGCTATGTTGAATACGCGTGCCAAGCTGTTCGCGCGGGCGCATTGGGACATAGAAAAACGGCTTGTCGAATTTGATCCCTGGAACAGCCCGCCCCTTCTATATGTCGGTGGTGACACTCCGAGAGTGTTCAAGAGATTTCCGGAAGCACTTAGGATCGAGTTCGAAACTCAGGGATTGCGGGGTTGGATTAAGTGCCTGGTTCTTTACCCTTTGGCCTGGGTCAAGATTCGGTCCACTCGATTCTATCTGGCGTTTCAGGCCCAGGGGTTTATTGGCGTGGTGAACAGCTTTTTCGATCGATGGCCCAAGCCTATAAAGTGAAATTTCCGTTTGTTCTAGGAGAGCGTATTGCGTTTTCGAAAGCTTCGACAACCCGAGTGACTCCGTTTTCCGAACAAATCTTCTCCGAAAGGGCCTTCGACCTTCCGCGCATGGCTGAGTCCCCAGTTGCCAATCGAATCGCGTCGGCAAGGTTCTGATCGTTTAGTTTCGAAAACGGAATGCTTGCTGGCCCTACCCCAAGAGAGCTGATTCGCGCCGCCCAAAAGATTTGATCCGCGAAGAATGGGGTGATGATAGACGGAACTCCGGCGCGAATCGCTGCTCCTGTCGTGCCCGCTCCTCCATGGTGGACGATGGCGGCCATTCTAGGGAATAGCCAGTCATGCGGCACCGAGTCGATTTGCAGGACGCTGTCCGGAAGATTTGTAGAACCGAGGTTGCCCCAGCCTTTCAATAGGATTCCGCGATGTCCGGTCATTTGAAGCGCACTGACAATCATGCGGGTTGTTTCCTCCGATTTACGCACGGTCATGCTGCCGAATCCAACATAAACGGGTGGAGAGCCGGATTCGAGAAACCGAACCAACTCGTCTGGTGGAACCCAATTCTCTTCTCGGTCGAGGAACCAGTAGCCGGTGACCTGCACGTGGTCGCCCCAAGCCTTGGGGCGTGGCACGACGCTCGGGCTATAGCCCAAAAAATGGGGAACTCGTTTCTTTCGCGAAACGCGCGCGGGACCGAGAAATGTGGCTCTGGACAAACCGAGAACTTCTTTTCGCCACCGGTCGATGCTGCCTCGAGTCGAGTGATGCAGAATCTGGTCTGTAATCCAGTGAGTGAACTGATTGTAAATCCGATTCTTAGTCGTTGCCGAGTCAGCTATGACCGAAGGAAAATCACCCGTCGGATAGGCGGGTTGAAGCATAAGCGGAAATGTGGGAAGGCCAAGTTTCTCTCCGATATGTGGCCCGCTCGTCGCGACAGTCGAATAGAGGATTACATCCATATCTCGGCACGCACTCAAGGATGTGGGGAGTAGGCTCTCCAACACCGGTTCCATAAAACGCTTCAGACCGGTGTAAAACTTGTAAAGTCCCGGACCGGACTCAAGCCAATCGAGACCTTCTTCGGTATCTAGCCATTCCTTTGGGTTTCCCTTGATTTCCGCAAATTCAAGGCCCCGCATCTCCACGAAGTCTTTGAAGTTTGAGTGAGTCGCCATTCGGACATGGTGCCCGGCATTCTGCAGTCCCAAGCCAACGGCAACGTACGGTTGCACGTCGCCCCGAGAACCGACCGCAAGAATTATGATGTTCATCAGGCTCCTCCATTCGTCCAACATTGAGGATAGAAACGGTCGCCAAACCAATTCTATCCACTTCCAACAGGATCAGCGCAATATTTCGCGCTCGTAAAAACGCAGTCCGCGCAGACTACCGACCAACCCGTGACTAACCGACTATCCCATCCCCGCGTACTCTTCGTCCGTTTTGAGGTCGAGTCCCATTAGGACGTAGTCGTGAGAAATTGCTTGCATGTCCTTCACATAATCGGGCAATCGAATCAGATTGCTGAATCCAAGCAGCGCGAACATCTTGATGGCGGCCTCCTGTTCGCCAATGAATTCTGCCTCAACCTTGTCCAGGCCGATGTGGCGGGCGAGATCGACGATTTGATTTACCAGCGCTCTGGCCAAACCTCTCCCGCGATACTTTGCGTGCACCAAAACACTGACTCGACCAATATGACGCTTCCAGCCGCCGAGTTGCTGGTGAAGGGTCGCAGCGCCGATAACTCTCTTTTCATAGAACGCGAGGAGAGGGAGATTGCGTCCGTAGTCGATTTTCTCGCACCACTCCTTGATTATCTCCGGTTCTGTTACCCTGTGTTTGATGAACATCCTTTCCTGATCCGGAACTTCCATGAAGAACTCGTGAAACGCAGTTTCATCTCCTGCTTTGAGAGGTCGAACCTGGCAGGCAAAACTATCCTTAAGTTGGAATTTCTTTGGAAACGCTTCAAGCAGGTACGATTGGTGCATAAATTCGGCGATGTTTCGGTTCTTGGCAGTCTTTCAAAAACGGAATGACGGTTCAAGAGTCAAAATTGCCCCTTATCTCTTTTCGCCGATTTCGTTCAGACCGGCTCGCGACAGAATCAAACGCGTTTTCCAGGCTTTCGTTCGAAGGCCCGGCGGCAGGGGCGGCGGGGCTCAGGATGTGGCGGAGATAGCGGACAGCCTCGGACACACTTTGGACCGATCTGGGCAATGTGGCGCCAGAGGCGTTCGCGTGACCGCCCCCGTGAAGCTTCTCCGCGATTCTCAGCGCATCCCCGTTTCGGCTGCGAACACTGACAATGATCGTTCCGTTCGCCTTGCGAAAGAGAGTCAACAGTGCTGAATACGGTGTTGCCGCCGTTTCCAAGAGCTGATGAACAATCAGATTGATGTTTCCTACCATTGTGTCCACGAATCCAACGTATGGACTCAGTTCTGTGATGTTGGAAAGACTCCATGCGTAACCGAGAGGGTCTTCCACACGCCTTTTTACTGCCATGACCTCAAGGAGAGGGTGGTCCAATAGTTGTTCAGGATTTCTTTGGATCAACTCGATAAGATTCCAAAACTGGTAGGTCTTGACCAGGTTTGCATAGTCGTTCGCCAGATCGAAGTCGGGGTCTTTTTCAAGAAAAAGATCCGCCACATTGCTCAAATGCACCAATCGGTCTAGTGCCGGACTTTCAAAGCCGTGTTCCTTGCACAGTTCATAGCAGAGTAATCCCGCCGACTTTCCAGTGTCGTGAACCAGAACCGCGTCTTGTGCAACTACATCCGTCGCGTGATGGTCGATGACCAACCAGTTCACCCGGTCGAGCCGGGTCTCGAAGGTCATATCCGCCACCCAAGCCGATTTCTCATGAAAAGCCCGTTGGCGCCAACTCTGATTGTGATACGCCTCAAGAGGTATTTCCTCGCCAAACAACTTCTGAGCCAAGCGTTTCAGTAAAAGTCCGGAGATCAATCCGTCCAGATCGCTTTCGTGCGTAAATATGATTTCCGGTTTCGGTAACGACTGCATTTCGGCGCGAACAGTAGTGCAATCAAACCACTGGGCCAACAACGAATTGATATTTCCCTCGGAGTCATTCCTTTGCGTCTCCGCGCCTTCGCGTTCTCTTCCGGTGATTCAAACGCAAAGGCGCAGAGACGCGGAGTCGCAAGGTAAGAACAGGGAAACTTGGTCAATCACTTTCGCACTTGTAATACTCTATCGAATCAATAGAGTAACAGCACATGAAGCTAACCAAACGAGGAGAATACGCGCTGCGCGCGTTAATCGGATTGGGAATCGCTCGTGAGTCGGGGGCTCCAATTGTGCGGATCCGAGACTTGGCTGAGAAAGAGAATATTCCGGTGAAGTTTTTGGAGGCCATTCTTATCGAACTGAAAACCGCCGGATTTTTAGAAAGCAAGCGGGGAAAACAAGGTGGGTACAGTCTGGCAAAACCGGCCGATAGGATTTCCATTGGGGATGTGATCCGCAAGATTGAAGGGCCGCTCGCCCCGATCGCCTGTGTGAGCCAAACGTGCTATGAGCGCTGTTCCTGCCCCGATGAGGCGCATTGTGGACTCCGGATGGTGATGCTCGAAGTTCGAAACGCGGTCGCCCGGATTCTCGATGCCTACACGCTTAAGCAAACCGTTGACGCCATGATGCGGAAAATGCGGGAAGATTCGGTTTCCATTCCATTTCTGTCAGGAACCGAAGCGAGAGACTCGAAACCTCTAGGTGAATTGGCGCCGAAATAGGCATGAAGGATTTTGCATTCATGCAGAGGCGGCGGAGCAGTGAGATGATTCTCAGAGTAGTGAAATCCTCCGGCTGCCGGATGCGAATCGGGGCCATGAACATTTTTCCTGGTGGGGCGACACTCTGTGGAGCCCTGGCTTCTTTCGAGCGCCCGGGAATGTCACGGCTCCACAGAGTG
>JAQBVM010000261.1 GCA_027623095.1 Verrucomicrobiota bacterium
AAGATTTCATCCCGCCGATTCCCCCGACACATTACGTGATAAAGCGCACCTTCATATTCGATCCGTGGACTCCGTGGCATGCTCCAGACTACCATCCCGACGGACCACCGCAATTATAAAGTGCACAAAAACAAACACTGACCCCTTTTACGGCAGAAATATTTATGGGAGTGGGACGCTATTTGTCCCACCCCCTGTGCGATGATTTCTCGCAAGAACACCGGCAGTGTCCTTGAGCAGCGCGAGCGACGATGAGTACACGACAACGACTTGTCCTAGGAAACTACCTGACGAGCACAGATCCTATAGTGCTTGCACAAGCGCTGAAACAAGAGCTAGAATCCGCGCTTGTGGACGCGAGATGAAATCCCTTCGTCGCCATAGTCGCCTCTCCGCACGACGGAGGCCGTTGCCATGAATATCTATGCGCACAGCCTTTCGGGGCGGTCGCCGGACGCATGGCAGCCACTGGACGAGCACCTGCGAAACGTCGCCGAGGCCGCGGCCAGGTCCGCGGACCTCTTCCAGTCCGCCGACTGGGCCTGGAATGCAGGATGGCTGCACGACGTCGGCAAGGCCGCACCCGAATTTCAGGCCTATCTGCTGCGGGAAAACGATCTGCTGGAGGACTCCGAGTACGACGGAATCGGTGGCGGCCGCGTCAATCACTCCAGCGCCGGCGCAGCCTTGGCGGAGGAAGTGTTCAGCATGCCGAGTATCCCGATGGGCCGCCCGCTCGCGTACATGGTGGCCGGGCACCACGCCGGGCTGCCGGACTACTTCGAGGCCGATACGGGCCGAGGGGCCCTGCGCATGCGGCTGGAAGATGGGTGCCGGAATCTGGAAGGCATCCGGGCCGCCGCCGAGGAGTGCACGCGGAACATGCGCGTGACGAGCAGGCTGCCGGCGGGTGTAAAGAAGGAGCAGTTCCACCTCTGGGTGCGCATGCTCTTCTCCTGCCTGACGGACGCCGATGCGTTGGACACCGAAGCGTTCATGTCGCCGGAGAGAGCCCTCCAACGGACGCCTTTCCCGGCCGTGTCCGAGCTCAAGGCCCTGCTGGACAAGCACCTGGCCGTTCTGGCGGAGCGAAGCAATCCCACGCCGGTCAATGTCGCGCGGCGAGAGGTGCTGGCTGCCTGCCGCACCGCCGCCATGCAGCCGCCCGGCATGTTCTCACTCACAGTGCCGACGGGTGGCGGCAAGACGCTCTCAGGCATGGCCTTTGCGCTGGATCATGCCGTGCTGCATCGTAAACGGCGGGTCATCTACGTCATCCCCTACACGAGCATCGTCGAGCAGACGGGAAATACGTTGGCGGGGATTTTCGGGCGAGAAAACGTGGTGGAGCACCACAGCAACTTGACCCCGGAAAAGGATGCCCTGCGCAACCAGCTTGCGGCTGACAATTGGGATGCACCCATCGTCATCACCACCAACGTTCAATTCTTCGAGTCGCTCTACTCCGCCCGTCCCGGTCGTTGCCGCAAGTTGCACAACATTGTCGATAGCGTGATCGTTCTCGATGAAGCGCAGATGCTGCCACCGACGTTGTTGACGCCATGCGTGGACGCAATGAATCAGCTCGTCCGCCATTACGGCGTCACAATGGTGCTCGCGACGGCGACGCAACCGGCGCTGCCCGGACTCGGAAAGGTCACGGAAATCGTGCCGAAGCCGAGCGATCTTTACGCGCGGTTGAAGCGCACAAGATACGTGCTTCCCGGTCCGTCACGTGAACCCACAACATGGGAAGCGCTCGCGGTGCGCCTGGCGGCCTGCGAGCAGGTGCTCTGCATCGTGAACTCGCGGAGGGATTGCCACGACCTGTTCCGCCTCATGCCCGACGGCACACTGCATCTCTCGGCGCTGATGTGCGGCGAACACCGTTCCCGGGCCATTGCCGCCATCAAGCAGCGCCTCGAGGCCGGCATGCCGACGCGTGTGATCAGCACGCAACTGGTGGAAGCCGGTGTCGATATCGACTTCCCCGTGGTCTACCGCGCGTGGGCGGGTCTGGATTCCATCGCTCAGGCCGCCGGACGCTGCAACCGAGAGGGGCGCCTGAACGATCTGGGCCGCTTGGGCGAGGTGCATGTTTTTGTGCCGCCCAAGCGGTCGCATCCCGGTCTTTTGCGCAAAGGGGAGGACACGGCGGGTGAATTGCTCGGCGAGCCCGGCTTCGACCCCGAACAGCCGCACGCATTTGCCCGCTACTTCAGCCTTTTTTACGGCAAACTCAACGACACCGGCGCGGACGTCCTGAAGGACCTCACCCCGGACCCGGAGCGCCTGGCCGTCAAGTTCCGCACCGTCGGCGATAGCTTCAGGCTCATCAAGGATGACGAGCAGAAAGCACTGTTCGTCCACTACGACGCCACAGCCACCGGGCTGATCGACCAACTCCGCTTCGGCGGGGCGCACCGCGAGCTGCTGCGTCGGCTCCAGCGGTACACGGTGAATCTTCCGGTATGGCTGTTCGAGCGGCTGCAACGCGACGTCATGGAGGTGCAGCCTGGTTTCCATGCCTGGAATGGACGGTACGACCACGCGCTCGGGGTGGACGTCTTTGGAGACGGTCTGTCCCCGGAAGGATCCATCATCTGAGGAGGAGGAAGGGCATGAAAGGGTTCTGTCTCGAAGTCAGCGGGCCGTACGCCTGCTTCACGCGGCCAGAGATGAAAGTCGAGCGGGTCAGTTACGACGTGATCACCCCGTCCGCCGCACGGGCAATCTTCGATGCCATTCTTTGGAAGCCCGCCATCACCTGGCGAGTGAAGAAGATCGAAGTGTTGGCCCCGATCCGCTGGATTTCCGTGCGGCGCAACGAGGTCGGCAAGGTCGCTTCTCCGAAGTCGGCGGGTATCTTCATCGAGGACGACCGCCAGCAACGCGCCGGCCTCTTCCTGCGCGATGTCAAATACCGGCTCTACGCCGCGTTCGACTTCATTCCGCCCGCCCGGCGCGGCAAGGTCCACAATCCGATTCCCGAATGGTTGGTGGCATCCGATGAGGCCGAGGCGCTCCGCAAGCCCGACGTTCGCCCCGACGAGACCGAAGCCAAGTACGCCGCCATGTTCGAGCGGCGGTCGAAGAAGGGCCAGTGCTTCAACCAGCCCTACCTCGGCTGTCGCGAGTTTTCCGCCGCGTTTCGACTGGTGAACCTTGCGACGGAACCTACGGTGTGGCCCGAGGACTCTCGAACGACCGAGTTGGGTTTCGGCGGCCGTCGCGACCTGGGCTGGATGCTGTACGACATGGATTTCACCGACCCAACCGATCCCAAGCCCCAGTTCTTCCATGCTTTCATCGAAGACGGAGTCCTGGATCTCGCCAACGCGGAGGTGCGCTCATGATCCTGCAGGCTCTGAAAGAGTACTACGACCGGAAGGCGGCGGACCCGGAAAGCGGGATAGCACCGGAAGGGTTTGAAAAGAAAGACATCCCTTTCATCGTCGTTATTGGAAACGACGGGAAGTTCGTTTGCCTGGAAGACATGCGAGAAGGGGATGGACAGAGAGCAAGAGGGAAGACATGGCTGTTGCCCCGTTCAATCAAGCGATCCGGGTCGCGCAGTCATGAAACCACATTTCTGCTCTGGGATCATGTGGGCTACCTCCTGGGCCATCCCGCTGGTGACAGCGCGCGCGACAGAGAACGAGCGCAAAACCAGCATCAGGCGTGGCTCAAGCGGCTTGAAGGACTCCCGTCGGGTCTCAAGCGCGACGAAGGTGTTTCTGCGGTGATGAAGTTCTATGCGGCTGGCGGCGTGGCTTCTGTAAAGGCCTCACCGAATTGGCCCGACTGCATCAAACTTCCCAACTGCAACTCGACTTTCCGCTTGTCGGGTGAATCTCTGCCCATTCCATGTCGACCGGCTGTGCAGGCGTACGTACGTGAACAGGTGCTTCAGGAGACCTTGCCGCCAGACGCCCAGAGCAAGGACGTGTTCGCGCGGTGCCTCGTGACCGGCGAGGTCGGCCCAATTGCACCAACGCATGGACGGACTCCGATCAGCAAGGACACCAAGAGCCTTGTGGCCTTCCAAAGACACTCCGGCTACGACTCCTACGGAAAGGAACAGGGCTACAATGCTCCGGTGTGCAAGAGCACTGAGTTCGCGTACACAACCGCTCTGAACACGCTTCTGAGGTCCTCATCAAGAATGCTCGTGGGAGACGCGGTTACTGTCTTCTGGTCGGGGCGAAAGGATGATGCCGGATTCGAAGACATCTTTGGCGATCTTTGGACCGACGACCCGGACCGAAACGTGGAAGCTGTGAGGAGTTTGTTCAAATCACCGCAAGCCGGCGCCTTTCTGACGGATCAAGATGCCACGCGGTTTTACGTCCTCGGTCTTGCGCCCAACGCCGCCCGCATCGCTGTCCGTTTTTGGATCGCCGACACTGTCGCGGGCATGGCTCGGCGCATCCGGCTGCATTTCCAGGACACGGAGATCGCGCACGGTCCCAGGGACCCGGACACGCTCTCTCTGTCCCGACTTCTGGTATCGACCGCCGTCCAGGGGAAGGCCGCCAACATCCCGTCCCACCTGGGCGGCGACACGATGCGCGCTATCCTGCAGGGACGGCCCTACCCGCAGACGCTTCTTCAAGCGGCCATCCGCCGGGTGCGGGCCGAGCGCGAAGTAACCTACCCCCGCGCCGCGCTCATCAAGGCTTGCGTGAACCGGAAAACACGTCGTGACAAAACCAACAACGAGGAGGAGTTTACCGTGAGTCTGGACGAAAATAACACCAACATCGGATACCGCCTGGGCCGGTTGTTCGCCGCGCTGGAGAAGATCCAGCAGGATGCCAACCCTGGCATCAACGCCACCATTCGGGACCGTTTCTACGGCGCGGCGTCATCCACGCCAGTGACGGTCTTCGGCAACCTGTTGCGTTTGAAAAACCATCACCTGGCCAAACTGGAGAGCGTCGGCCGGCGGGTCTTCTTCGAAAAGCTCCTCTGCCGGATCATGGACGGAATCACCGACTTTCCGCCGCATCTTGCGCTCGCCGATCAGGGCCGTTTTGCCATCGGTTACTATCACCAGACGCAGAAATTCTACGAGAAGAAGGCAGTCACAACCACCCAGGAGGAACAGCAGTGAACGATCCGATCAAGAACCGCTACGACTTTGTTCTCATCTTCGATGTCCAGGACGGAAATCCCAATGGCGACCCCGACGCCGGCAACCTGCCGCGCCTGGATGCGGAAACGGGCTGTGGCCTCGTCACGGACGTGTGCCTCAAGCGCAAGGTTCGGAACTATGTGCAGATGACAAAGCAAGGGCAGCCAAGCTACGACATCTTCGTCAAAGAGAAGGCCGTCCTGAATGCCCTGATCGACGAGGCGCATGAGCAGGACGTCGTGAAGTCCAAGGAAAAGGGGGCGAAGACGGACGCAGCCCGGCAGTGGATGTGCGGCAAGTATTTCGATATCCGCACCTTCGGCGCCGTTATGAGCACGGGAAAGAACGCCGGCCAGGTCCGCGGTCCGGCTCAGCTGACGTTTGCCCGCTCCGTCGATCCCATAGTCACGTTGGAGCATTCCATTACCCGAATGGCGGTAGCGACTGAAGCGCAGGCGGAGAAGCAGGGAGGCGCCAATCGCACGATGGGCCGCAAGAACACCGTGCCTTACGGCCTCTATGTGGCCCACGGCTTCATTTCGGCGCACTTGGCCGCACAGACCGGCTTCGGTGACGCCGACCTGAATCTGCTCTGGGAGGCGCTGGGATGCATGTTCGAACACGACCGCTCCGCCGCCCGCGGCATGATGGCAACGCGAGGCTTGAAGGCGTTTAAGCATGCAACCGCCCTGGGCTCCTTCCCTGCACATGCCTTGTTCGAACGCGTGAAGGTGGAGCGGAAGGACCCGGCCAAGCCACCGCGGCAGTTCTCCGACTATCTCGTGTCGGTAGATGAGGCCGACCTGCCGGCCGGCGTCGAGATATTGGAGTTGGTGTAGGGACGGCTGAATGAAAGAGCCTGACGCCGTCGATATCGAGAGCATCGCGTACGCCATTCGGCTGATTCGCGGGCTGAGGGTGTTGATGGATGGCGATCTTGCTGCGCTCTATGGCGTCGAGACGAAGGCTCTCAAAAGGGCCGTCCGACGAAATTCGGCGCGCTTCCCACCGGACTTCATGATCACCCTGACGCAAGCGGAGGTGCGGGCTTTAAGGCGCCATTCTGGCGCCTTAAAGCAGGGGGGCCACGCGAAGTACCTCCCATACGCGTTTACGGAACAGGGGGTCGCCATGCTCTCGAGCGTATTGCAGAGCGACCGGGCGATTCAGGTCAACATCGCCATCATGCGGGCTTTCGTCAAATTGCGTACCGCCTTGACCGCGCATGCCGACCTGGCGCAACAACTCGTCGATCTCGAAAGCAAGTTCACGGACCACGATGAGAGAATCGCCGAGCTGTTTGATGCGATGCGGCAACTGATGGAACCGCCGCCGGAATCGAAAAGAATTGCCGGCTTTAGCGTAAAGGAAAAGTGTGCCTTCTACGGCGCTCCTCGCCGGAAGCCGCGCGCGTGAGACCCCGCCGTGTTCGCCGAAGAAGACCTGCTGCCGATTTCAGCCCTGCAGCACCTGGCGTTCTGTCGACGCCAGTGCGCGCTGATCCATGTCGAGCAGGTATGGTCGGAGAATCGGCTGACGGCCGAGGGGCGCTTGATGCACGAACGCGTCCACGGCGGCGGCGGCGAATCGCGAGGCGCCTTGCGCATTGCGCGCGGACAGCGCTTGCGCTCGCTACGCCTGGGCCTGACGGGAGTTGCCGATGTCGTCGAATTCCGGAGACCGATTGAATCTGCCGCGGGATCGGTGTGGATGCCGTTTCCGGTTGAGTACAAGCGCGGCAAGCCGAAATCGGGCGACTGCGACAGCGTTCAGCTCTGCGCCCAGGCGCTCTGCCTGGAGGAAATGCTCGGCGTCGATGTGCCCGCCGGCGCGCTTTACTACGGCCTCTCGAAGCGCCGTCATGACGTGTTCTTCGATGCGGCGCTGCGCGAGACAACCGCGCGAGCGGCGCATGACCTGCATGCCCTGGTCGTCTCCGGCATCACGCCGCCGCCGGTCTACGAAGAGAAGTGCAAGCGTTGTTCGCTCCTGGCCCTGTGCATGCCGGAGGTGGCCGGGAGCAAGTCCGCCCGGCAATACATGGAGCAGATCCGGAGTGACGATCATGGAGCATGAGGTCACGCGATGAAGAAGTACCTGAACACGTTGTACGTCACAACCCAGGGCGCCTACCTCAACAAGGATGGTGAAGCGCTCTGCGTCGCGATCGAACACGAGGTAAAGCTGCGCGTGCCGATCCACATGCTGGACGGGGTCGTTTGTTTCGGCAACGTGATGTGCAGCCCCTTCCTGATGCATCACTGCGCGGAGAACGGTGTTTTGATCAGCTTTCTCAGTGAACACGGACGCTTCCTCGCGCGCGTGAGCGGTCCCGTCAGCGGCAATGTGCTGCTGCGGCGAGAGCAATACCGTCGCTCGGAGGACCCCGCGAAACACCTCGAAATGGCGCGGGCCATCGTCCTCGCCAAGGTCGCCAACGCACGGACGGTTCTTCTGCGCGCACAGCGCGATCACGGGGAGAAGGGGGGGATGGAGGCCGTGACGGCCAGCGCCCGGCGTCTCGACCACTTGATTGACCGCGTGCGCGCGGACACCGACGTGGAAATTCTGCGCGGCCGGGAAGGCGAAGCGGCGCGGACATACTTCGAGGGCTTCGACGGCCTGATCACTGCGCAGAAGGAGGCGTTTGCCTTTCGCGGCCGCAGCCGCCGTCCGCCGCTCGACAACATCAACTGCCTGTTGTCCTTCGTTTACACGCTGCTGGCCCACGACTGCGAAGCGGCGCTGGAAACGGTGGGGCTGGACCCGCAGGTCGGATTCCTGCACCGCGAACGGCCCGGCAGGGCGTCGCTGGCGCTCGATCTGATGGAGGAATTCCGCCCCTCGTTCGCGGACCGGCTGGTGTTATCGCTGGTGAATCTGCGCCAGGTGCAGGCGGGCGGTTTTGTGAAGCGCGAGACCGGCGCCGTGGAGATGACGGAGGAGACGCGCAAGACGGTGCTCACCGCGTACCAGAAGAGGAAGCAGGAGGAGATGACCCATCCCTTTCTCGGCGAGACGGCGCCGCTCGGACTGTTCTGGCACTTGCAGGCGCAACTTCTGGCGCGCCACATCCGGGGCGACCTCGACGGGTATCCGCCCGTGATCTGGAAATAGGGATTGGAGGGGAAATACTGCCATGATGGTATTGGTCACGTACGACGTAGCGACGGTAACGCGCGCCGGTCGCGCGAGGCTGAGGCGCGCGGCGAAGCACTGCAAGGACTTCGGGCAGCGCGTACAGAACTCCGTGTTCGAGTGCGACGTCGATCCGGCGCAGTGGGCCGAGCTGAAGCAACGCCTGATCGATCTGATCGAGACTGATGAGGACAGCCTGCGCTTCTACTACCTGGGCAACAACTGGCAGCGGCGCGTGGAGCACGTTGGCGCCAAGCCGACGCTTGACCTGCGCAACGATCCATTGATCGTGTGATCCGCCTCCCGCGAACCGCAAGCTCACAGCGCAGTCCCGGCCGGTTCGCGAACCGCCTGTTTTGTGGCTCTTTGACAGCTGAATAGTGCGATTTTCTGGACAAACGCGCGTGCCGTGAGCATACTTTGTGCCGGTACGCGCTGGGGTTCGCGGATAGCGCGTCGCAAGTCCCGCTTTATGGCTTGCTTACACTGACCCTGTCGCTCCCCGCGCGGGAGCGTGGATTGAAACACGGCTTTGTCCACGTATGCCGATAGAGTGTCAGTCGCTCCCCGCGCGGGAGCGTGGATTGAAACATCGCGTAGCGTACTGCTTCGTCTAAAATCTGTGTCGCTCCCCGCGCGGGAGCGTGGATTGAAACCCTCTCAGTGATCGCAGACAACCACAACGGGAGTCGCTCCCCGCGCGGGAGCGTGGATTGAAACCTCCGATGCACGCTGACGATGCAGGGATGATAAGTCGCTCCCCGCGCGGGAGCGTGGATTGAAACAGCGGCGGTATCATCATCCAGCAATTCTGAAGGTCGCTCCCCGCGCGGGAGCGTGGATTGAAACACCCCAGGGCCGGTATCAAGGACGGCACGGCCTGGTCGCTCCCCGCGCGGGAGCGTGGATTGAAACGTTGCTCACGCCCTATACGCGAGCATGCTATTCAAGTCGCTCCCCGCGCGGGAGCGTGGATTGAAACAGCCTGTTCCTTGGCCGTTCGGGGACCGGAAAGGTCGCTCCCCGCGCGGGAGCGTGGATTGAAACAGTTCGGCATCCTGCATCCGGTCGGTCATGTCCGTCGCTCCCCGCGCGGGAGCGTGGATTGAAACTTCATGCGGGCTATGGCCACATCGAAGTCTTTGGTCGCTCCCCGCGCGGGAGCGTGGATTGAAACAGCTCCTGGAAGTCGGCGCAACAACGGACGCCGGTCGCTCCCCGCGCGGGAGCGTGGATTGAAACTAGCTCAGCGTACTCACTGCAGAATTTGCTTCTCGTCGCTCCCCGCGCGGGAGCGTGGATTGAAACTACCGACGGCCAGGCTTCCTAGACTGTCCTCGAGTCGCTCCCCGCGCGGGAGCGTGGATTGAAACGACGGATACACTCCGCCTGCGCTGCGTGGCAGGGTCGCTCCCCGCGCGGGAGCGTGGATTGAAACCACGCGGGGTCGTCCGTGCGCCATTGCGGGCGGGTCGCTCCCCGCGCGGGAGCGTGGATTGAAACCTTTCAGGTGCTCGCCCAGCGTCAAGACGTCAATGTCGCTCCCCGCGCGGGAGCGTGGATTGAAACCTTGTGGGTGAACCCTATGACCATGACGCCGGGTCGCTCCCCGCGCGGGAGCGTGGATTGAAACCCATTTCAAACAAAGGGGGCAGTGTTTGTTTTTGTTAAATTTCCAGATCTTCAAGTCGCCGCCGCAAGCGCTTGTCCGCGCGGCGTCGGGCAGATGGGTAGCGCTGCACGGCGCGATACGTCATGGTGCGACTGCCAGCGTTGAGCATCTCGGAGACCCAGCGGTCGCGCATCGCGGTTCGCGTCCTCACCAACCAGACCACCGCCTGCTTACGCGGGTCCGACTTGCCGTGGACTCCGTGGCATGCTCCAGACTACCATCCCAACGGACCCGCGCAATTATAAAATGCACAAAAACAAACACTGACCCCTTTGCTGATCAAACTCAGCGACACTCTCACGGGAAATTCAGCACCCCGCTACGCCGGATTCGGCTAAACTGTTACAAACACTGACCCCTTTGCAAAAACAAACACTGACCCCTTTGCCCCCGTGTGAGACCATTCGTGGCATTCGTGGGCCCAGCAATCTCGCACGTTTCAGCCTTTGTCAGCCTTCGCTGCAGGAGGCGCCGTAGGCGAAGCAGGAGTAGCAGCG
>JAQBVM010000262.1 GCA_027623095.1 Verrucomicrobiota bacterium
TGCGAAGAATCAACTCTCTCTATTTCCGTGTCCCCGCACCAACTCCACCTCCTAATTCGAGAACGCTTCAGAACCGCTTCCACGACTCAGTTCGTAGCGGTACATCAAAGCACGCGGATTGGCAAGCACTTTCTCCAACCTCAACAACAGCAACCCTTCATAAATTTAAACAAAATTACCGTGCCAATATGCCCGTTTCTTGCTAGAAGAGATTCTTCCCGAGGTCGAAAAGAGCTACAACCTCACTAAGGATCCCGAGCGGCGCGCGATTGGTGGGATCAGCTCTGGTGGCATCTGCGCCTGGACCGTTGCCTGGGAACGACCGGAAACCTTTCGAAAAGTCTTAAGTCATGTCGGGAGTTTCACCAACATTCGAGGCGGCCACAACTACGCGGCCTACGTTCGAAAAACGGAACGAAAGCCGATCCGGGTCTTCCTCCAGGACGGAGCGAACGACCTGAATAACCTTCACGGCAACTGGCCTTTGGCGAATCAGCAGATGGCATCGTCGCTCGAATTTGCCAAGTATGACTATCAGTTTGTCTTTGGCGATGGTGGGCACAATGGAAAGCACGGGGGCTCAATTCTACCGGATTCCCTGCGATGGCTCTGGAGGGACATCAAAGACTAAACTTGAATATGACGAAACCTCTGATTTCAATCTTGCTCTTCGCTTTCATTTTGAAGGCTGGGGTGTCGCTCAATGCTCAGGATACTCCGCTTTCGGATGTATTGATCGACGGCGAAAACTGGGAACTCGTGGCGGAAGGTTACCAGTTTACGGACGCCGCGTGCGCAGACGCCTATGGCAGCTTCTACTTTGCCGATGTCGCAAAAGGAACCAGCATCAACCGAATTAGTCCGGATGGAGAAGTCTCCGTCCACATTGATGGGACCCCTCGAATTAGCGGCCTGAAATTCGGTCCGGACGGACGGTTGTTTGCTTGCACACAGAATCCGAAAAAACAAATTGTGGCTTTCGACAAAGCCGGAAAAATGACCGTTCTCGTGGAGGTGGCGCAGCCGAACGATTTGGTGGTTCGGTACGATGGAAGGATTTATTTCACGGAAACCGGGAAACAGCAGGTGACGTTGATCGACCGCGACGGTTCGGTGCGCGCCGTCGATGCGGGAATCAAAGCTCCGAACGGAATATCGTTGTCTGCGGATCAGGAAACATTGGCTGTGTCCGATTACGGCGGAACGAACGTCTGGACGTTTCGAATCGAGTCCAACGGCAGTCTCTCCGGAAAAGAGCCGTATATGATGTTGCGTCCACCGAACAGTAATCAAGCGGTCGCGAAGGGAGACGGAATGACGACCGACCAGGCAGGCCGATACTACGTGACATCAGACCTCGGCATCCAGATGTTCGATCCCACGGGGCGAATGGGCGGTATCATCTCAAAGCCACAGAACAAAGGAACGGTCAGTGTGGCGTTTGCGGGACGGAATCTCGATTACCTCTACGCCGCAAGTTCCGACAAGATTTACCGCCGCAAGACAAAAGCCAAAGGCGTTCTTTTCTTTCAGAGACCGTAATAATTGGAATCGTCTTTTCAGTATCGAGTCGCTTTTATTCTTTGGAGCATTTCTGAGATCGAAACCGACGCGCCTCCCCGCTCTTTGCTGGCGTCGGCTGCTTCCATAAAAGCAAACAGTTCCAGCGTTTCCTCTGGCGAAACAGGCGCGACCCCGGTTTGAAAGAACTGGATTACCTCCGCAACCAGCGGATGGTATCCCTCATACGCGCCCACTTCTAGCTCGCCCTTTTCCCCTTTGGCAAGGCCCCCGTATCCCTTTGGCCCCTCGCGAAAGATGCCCGTGCGCCCGTCGCGCCAGGTTCCAACGACTTCAATTTTTCCATCGCTGCTCGTACCGCGCCGCACCGATTCGCAGCCGGTTCCCATCACCGTGTAGAGCGATTCCACCCCGTGGATGCCGTACCAGAAAAGATCCGGATGCGTTTTCTCAATCGGAGAAGGGCTGAAGGTCTCGGCGTGGGTGACTTTGCCGAGCGCTCCGTTCCGAACCGCTTGGGTGCTCTTCCCGTAGCGCAGGGATGACGAACTGAACACCGGAACACCGTTCTCTTTCGCCAGCCGAAAAATCTCGGCAACGTCGCGGAGCGAGGCGGCCATTGGCTTGTCGATAAAAAGGGGTTTCTTGGCTTGGATAACCGGTCGCGCCTGATCCAAGTGGGGTCTTCCGTCCACGCTTTCGATCATGACCGCATCCACGTGTTCGCACACCTCGGCGATCGTCTCGTAAATCTGAACACCGAACTTGCTCCTGAGTTCTTCGGTGTAACCGTCCACGCGGGACCAGCTCGATTCGATATCCGGGCTGCCTCCTTTGTAGGCAGCGACGACTTTCGCGCCTGAAATATGATTAGGATGTTCCGTGTTGTTTAGAAGAGCCGTAAAAGCGGTTACGTGCGAGGTGTCGAGCCCGATAAGACCGATTCGCAATTCAGCAGCCGAGGTGGGGAGTGAAAGAAAGGTTGCGGCGATGAAGGGTAACGAGAGTTTCAAAGGGTGGTTTATGATCATGCTCCGAATGATAGTCACTTCACGGAGTTTTGGTCAAACGAGTAGCTTCTGAACTCAATCGAAAACTGGACAGAATTCGACTCAGGCGGCTTGCCTAGAATCGAGACTCAATGCATTCTTTGCCGATGAAAAATCCGCTTCGTTCTCTTCTCCTGCTCCTGGCATTCGCGACCTTCTGCGTGCCCGCCTCGTTTTCGCATTCGGCCTCAGATCCGGCCCCTCGTCGAGATCAGGGGTGGCAAGACAGGCACAAGCTCATCAATGAGCGCGTTGTGGCGACCGGGAAAAAAGCGCAGGTCGTTTTCATCGGCGATTCGATTACCCAAGGATGGGAAGGTTCGGGCAAAGCCGTGTGGGAGCGTTATTACGCGCATCGAGACGCGTTGAATCTTGGTATTGGAGGCGATCGCACGCAGCACGTTTTATGGCGCTTGGAGAACGGGAATTTGGAGGGTCTCAATCCGAAAGCCGCGGTAGTTATGATTGGCACGAACAATTCGAACGGGGAAGATAACACTCCCGAACAGATAGTGGATGGCGTCGCCGCAATTGTTCAAAAACTGAGGAGCCAGCTTCCGGATATGAAGATTCTCTTGGTTGCGATTTTTCCGCGAAGCGAAAACCTCAGCGTTCAAAGGGGCAAACTCGCGATGATCAATCAAGTGCTCAGAAAACTAGCCGACAACCAAAACGTTATTTGGATCGATTTTGGGCATCGCTTTTTGAACAGTGACGGCACGATTCCGGGCGATCTTATGCCCGATTACTTGCATCTATCGGAGGACGGTTACAAGATCTGGGCTCAAACGATCGAACGCCGTCTCTCGACCCTTATCGGCGATGCGCGTGTAAATCCGGGAGCCGCCTCCGCCGCCACTTTTACAGGTGAATGGACCTGGACAATGGAGACGCCTGGTGGCCCAACTTCCGCAGCTTTGATCCTTAAACAGGATGGGAACCGGATTACAGGACGTTTTGCGCGAGGCGAAGACCGATGGCTGGAAATCGAGGATGGAAAAGTGAACGGCAATGCGTTCACCTGGACGGTCAAGCGGGATCGTCCGGAAGGCGGTGTAATGGTGTATGAAATGTCCGGAAAGCTCGCAGGCGACAAGATTATCGCTACTGGAAAGACGAATTTCGACGGGACTGAAGCAACTCAGGAGTGGGAAGCTATCCGAAAGTAGGTATCGGGCTCATCAGTCCGATTGGCGTTCGGGCCTGGCGATGGAATTGATCCGCAGTATGCCCAGACTTTGATTCTCATTGTTTCTCTCTCTTCTTGATCATGAAGGCTGGGGGCTTACCGTGAACCCTCTCCTTTTGGGGGCACCGCTTCGGATGAAAACGCTGATTCGCGTCGCTCTTTTCGTTTTCTGTGGCAGGGTGAGACTCCAGTCGAACCCATTCTTCTGAGGAGTCCAGGGTTCGGCAGGAGCCTCACGCTCCTATTTACTGGGTAAGCCTAATGTTTCTTGAAATCCATTACGATGCCGTTCGTTTGACGCTCTTGAACGGCGCTGATATGGGCATCCATAAATAGAAAGTTCGCGGTTCCGGACGGATGCGAGTTTCCGTGCTTGAAACCGACGTCATAGTATCCGCTCGCATTCTTTCCGAGAATGATGATCGCCGGATGGTTGAGCTCGTAGGAAAGGTCGGACACAAGATGTGTTTGGGTGGGATTGAGAACGCTTGTCAATTTCGCGGTCGCGGCTGAGGGAGGCTTTCCCCCGCTATCGGGAAAGTTCAGGGAAGTGTGCTGATTCATACCATAACTGATCTTCCAAGGATTGCCTGTCCCAGTGTAATTCTTAAACTTCTGCCAGTGGTTCTCTTTCAACCGGATCGGACAGATCGAGATGCCGTTCGTAAAATTCTGTCCCTGTTTCCCGGCGTCAAAAACCGATCGTCCGTAATAGCGAAAGAGAAGCGCCTCAAAATTGTTAATATTGGGGTCGTGAATATACGTTCCCGGACCCTCCCCCCAAGCGTATGGCAGCTTATCATCGTTGTCTTGGGCATACATGTGGACGGCGATCCCCATCTGCTTGAGATTGCTCTTGCACTTCACCGATTGCGCTTTGTCCTTCGCACGCGCAAGGGCCGGCAAAAGCATTCCCGCAAGAATGGCGATGATAGCGATCACCACAAGCAGTTCGATAAGGGTAAAGGCGCGCCGGTCGCTCGGACGAGAGATATCATGGTCGCTCGCTGTCCAGAGAGAAACAGTTGTTTTCATATAGGGGAGATTCGTTGTTCCAATTAGGCTCTCAACGCCGCGAGCTTTCAATCCGATAATCCCAAGCCGCTTGCGATGCTCGCGGTCTGGCCGGTTTTCTTACTCTGAGCTGAGCCGGAAGTAGCGAGGTTCGGCACCAGGGTTCACGATCACGAAGTTTTCGTTTCCGTCCACTTCGATCGGATCAAATAACTCGGCCCACCCGCCTGGCAGTCCTGTCGAAGATTGAAGAAAGAAGGTGCGGGCGGTCCGCGGCCAACTGATCCGAAGCGACGTGTTGTTTTCGCGGCGCGCGATCGTCAAAGGAACGCTTGGCGGCGGCGGTGGTGGCGGCGTCACAACACCCGGAACAATCCGTATGTTATCGAGCAAAAAAGTATGATCGCCCTCGGGACTGGTTGCGAAGCTAAGGATTCCTTCTTCTGCAAGCGGGTGGATCACCATGAAGCGGAGTTCATACGGATTATTTCCACCCACAGCGACGATGTCTTCCTCTAAGAGCACTTCGCCGTCAAAACTCACCGAATACCGTGTTACCCCGGCTCCACAGCAGTTTCGCGCGTTGGCGTAATAGATCAGTGTGTAATCGCGATTTGGAGTGAATCCTGTGATCAACTGGGTGGCACTTCCCGATCCCTGCATAAAAAGGACTTTATCCTGGTCGATGGCCGTTCCGTTGTCCGCGAACGGGCCCACGCCTGTAATATTGACGCCAAATCCGCCGGTCATCTCCCATCCGGCCATATTGCGCGGCTGAAGATATCCAACGCCAACCGGATTGCCGGCCGCTTCGAAGCTTGGATTCTGGATCACAACCTCTCCCATCTCGCGCTCGACGATGCTGACAGCATCCAAAAGCAGAGTGGCATCGCCGTTCGGGCTTGTAGAAAACTCCAGTAATCCGCTTGAACTCTCCGGGACAAATTCGATGTTTTGAAAGTAATAGGATTCGGCTCCCGCGAGTTCCGCCGCAATAATCCGTGGCAAGGTCAGCAGGTCTTTTCCATTGAAGCGCACCGCCAAGTCCAACGTTCCACCGGCGCAACAATTCCGAACATTGTAACGAAACTGAAGCCAATAAATTTTCCCGGATTTCAGCCCGCCGATTTCCTGTGAAAGCGTCTTCCGGCCCTGAAGAAACGCAACTTGATCGCGATCCGGAATCACCGAGTTGTCCTGAAACGGCCCGTCGGACTTGTTGATGCCCGATCCACCTTCCCACGCAAGAATCGCTCCGTAGCCGACTCCACCAGGGCGGGGGCTGCTTTCAAAGCTCGAATTTCTTACGAGTGAGGTTGAGACATTGACCGCGACATCGTTCGCAATTTCCAAGTTGGCAGACTCCAAAACCTCGATCCGAACAACGCCGCGCGCCACCGCTTCCACTTCAAATGCGCGAGTATTCGAGCCTCCTTGATTGAAGTGAAGTGTCAAGACACCCTCCGCGTCGGCGTTAGCAAGGCGCACTGAGGCGGGATTGGGACTGCGCAGTTTGATGTCCACCGCTTTGATTTCAAGAATTCGCTGGGGCAGGGTAACGGTGATGGAGGTTTTCTGGCCTGGCGCCAGTTCGGCGGCCGTCGGCGCAAACTCCAACGGAGGAAGCGCCTCTTGCGTCTGGCCGGCGACCCTGACATTGTCCAGCAGCAGCGTTTGATCCCCCGCCTTCGTTTGAGCAAAGGAAATGGACATGAATGTGTCGTTCGCCGTGAAAGAGAGTGTTTTCGTGCGGTAGGGATTTCCTCCTCCCACGGGGCTGACGTCCTCTGTCAAGAGGACGACGTCACCGGCTTTGACCTCAAGTCTGGGCGAGTTTCCCGTTCGGGCATTGTAAGCAAACGACAACTGATAGCTGCTGCCGACAACGAGATTCGCCAGCCGTTGCTTGATTGAACCAACATCCTGAACAAAGGCGACGAAATCTTGGTCGGGAACGGCGCCATTGTTTGCGTACGGTCCCAAACCCGCTTGATTCACACCGTAGCTGCCTTCGCCAATCCAGCCCGCGATTCCGTCCGGGCTGATCAGTCCATCGAAGGAGAGAAAAGGAAGACCGCTGGCCTCGAAACTTGGATTCATAACGGCAAGGTCGCCCGCGTCGCGCTGCACCACGGTCACCGCGTCGAGCACGATTGTCGCGTCGCCGCTTGCAGCCGTGGCAAATGCGATGGTCCCAAAATCTTCTTCCGGAGTGAACGGTACGTTGCGAAAATAGAAAGGAGCGCCGCCAGATGCCGGTTTTACGTTTGTCACCTTGTCCAAATCCTTATCATTAAAACGCGTGATCAGATCGATCGTTCCACCGCAACAGTTCCGCGCGTCAAAAAAGAATTGAATCCAATACTGCTTGCCTGGTTGGAATCCAACGATTTCCTGCGAGAGCTTCGAGGACCCTTGCATGAATGCGACTTGGAGTTGGTCCGGAATCGGAGTTCCCCGGTTATGGAATGGGCCCGCCGCCTTATTGACGCCGCTGCCGCCAATCCAATCGTCGATCGAACCGTAATGCGGAAAGGTGTCGTTGAAGTTACTTTCAAAACTCGGGTTCAGCAGCAGGCTCTGTCCGTGCGCTTGGAAGCTTAGGAAGATCGACAGGAGCGCAACGAATAAGCTCGATCGGCGCAGGCTGAATCGGAAGGAATCGTGAAGTTTTTGCATAGGTTCTCGCCTCTATTATCATGTTTCCACCACAGCAAACAATAGCGCGTGGTCAGAGTGTTTGTGTATCCAAAGGTCTTTCTCTTGATCAGTCTCCAGTTTCGGCCATCCTCGCACATCAACGAACTTACCGGAGAAACTCTTGAATCGAAGAGGCTCCGAAGCAAAGGCATGATCAAGATTGCTTGGAGGATAGCTTGAGCCACTCCCACCCCGCCACGTGTGCGGCGCGGTCTTCGATAACAGGGACATTTTCCGAGCAGCAAACCGCTTCTCAAAACGAGCCAATTCTTCCGCGCCACTCATATCATGCTGAGCGTAAGTCACGTTCAGACCCATCGTGTTCAAGTCCCCTACGCAAATCAGATTGGCACCCGGCCCGGCCGCTTGTTTGTCCAGCGCCTTTTTTAAGTTCAGCACATGGCCGATCATGTCATCCCGCAGACCCCAAGCATGCGGACTTGGCGAACTCTTGATGTGCAGAAACAAAACCGAATAATGAACATGATTCTTCGTGATCGTCACCAAGACTCCCGGTCGCAATGTCGGAATCTTCGATTTAAACGACTCCCGTTGCGAAACAAACGCTGTCAATCCCCATCGAATGCCGATCAATGTTTCCATACCCTGCTCGCCTTCGGTGATGAAGAAATTGTGCGTGGGCATTCTCGTCACGAATTCACCGAAGACCACCTTGCCTTCCACCTCGTAAAGTGCAAACACGTCCGGGTTCGAATCCTTGACGAACTTCACCACATTCGCGACCCGCTCCTGTTCTCCCTTGAAATGTTCCACATTCCACGATGCGAACGAAAATACTTTGGCCATAGACATCATCCCTGATTCGCGGAGGATTATTGCCGAACAAACAAGATTCCGCAAGGCTTTCAGCAACTTTCGATTTGGCAGGTACGGAGTTCCGGCTTCGGCTGGTCGGGGCGTGAAACCCGGCTTACGCAGGAACTCCGAACGCCTCGCTCGCAGCGCTTGCCACCTAAACGAGAGGGTTTACAAGGAATCAAGGATGTCTCAAGAAACCCTGACCGGCGCTAGCGGGAATAACCACCCATGCTACCAGTTTGATTGCAGTAAATCTCGTCGGTCTTCTCGTGGTAGTGGCGTTTCGCATCGTGGATCTCGACGTGATGGACTTCCGCCGCCGCGAAGTCAGCCTCCGTGATCAGGCAGCGTATGTCATCGCAGGTCTCCTTCCATGGCGCGACGTCTGACGGGTCACGCCCTATGGGTTTTGCCGGTTGAGTTGCAGTCGCCGTGTTCCTAAGCTTGATTCTAAGAAGTCCGCCTCCTGAACGCAATCGTACGTCTGGCCCCGATCCCCACCGTGAACATCACGAGGCGAACGGACCAGTTCGACAGTGACCCTCCCTCTTCGCGTAACCTCATCCCCGGGCTTGTTCAACCAGGGGCGTAGTTGCTGGCTCCGCTTTGCTCCGCAGCAATACTTCAATGTTCGGCCTTCTCATTAAGCAACCAGCCATCATCGCTGTCCTTGGAGAATGGCACACTGCACCTGCTGCTTCTCCCCATCGTGGCAGAAGTATAACAGTTGCAGTTGGTCGGCTCCCTTGGACACGCCCCGAAAACCAAGGAGGGCCTTCTTACACTCTCCCGGCTTAAGGAGCATTTCCCCGTCTGAAAGAGAATGTAGCTGCTTCTTGAGCCTGCGGTTGTAAAGCGGGCCGCTCAGAAAGAAAAAGATGTCAACCGCCACCAGCACGGGCTCGAAGACAAGGATCATGTAAAGCAAAAAGTCCCACGTGAACTCCGAAAACTTCCGGATGATGGTGGTTGGGGTCTCGACGTTGTAGCTCTGTCCACCTGCAATCAGCTTCGAGTCTCCAAGCAGGATGCGAACGTCGGTAGAATGCTTGTTCGCTACGTCGACATTTATCAGGGCTATCTTCTTCCGCCGAGCCTTGAGAGCATAAAGGTGCTGATTGTCCTTCAGGAAATCCTCACACTTCACGTCGAGCTCAACGGGATTCTTCATGGCGATGTGGGCGAACGATGGAACTTACCGACGCCGGGCCAAGAATGGTCCGATCGGAACCGCAGCGCAATCTCGGCGTTCGGTGCAGTACTTAGTTCGCTGAATTCCCAGAACAAGCTCCGCAACCTGGTCCACATATGAAGTTTCCTGGACTAACGTTCAGGCTGGAGAAGGAAGCGTGAGTTCTCCATGTCTATTTTCTCTATTATCGGCGGGCCATGGACAGCCCAGACCATGAATTGAAAACTACGATTTGTTTCCGACACACCGTTGCTGACATTGATCGTGATGGTAGTCCTTCCGAACGCGTTAGGTACCGGTTCGATGGTGATTTCGCGTTCGGCTCCAAGCCCCGTAAAAACAATGCTGTTGGTAGGCACGACGGCTGGATTGCTGGAGAGTGCCGAAAGCCGCAACTGCTCCAAAGGAGTATTTCGATCGCCGATGGTAAAGACGACGGTCTTGCTTCCACCTTCGTCAATCCCCTGGTTGCTGATCTCTGAAATGCTCGGCCGCGCTTGAATGGAGGTGGAGGCGGGGATGCTGAGCTTCCCGCCACAGCCCATTGTCGGCGGACCAGGGCTACGAAGGCCTGGGTTTCCCTGAATCGTTCTTCCTGGCACTCGGCCGGTGTGAGGCGTTTTTTTTACTGTCGTCGGCCGCGCATTCCATCTGGGTGATTTGGTCCGAGAGAGTGACGAATTCTTCGGCAAGACCATTGAACCGCCGGAAATTCTCAACGTGCTGTTCGGCCCGCTCGGCCTCGTCGGTGGGAATGCGCTCGGAACACTTTTTGCCCTTGAAGGAGCATTGCAACACGAAGTAAGGGCCCGACTCGACGATCCTGCCATCTCCCAAATCCTCGCCTAAGCGGCGGGGTGAAAAAAATTCCGAAGGAGGGTGCCTGGAGG
>JAQBVM010000006.1 GCA_027623095.1 Verrucomicrobiota bacterium
CACATTCGGACCTCAAAACTACCCACTCGACTTCCAGAAGACCCATAATTAGCTGGCAATCTGAAATCCATTGAATTCACAAGTCGCATCCTCCCAGCGAACTTGCTCGCTTCGGATAAAGCTCCCCAATTCGGATTTCTGTATAGCCTTCTGAAACTCTTCCAATTCTTCTCTCATTCCTTCCAATATTAATTCGACCCGTCCGTCTGAAAGGTTGCGGACAACGCCGATGGCTTCAAAGCCAGCCGCCAACGTCTTTACCCGGTAACGAAAACCGACTCCCTGCACTCGCCCGGCATAATAGACATGCATGCGACATCGGTTCATAGGATCAATGTCAACTGTTCTTTATCAGAGCGTTAGACGCCATGGATTGCGCATCGGCAACCCTCGATCGAGCACTGCCAAGTCTCCGGATAAAGCCGGACCAGACTGTGCGAGTGCAATAGGAATCTTTTACTCGGCATCGCCTCCCCTGAGCAACTGTTTTCAACTCGGTGCGGAACGATATCTATGAAAACGAGCATATTACATTCCTTTAGTTGAAGAAATAGAGCGCTTTGACCAGCCCAATATCCGATGCTCCGCTTTGTGTCTTGAATCCCGTTCGGGAAGTGTGTAAGAGACTGTAAGCGAAGTAACATGGCGCCCGATGTGTCGGCGCCGATGAGTTTCCCCGATCAAGAATGCCAATTCGGATCAATCTCCTTGCCGAACAGCAGGCCGCCGAAGAGGCGCGCCGGCGCGATCCTGTCAAACGGGCGATTTGGGGCTCAGGCACCGCTGTTGCGCTACTTCTTGTTTATTGTGTTTATATGCAGTTCAAGGTCAGTTCCGCGCGCGCGGAATTGAATCGATTCGAGGTTCAATGGAAGGATCTCCAACCTTCGGTTCTCCAAAGCTCCAACATCCTCAAGGAACTCGGCGACATCCGTGGGCGTCTGGATTCACTCCAAAAGCATTCTACCAACCGCTTTTTGTGGGCGAACGTACTCAACGCGCTTCAACATACCTCTGACGAGGAAGTGCGTGTTGTTAGTTTCGATGGACGGAGCGTATCAACCGCAGAGAAACAGGTGCTTGTTTCAACGAACATTTTTGATGTCGCTCCCAAAACGGGATTGCTTTCCTGGGGTTCGGAACCGTCTCAAAGAAATGTCCCCGAGGAGTCGAACGCCGCTTTGAATGCGATTACCAACCGGGCCGACTTGATTCGCTACCAGCCCTTCCTTACCACTGCGTTCAGTGTCACCACCAACGCCATCCAAATATTCGCAAAAATTGAGGTGCTGAAGCCGGAAACCATGGTTGAGTTGGTTTCCCTGAAAATCCGTGCGCGCGACTATAGCGAACGACCCGGAAGCCGTGTGGACGCGTTTTTCTCGAAGGTGACCAACGCACCATTGTTCAGCCGTCTTTTGAATGACTCGGTCAGCAGTGTGCAGCCTGAATCGATCCAACAGAGAGAGGATGTAACTGATCTGATTACTCCGAGGGCGGTTTATATTCCGTTTTCGGTTAGTTTTAGCCTTCCCGAAAGGATTCGTGAGAATGAGTAGGCTTTCGCAGGAAAAACGAAACCAAATCATCCTGATTGGTGCTGTCGCGCTAGGGGTTTGTCTGGCTCTGTGGTACGTCGTCATCGGTTCACAAAACGAGGCTCTGTCCAAGCACGAAGATGGAATACGCAGTATGGAGGACAAGATCTATCAAGCGGAGCTCCGGATTCGGAGGGCTCGCGCCATGTCCGCGGAGTTTTCGGAACTTCGAGAGAAAGTCTCCGAAGTGGAGTTACAGATGATCCCGGTGGAACAATTGAAAGGGCGCAAGTGGCTTGTCGATAAGCTCGTGAATTTTCTCAAAGACACCTACGATGTGCGGTTGACCAATCTGAGCAATGATCCCTTGACCGGGGAGCAATTTCTCGTGCTGCCCAAGTTCGCGTATTCGGCTGCGGCGTATGACGTCGAAATGCGGGCATTTTATCATGAATTCGGAAGGTTTCTCGCCGATTTTGAGAATTCGTTTCCTTACATGCGCATTCAGAACCTTGTGATGTGGCCGCTTGCAACCGCTAGCGCTGCGACCGGTCCCGCGCCCGATACACCGGAGGAATTGATGAATTCCACGGATATTGAACAGCTTGGGATTAGGATGCGGATCGTCGTATTGTATAAACCTCCCAGCACATAGCTGTTGCCGGGGTGCGCTCCGCTGATTTGGACGAGGTCGTTACCACCAGTTGAGAGCGCCGACGATATTGGAAAAATCATCCGTCCAGATCTGAGGTCGGCTGCGCGGTTTGACGGGCAGCCAAGGATCGTACCGCGGCAGATTTCCCAAATGCTCTTGTCTGCGAGCCATGACCAGCCAGTGGGACGCATCTTTGCCTTCGGCCATTTGAAATTCGAAAATCTCGGTCTCATTGAACGAGAAACAGACCATTCCGAGATCGGAAGCCAGATCTCCCAAGACCGGTTGCAGATCGAGAGAGCGGTTTGAAATATGAAACGCGAGAATCCCGTTTTTGGCGAGTTTCGAGAGATAAAGACGAATGGCTTCGCGGGTTATCAGATGCACCGGTATCGAATCGGAACTGAATGCATCAAGAATCATCAGTTCATACGCATTTCTTGGTGCTTGATCGAGGCGCAGCCGGGCGTCACCCAAAACGATGTTCGACTCAGCCTGCATGCAACCGTTTAGGTTGTTGAAAAAGTTCGTGTCTTGAGCGACTGCAATGACGGCGGGATTGATTTCGTAAAACGTCCAACTTTGGTGAGGCAGGGAATAGCAGGCGGTTGATCCCACGCCGAGGCCAATGACCGCGACATTCGTGCAGCCGGAGGTGCTCTCGGCAACCTTGAAAATGTGCCGGAGCGGGCCGGACCGATGATAATACGAGAGCGGTTCACAGTGCCGGTTGGTGTCGATAAATTGTCTGCCATGAAGCGTGCTTCCATGAACGAGCCGCCGAAACGGCCCGGTTGGGTCGCTCGTGACCCTTAAGACTCCATAGAAGTTTCGCTCCGCGTACAAAGTTTGGCCGTGCCCGTCCGGAATCCAAATGTTTCCCACAACCATGCAGGCAAGAGCGAGTCCGAAGCGCCAAGGAATGTCCACCATAAGAAAAACGAGGATCAAAGGAACTCCGAACACAATGGCCATTCGAAACTGAAAAGGCAGAACCGTGTTTGGAATCAGCAGAAGCGCCGAAGCAACGGCCAGCGACGCAGGAAGAAAAGCCGTAACGATTCGAATGGTTTTGCGTTTTCGGTCGGCCTTTTCGATCGGGATCGATGCTTTAGAATTTCGCAGGCAGCAGGCTGCAATGATCGCTGCCGGATACTCGATGATTCCAGTGAATAGAATGGGAGCCACCAAAGCATTGAATATACCTCCCAACACGCCGCCGAAAGAGATCCATAGATAGAACTCGGTTAAATAGCGCCGATCCGGGCGCTCGGCAGCGAGACGTCCATGGCATGCCAGAGCGCCGAGAAAAAAGACAACGAGATGAATTCCGGTCAGAAGCCACACGGGTTCCGTTGCCTGACTGAACAGTAGATAGATCAGGGCGACCGCGCCAATCGGAAGCAATCGTTCGCAGGCCTGGAACGAAATCAGGCTCCTCCTAGCAAAAGCCATGATGAAGGTCAGAAGATAAATGGATAAAGGGACTACCCAGAATAAGGGAGCACTTGCAATGTCCGTTGTGATGTAGGTGGTCAGACCCAGCATCCAACTGGATGGCACTAAAGCCAGGAGCGTCCATCGGAAGCGGGAGAAAAGCTTTGGCCTGACATGGTCTTCGAGGCCGGGCGCTTGGGCGGAATCCACTTCGGAATCCGCATTCGTGGCAGAGGATTCTACCGAAACCGAAGCGCGCCACCGAACTGCCGCGCACAAAGAAGTTAGAACGGCGAGGAGAACGTAACCGACGGTCCAGAATCGGATTTGTTGGGGGAGATAGAGGTTTGGTTCCAAGAGGGTGGGATACGCGAGGAGCGCCGCGAGGCTCCCCGCATTGCTTGAGCTATAAAGGAAATATGGGTCGAGGGCTAAGGGGTGAGCCGTCTTGGAAAACCAATGCTGCAGCAAGGGGGCCGTTGTGGAGATCACGAAAATGGGAAGACCAATTGATATCACGAGCAGGCCAAGGATCTGAAAAACGGGATTCGAACCGCTTTGAAGATTATCGAGAGCCAGGGTTTTCGGGTCAAGGGGTAGGAAAGGAATGGCCAGGAGCATTAGCGCTCCATGAAGGATTACCGGCTGGAGCTTGCGTTTCCGCGTGGCGGCAACGTGTCCATATGCATATCCTGCCAAAAGAATTCCCTGGAAGAAAATCATGCACGTGTTCCAGACGGCCGGTGTCCCGCCCAAAGACGGAAGCAGCATTTTCGCGGTCATCGGCTGAGCGGAAAATAGAAGCGTTGCGCTTAGGAAAAGCGTCGCTGAGAACAGAAGTGTAAGGAGGCGGTTTTTGATCAACTTGGAAATCTTCGTCTCATTGTTTCAGAGGGCATCACGAGATACGCGGCGAGTGCAAATAGTCAAGGGTTTTGAACCGGAGAGATTATTTTCGTTGTCGTTCGATCGAGAATTCGAGCAAACTGATGGTATGGCGTTTAACAGACACTTGGATCGGTCGCAAACCGCGAAGCGCATGGTTGATTCCATTGCCCGCTTTTTTCTTTTGTTCGGACTTTTCGCAGCCCCCTGTTTCCGCACCGCTCTGGGAGCGGGCGACGGAGTTGATGAGATTTTGAAGAGCGCCCAGGCTGCGTTCGGGCAAGGTGACGGGCGGAAAGCTTTGGCGCTGGTGGAAAAGGCGATTCAGGCCGAACCGGCGAATCCGCAAGCACTCTATTTTAGCGCCCGGCTGAACGACTCTTTGGGCAGGCACGAGAAGGCGACTTTAGATTTGAGCGCGCTTTTGAAACTTCAGCCGGACAATGCGAGTCTTCTCCAACTTCGCGGCAGCGCCTTGTTTAAGTCTGGGAAGATCAAGGAATCAATCACGGATTTCGACAAGGAAATCGAACTTTCTCCCGATCGGGAGCCGTATCATTGGCAACGGGGGATTTCGTACTATTACGCCGGCGAGTTCGAAAAGGGGCGGCAGCAATTCGAAAGCCATCGTTCGGTCAATCGGAACGACGTCGAGAATGCGGTGTGGCATTTCCTTTGTGTGGTCCGCAGCTCCGGTCTGGAGAAGGCGCGCGAAGCCCTGATTCCAATCGCCAACGATGGGCGGATCCCGATGATGACGATCAACGCTTTGTTTGCCGGAAAAGAGAAACCTGAATCGGTCTTGGACGCGGCTGAAAAAGGGGGGCCGCCGCCTGATGAGCGTATCCAGCGCCGTTTCTACGCGCATCTATACCTTGGGCTTTATTTTGAAGCGATTGGAGACGCAAAGCTCGCGGAACAACATATTCTTAAAGCGGTCGATGAATTCCCGGTGAACCATTACATGGGGGATGTGGCAAGGGTTCACGCGAAGCTCCGTGGCTACGCTTCAAAAACACTCAAGTAGTTTCCAGCGCAGAACATCACGAGCCTGCTGGTCCGGGCGGCACGAAAGCCGCCGCTGCTTCGATCTATGCGTATCCGGCTTGTTGACATTTCGAAGATGCTGCGGGTCACAGACCCGCGCTCCGGAGCGCGCCTCTGTGAGGCGCAGCAGCTCAAATCACTGCGATTGTCAACAAAGCGGATAAGCGTGCTTCAATCGAGGCGGCAGAGACCGTCAAATCATCCAAATTCATACGGCTGGAGACAGACTAACGAAGCGCTCTCAGGCTTTTCTTCAAAGCTTCTTTCGTGGCCAGTTGCAGTTCGTCGAGTTCGGGCTTTAGTTCGCGTTTCTTGTCGGTTTCCATTCGGTCGATGAATAGGATACCGCTCAAATGATCCACCTCGTGTTGTATAGCTCTGGCCAGAAGGCCACCGCATTGGAAGTGAAGGGTTTCCCCTTTTTCATTCAGCGCTTTGACGTCGATTGATTCATGCCGGCTGATGTCCGCGTAAATCTCCGGAAAACTAAGGCAACCTTCGGGGCCGGCGACAGGATCTGTCAGCGGCCTTATTTCAGGATTGATAAGCACGATAGGCATGAATTTGGCAACATCGGATGATTCTCCGTCGATCGTCAATGTGGAGGGCCGATCGGTCACTTCACGAACATCAATGACGGTTAGTTGCAGCGCTTTCCCGATCTGTTGGGCGGCCAGGCCGATGCCTTTCGCCGCATACATGGTTTCTTTCATGTCCTCCACCAACTGGGCGATCTCGAGCGTGATCGATTCGATCTTGGTTCCCTTTTGCCTGAGGATCGGGTGTCCGTATTTTAGTACTGATAATATCATCTCGAAAAACGTCGATTCGTTCCTCTTTCGCCATGTGAAAACCGCTCCATCGAAGCGGAGCCGAATTCTGGCAAAGTTTCAGAGAGGCAGTAAGCCATCCCTTTCACCGCCGGAGCCTGACTGCTTCTTTGGTCTGGTCACTGGCTCGGCCACTCGCTTAGCATTTCTACAAGATCGGAAATAGTCGGGCTCTTCGCGGAACGCACGTAATAGCCGCTTGTCGTCACGCCTGTCAGGACGCTCAGCTCGTTGTCGAACCCGAGCAGTTTTCCGAGACAGAAACCTGAATTAAAATGGTCTCCGGCACCGGTTGTAATCAGCGGTTTGGCAACGTGCGGTCCCTCGACGAGGTCCACTTTCTCATTGCTTGCAGCCAGCGCGTAGCGGACGGGGTGAATCACCAAGGTGCTGATTTCGAGCGTCTTGATAAGGTCCCGCGCGAGTTCGGATAATCCGTCCGGCGTCCCGGGCCGAGTCTGAATGCCAAGAACTTCAACGAGTGCGAAAGCCTCTTTTTCGTTGAGACCGAGGATCACGTCGAAGTGTTCTTGAAATCGAACGATGTACTCAAGTGCTCTCGATATGTCGTTCAGCAGGCGTTTCTCCGGATCGGCAAGATCGAAGAACATCGTTCGCCGTCGCCCGGTCAGCGTTGGACACAGTTCCCGGAGCAACGCTTCCCAAATCTCGGTCATGTAGGGAATCATGGTCCAATTCACGAAAGCGACCAAATCAGCGTTAGAGAACTGAACGGATAATCGCTCAAGACCGAAACGTTCCGAAATGTTCTTCCAGTTGATGTCCTGGAGTTGAGTGGTTTTGCCGAACATCAGTTTGCCGTCTTCAAATTCAAGCGCGTCCGTGTGCCCGGGTTCCGCGATCGAGTGGACTTCCGCGTGCTGGGTGAAGTTTGCGAAGACCGGATGAATCGTGGGGTATCCAAGGGCGCCGAGATAGACGACTTTCAGGCCGAAACTCGACAGGGCGTTTGCCAGGATGGGTCCGTTCCCGCCCAGCTTGGTTCGCTGCACCACCAGTTCGATATTCGTGCTTTTTCCTCCGGCGGCTTTGATTCTATCGGCGAGTTTAAGAATGCTCGGAACACGCTGGAACGACTCCGCGCTGTCCCGCTTGTCCACAACATGAACGATCTCGTCCACAAAGCCGTCGAGGCCGGTAAACGCGCTGAGCTGGTTTGCGCGGTCTGCGGCCTCCGTCAGTTGGTCCGCGCATTTTTTCCGTAGTTCGGGGGTATTCATTTTAGTTCATTCAATCCGGTTGTGTTTGAGAGCCTTCGCGGGAGCGGTTATTCTGGCTCCATTCCGAGAAGATCTAGAATGCGCTCAAAATCGGTGTCATTGAAAAAACGAATCTCGACGGCGCCCTTTCCCTGCCGGTAACGGAGTTGCACTTTTGTGCCAAAGCGTTCCTGGAGCCGTTCCTGAAGACGCGCAGTGTTAGCATCGACCGGATGTTTCTCCGGACCTCGAATATCGGATGCACTTCTGGAGCTCCCTTGATCTTTCCAATTAGCGATTAGATCCTCCGTTTGCCGGACGCTGAGTCCTCCCTTAAGAATGCGTTCTACCGCCAAATTTTGTTCCTCGCTCCGTCCAAGGCCCAATACAACTTTCGCGTGTCCCACGGAGAGGCGTCCGTCCCGAATGTAATTCCGAACGTCTTCAGGAAGTTTCAAAAGGCGGAGAGCGTTCGCGACGACGGCTCGGCTTTTTCCCACTTTCGTTGCAACTTCTTCTTGAGTAAGCCCGAACTGGCCAATGAGCTGCTCGTAGCCGAGAGCTTCCTCGATCGGGTTAAGGTTTTCACGCTGAAGATTTTCGATTAACGCAAGTTCCAGCACCGCGCGGTCGTCGGCCTGCCGGACAATTGCCGGCACTTCGGCGAGACCTAGAATCTGCGCCGCCCTCCAGCGCCGTTCTCCCGCGATTAGCTCGAAATCGGCTCCGCGGGCGCGAACAATAAGGGGCTGAACGATACCCTGTTCGCGGATGGAATCCGCCAGCTCTCTCAATGCTGCATCCGGGAAACTCTTCCTTGGTTGGAGGGAGCACGGGTATATTTGGCTGATGGGAATTCGGAGGACTTGGTCGATTTTGAGATTCCCTGTGACCGGCGGTTCGCCAGTAGCCTCGCCGAAGGGTGCAACCGGTGACTTGGGAACGGTTGGTGCGCCTCCTAATAGAGCGCTGAGCCCCCGTCCAAGTGCTGGCTTAACCATGGCGCCAGAGTGTCTAAGGGAGAGGCAGTTGTCAATTTCTAGCGCGAATCTTACAATTACAGGCATCCGCTTGTCGGCTGGATCGCCGCCAGCTTGACATTGCCGCGGTCAAACCTCATTTTCGACAAACTGTTGCGAGAATAGGTTTAGGCGACGACTGTCAGGAACTCGTCGAGACGGCGTTTAATATATTCTGGCAAAACAGTTTATGAATAAGAAACACACTCTTTTTGGTGCGCTGCAAGAATTCCCTCTAGGGAACGGACAAGCTGGTCAATTTTATTCGCTGCCTGCTCTGGAGCGAGCGGGAATCGCGGCGATCTCCCGTTTGCCAGTCTCCATTCGAATCGTTTTGGAGTCGGTTCTTCGAAACTGCGATGGCCGGAGAGTCAGCGAAGCGAGCGTCAAGGCGTTGGCCCAATGGAAGGCGGTTTCTCGGCGGACAGAAGAAATCCCATTCGTCGTCGCTCGGATTGTCCTTCAGGATTTTACGGGTGTTCCGCTTTTGGTTGATCTTGCCGCGATGCGGTCGGCAGTGGCCCGTATGGGAAAGAATCCCAAGATGATCGAACCGTTAGTGCCGGTCGATCTCGTCGTGGATCATTCAGTTCAGGTCGATTTCGCCGGAAGTTCGGATTCTATGACAAAGAATCTGGAGATGGAGTTTCGCCGGAACCGGGAGCGGTATCAGTTTCTGAAATGGGGAATGCAGGCGTTTGAAACCTTCAAGGTTGTTCCACCCGGAATTGGCATCGTGCATCAGGTGAATTTGGAATACCTCGCCAAAGGCGTGATCTTGCGGGACGGACTTTATTTTCCAGACACTTTGGTTGGAACCGATTCCCACACCACGATGATCAATGGATTGGGAATCGTCGGCTGGGGAGTTGGAGGAATCGAGGCGGAGGCCGGAATGCTCGGTCAGCCGGTCTATTTCCTGACGCCGGATGTTGTCGGAGTGCACTTGACGGGCTCAATTCGCGAAGGCGTTACGGCGACGGATGTCGCTCTTCATCTTACGCAGATGCTGCGGAAAGAGAAGGTGGTTGGAAAATTCGTGGAATACTTTGGTGCTGGAGCCGCAAGTTTGCCCGTTGCTGACCGGGCGACGATCGCGAACATGGCGCCAGAGTACGGAGCTACGATGGGTTACTTCCCAGTCGATGAGGAAACTGTCAAGTATCTGCGCGCCACCGGTCGCACGGAAGATCAATGCGCTCTATTCGAGAATTATTTTCGGGCGCAAGATCTGTTTGGAATGCCGCGGCGAGGGCAGTTGGATTACAGTGTCGATTTGGAGCTGAATCTTGGCGATGTTACACCCAGCGTGGCGGGGCCCAAACGGCCTCAAGACCGGATCGAATTGAATTCTCTCAAGAGGACATGGGAAGAGCTCTTGGCGAATCCTGTTGCAGACGGTGGGTATGGCAAGAAAGGCACGCCAACGCTCTCGCCTGTGGATTTGGCAGGTAGTCCGTCGCCTGCCCCGGCGTCCGGTGATAGCGGGTCGGAGGATCGAGAGATCGAAGTTGAAATCCGCACGGGCGATGTTGTCATTGCGGCCATCACAAGCTGCACGAACACAAGCAATCCGAGCGTGATGATTGCCGCGGGGTTGCTTGCCAGGAAAGCTGTTGAACGTGGATTGACGGTGAGGCCGGAGGTCAAAGCATCGCTTGCGCCCGGATCCCGAGTCGTGAGCGATTATTTGGCAAAGACCGGACTGCAGCCGTATTTGGATCAATTGGGTTTTAATCTTGTGGGTTACGGATGCACGACCTGCATTGGAAACTCCGGCCCGCTTGCTTCCGCCATCGAAGAGGCAATTGTCGCGAAGGACTTGATCGCCGCCAGTGTTCTTTCCGGCAATCGAAATTTCGAAGCACGAGTGCACCAAAGCGTAAAAGCGAATTTCCTAATGTCGCCGCCTCTGGTTGTGGCTTTCGCTTTGGCAGGCCGTGTGAATATCGATCTGACAAGCGAACCGATTGGTTTGGGCAGCGACGGAACTCCGGTCTTTTTGCGCGATATCTGGCCGACGCTGACCGAGATTCGGGAGCAAATGGAAATTGGATTGGCGCCGGAAATTTTTCGGAAACTCTACCAGGATTTTGCAGGACAGAACCCGATGTGGAACGAGATCCCGGCGCCGACCGGGGAAGTCTATGCGTGGGACGAAAAAAGCACGTATATTCAGGAACCTCCGTTTTTCGAAGGTTTTTCCATGGAGTTCTCGGCGAGCCCAGAAATCGTGGGAGCCAAGGCGCTCGCGGTTTTTGGTGATTCTGTGACGACCGATCATATTTCACCCGCCGGGAGCATCAAAAGCGGTTCTCCCGCCGCAAAGTATTTGGTGGAGAATGGGGTGGCGCCGATTGATTTCAACAGCTATGGATCGAGGCGCGGAAACGATCGTGTGATGACTCGAGGCACGTTCGGAAATGTGCGAATCAAGAATCTGATGATCACCGGCTCTGAGGGCGGAGTTACGAAGTTCCAACCGGACGGGCAGCTGATGAGCATATTCGACGCGGCGATCAAATATCAGGCTGCGGCAGTGCCTTTGATCATCATTGCTGGACAGGAATATGGGACGGGCAGCTCGCGCGATTGGGCTGCGAAAGGAACGCGCTTGATGGGAGTTCGCGCGGTTGTGGCGCAAAGTTTCGAGCGAATCCACAGGTCGAATCTGGTGGGTATGGGAGTTCTGCCCCTCCAATTTCCAGACGGAGTCAATGCAACGACGCTGAATCTTTCCGGCACCGAGACTTACGACGTGATCGGCGCCAATTCAGAATTGAAACCGCAACAGAACCTCATTTTGCGGATCTTACGGATGGATGAAAGTTTACAAGAAGTTTCGGTCCGATGCAGAATCGATACGCCCATCGAGATTGAATACTACGAGCACGGCGGAATCCTTCCCTACGTTCTCCGGGAGTTGATCCGGTCGGCCCGATCCTAACGAGACTTTGCCAGTTCCTCAAAGTTCCGTCCAACTTTGAAGACAGCCAAACAACACTCTGCCATCTCGGGATCGGTTAGGCACACAGCTCCCGAAGCGATTTTCTGTTTAGGCTGTCCGCTCAGCTCGACCGGGTGTCTGTACTGCAAGTTTTGAGCGTAGTCCGCAAACGAGGCGGACTGTTCCCTTCGAAGCGCGCTCCGATTGACAAGTTGGAAAATTCCGATTCGTCCAGGCATCGCATATCTCATCAACTCGATTAAGACGCGTCCCATTGTGAAGCGCGGGTTGATTTCCACAATTGGCTTTGCGCGGAACATCTGGTTTTGCTCTCGATAAACAAACGCATCAATTCCCAATGGGCCGGTGAACCCTGCGGACCTCAGTCTGGGTTCGAGAAAAGAGCCCAGGCTCCGCGCGAGATTCCTCAAGCGATTCTGGGTTGTTCCCGACACGAAAGCAGCCAGTGATTGATCGAAGCCGAATGTGAAATTCGGAGAAAAAACGGATGCCTGATACTGTCCCCGGCGATCGTTCTCGGCTCGAACAATCCCAAGGAGCTGCAATGAAGACTCCTTCATCTCGAATTGGATTGAGAAATCGAGAATCCGGTCCACCCACGGTTCAATCACGAGCACGCCGTCCGTCTGGATTGTGTTTCGAATCCAGGATTCTTGCGCGTTCGTCAACGCCGGTTCCCAGAGGCGGCACATATTTGCTCCCGCCATACCGAAAGGTGCTTTTGCCACAACGGAAATGTGTCCCCGCGCACGAATGGCCCTGATAGCGTCGAGAGCGGCGGAATAAGTGGAGACTGAAACGCCGGCATGCCAGTCGGGGCAAAGCCAATCGCGATCCGAAGTCTCGCTAAGGAACTCGCTCAAGCGATCGGCGCTCCAGCATTTCGAAAAGAGTGGTTTAATAAGAGAATTCCACTCTTTGTGAATGGGCATTGCAGGTCCATTCAGATTGGAAAGCAGTGGCATTAAAGTTTCGATGCTGTCCGGGCTCCAAGCCCATGGACGGAGAGCGTCAATTTTTCGTGTGCGCAGATCGCTTTCATTAGGAATCTGGGACTCATCGAGTTCCTGAAACTCAGGCAATTCGAACGTGTTGCGTTTTAGACCAGACAGAAACGCGGTTCGCGGCCTGCGCGGGACCAGGACAACATCGTCTTTTCGACAGAGAAATTGAGGCAGATTCGACAAATCGCGGGCCAACGCTTCCTGATGTCTTTTTGGAGTGAATGCGCGTCCCCTGCCAATCCGGTATTCGGCATAGGGATTAAACAGATAAACTCCCGGAGTTCGTCCTTTTGATTTCGAAAAGACGAACAGTTCGTCAATAAACTCGGAGTTCAGCCCTGCTTTCTGTCGCGCTTCCACGTTGAACGGCGCTCCCTTCGCGCGACTGGGTGAAAGCGGCAGTGTCAGGTGATTTTTAAACGCCTGCCAATCTGTCTGAGAAGGATCTTTCCAACGTCGAAACCACCTGAGCCCATAACCGACGTGCCCGATTTCATCCTGATGAATTCGATCGAGGATGGCTTCCGTTTTCGGATCACCCGCAATTCTGAACTGTTCCGCATACCATTTGGAATAGTCCAGATTGGCCTGCTCGAATGTCAGCGATAAATGGCTCACGTAATCGAGGGGCGTGCTCATGCGCGAGATGGTTCTCCAGAAGAATCCTGTCACTGGATATTGCCCGAAAGCGACTCCCAGTTCTTTCATTCGATCAATGTAAACGCGGGTATGCACTTGTTCGTCCTTGAGCGTTTGAAGCAATCCGAGCCGAAACGACTTGGGAGCGTCGGGAAACCGCAGGAGTGCCAGGGCCATCAGCTCCGTGGCAAGTAACTCGTGGTTTGCGAAAAAATGAAGTAATCGACCGCGCACATCGCCTTGATCGAGTTGCTGCAGACTTGGAAATTCGAAACCGGACCGGCCTTTGAAAAACTCGAGTTCCGCCGGCCTGCCCGGCAACGACGGAGTGATAATCGCGTCGCCCGGGCAATCATCGGCAATCGCGGGCGGCGGTCTCAGTTTTGATTCGAGCGAGTTTCCAAAGAGAACTTGCTCGGCGAATTCGCGGAGGTTCATTCGATCGTCGAATCTCGGAGGCGAAATAAGTTAAGGTTCTAATTGTGTGTTTAATTCGGTCTCGCGCGGATTTCGTCATGCCTTCGGCGTAGCGCGTCGAATCCTCAGAATATCCGGCTATCACAAGAAGTCGATCCGTCCGCGAACGTTGCGCGGTATTACTTGTCTGTCGCTTTCCGAGCGGATGTGGGCATCCGCGCGCCTAAAATAGACGAAATGCCTTATCTGCGGACCGTTTCGAGCTTTTGCTTCGATCTTGCCAATCGAGTTCGCCTGTGCCATCAAGTCCGGCACGATTCGAATGGTGGCTTCAGACGCGCGCAGCCAGCGAACCTGAATCCAAAATGACTCTCCATTCGAGTGATTAACTCTGCTGCGATTTGTCATAATGAACTTTCCTACTGAACCTTTTCTGAACGGCGCTTTTCGCGATCCTGCTTCCAAAAACCGAACGACGCTGATTAACCCAGCCACCGAGGAACCCCTCTGCGACGTTGCGGCGGCGAGCGTCGAAGAGGTGAATTTCGCGGTGCAGTCTGCTTCGGAGGTGTGGCATTCGACCTGGCGCGATATGAAACCCGGGAAACGCGCCGAAATCTTGTTTTCGATCGCGCGAGTTCTTCGCGAGAATAGCGAACGGATCGCCCGTCTTGAATGTGCGCAAATCGGCAAGCCGATCAGCGACGCGCGGGATGAAGCGGCTCTCGGCGCGCGTGTATTCGAATACTATGCGGGTGCAATCGGGAAGTTTTGCGGACAGACAATTCCGGTTGCCAGCGGCGGGTTCGACTTCACTCTGCGCCAGCCCATGGGGGTCGTTGCGGCAATTGTCCCGTGGAATTTTCCGTTTCCGATTGCGTGTTGGAAAGTGGCGCCAGCTTTGGCGGCTGGCAACTCGGTGGTGCTTAAACCTGCCTCGCTTTCGCCGCTTACGGCTCTTGTGCTGGGTGAACTGGCGCATGCGGCAGGGTTGCCTGCTGGTGCGCTCCAGGTGCTGCCTGGCAGCGGTTCATCCATCGGCGACGCGCTCGTGACGAATGCGCTTGTTCGAAAAGTCTCTTTTACCGGATCAACGGAGGTCGGACGGCGGATCATGGAGCTGGCTTCCCGGGATTTGAAACGCATTTCACTCGAGCTCGGCGGCAAATCGCCCAACATAGTGTTTGCCGACTCGGATTGGCGTCTTGCCGCGGAATCGTCGCCTATGAGCGTGTTTGCAAATACAGGACAGGATTGCTGTGCCCGCAGCCGCGTTTTCGTGGAGAAGAGCATTTTTGAAGCGTTCGTTGAGGTGTTCCTCGATGCGACGCGAAAACTGGTTGTTGGCGATCCAGAAAAAGACGAGACACAACTTGGCCCGTTGGTTTCCTCCGGGCAACGCGTGGTGGTCGAAGAGTTTTTGGCCGACGCCCGCGCGCGTGGAAACAAGTTCGCCTGCGGCGGAGGCAGGCTCTTTTCGAAAGGATATTTCTTGGAGCCGACCGTTTTGCTGGAGGTCGGAAAAGAGGATCGATGCTGGCGCGAAGAGATTTTTGGTCCCGTGGTCTGCATTACTCCGTTCGAGGAGGAAGCCCGAATGATCCAAGATGTCAACGCGTCGCCTTATGGTTTGAGCGGGTCAATTTGGACCAACGATCTGCGGCGCGCCATTCGGGTAAGCCGCGCCGTGGAAAGCGGCGTGTTAAGTGTGAATTCCCACAGCAGCCTCCATGTAGAAGCGCCGTTCGGCGGATTCAAACAGAGCGGGATTGGGCGCGATTTGGGAATGCACGCGATGGAAGGATATACGGAGTTGAAGAATGTGTATGTGGCTTTATGACGCTGAACCAACTTAAATCCAAAATCAAAGCCGGTGAGATCGACACTGTCATCGTTGTGTTCCCCGATGTCTTTGGCCGATTGATTGGAAAACGATTCACGGGCCGTTTTTTTCTCGATCAGGTCGCCGGACACGGCACTCACTGCTGTAACTACCTGCTGACCGTGAATATTGAAATGGACCCGATGGACGGGTTCAATGTGGCGAATTGGGAAAAGGGTTTCGGCGATTTCGAAATGCGTCCGGATCATGCGACATTGCGAAAGATTCCGTGGCAAACCGGGGCCGTTCTGGTGTTGTGCGATTATTGTCACGATGACGGGACGCTGGTTGAAGAGGCGCCGCGATCTGTGCTCAAACGGCAAGTCGCTTCTTTGGCGTTCAGGAAAACGGACTGCAATATCGCCAGCGAACTCGAGTTTTTCCTGTTTAACAACAGCTATCAGGAGGCGGCGCGTGCTGGGTATCGTGATTTGGAGGCGGCGAGCGATTACCGGGTCGATTACCACACGATGCAACCGGCTCGTGAGGAGAATCTGATGCGGGCAGTTCGAAACATGATGACGGAAGCGGGCGTTCCGGTCGAATCGAGCAAGGGCGAATGGGGCAGGGGACAGCATGAGGTGAATTTCGTGTACGATCGTCCGGTTCCGATGGCTGATATGCATGTGTTATTCAAGCAAGGCATCAAGGAAATCGCGGCGCAACAGGGCAGGGCGATCACGTTCATGCCCAAGATTTCGGAATCCGAGGTGGGCAGCAGTTGCCACATTCATGTCAGCCTTGCGAAGAACGGTCAGAATCTCTTTTGGGACGCTCGAAAAGCGGCGGGTTCAAAGCTGTTCCGCCAGTTTCTTGGTGGCTTGATGAAGTATTCTCCCGAACTTTGCTATTTCTTCGCTCCGTCAATTAACGCTTACAAACGATATCAATCAGGCAGTTGGGCTCCGACGAAAATGGCTTGGTCCTATGACAATCGCACTGTCGGATTCCGGATCGTTGGGAAAAAGAACTCGTTCCGAATTGAAAACCGGATGCCCGGGGGCGACGCGAATCCGTATCTCGCATTTGCGGCAACGATCGCAGCGGGAATGGCCGGGATTGATGAGGAACTCGATTGCGGTGAAGCGTACGAGGGCAACGCTTATGTGGATAAGAAATTGGCGGCTTTGCCAAGAACGTTGCGTGATGCGGCCGGGTTGCTTCACGAAAGCAAACTGGCGCGGCGCGCGTTTGGCGATTCCGTGGTCGATTTCTATGTCCATACCGCGCGGTTGGAGGTCGAGGCCTTTGACAATGCGGTTACCGACTGGGAACGAAGAAGATATTTTGAGCGAATTTGAATTGGTTTCAGTCACTGGCGAGCTCGCTGCTTCCCGGCAATGCTGAGACGTTTACGAGATTGGCACACAAAAGCATTGTTTGTTCGGAATTAACCCAATCGGCGAAGCACAATTCGTATCAATTCGGTATGTACGGTCCACGGTTCATGCTCGATCGTTATCGTGTCCAAGACAGCCATCTTGCCATGACGGACTTCACAGTCGGCGTCAGCCGGGTGCGGTTGAATAAATCCCCCACTTTCCGGACCGCTTCCGCTTGCGTCGGATAGGGGTGGATCGTGCTGCCGACCTTCTTCAAGCCTAGACCGTGGGTCATGGCCAACGTAATTTCGCTGATGATATCTCCGGCATTGGCGGCCACGACCGTCGCCCCGAGGATTTGATCCGTTCCCTTCTTTACATGAATTCGGACCAATCCATGGGTCTCTTCCTCCAGGATCGCCCGATCGACGTTCGCCAACTCCTGAGTAAAGGTATCAATCGGTATGTTTCGACACTTTGCTTCGGCGGGGAGCAGACCGACATGTGCTAGTTCAGGCGAGGTGTATGTGCACCACGGAATCGTAAGCGCGCTGACCTTGGCTCGCCCCATGAAAAGGGCGTTCTGGATAACGATGCGCGCCATGAAATCGGCGGCGTGGGTAAACTGGTAAGGCGAACAAATATCGCCTGCGGCGAAAATCCGCCGGTTGGCCGTTCTCAGATTGTCATCCACCACGACCCCTTTCTTGCTGTATTCGACACCTGCGTTTTCCAATTCAAGTCCCTCGACGTTTGGCGCTCTGCCCACGGCCACTAGCAGTTGATCCACCACTTGATCGTATTCCTTGCCATGGGATTCCACTTTGAGGCGCACGCCGCCATCGGCGGCTTTGGAAAGTTGCAGATGCTTGCCGCAGCACAGCGGAGTCACTCCGTCTCGGATCAACGATTCCCGAACGATGTTGGCGGCCTCCTGATCTTCTTTGGGAAGGACGCCGTGCATGGATTCCACGAGAAAGACTTCGGACCCGAATCGGGCAAAGGTTTGTGCCATTTCACATCCTATCGCACCGGCCCCGATAATCCCGAAACGTTTCGGAAGTTCTGTCAGTGAGAAGACGGTTTCATTTGTCAGATAATCCACCTCCTCCAATCCAGGCATGGGTGGCGCTGCCGCGCGCGCCCCAGTCGCGATAACGGCGCTTTTGAATCTCAGCTTTTCTCCTGCTACTTCAACAGTGCCGGCGTCGAGGAATTTGCCCTGGCCGAGGAACACATCAATCCCCAGATCACGAAAGCGCGCCGCGGAGTCGTGCGGACTGATGCCGGCGCGGAGCCGCCGCATCCGTTCCATGACCGCGCCAAAGTTGACTTTGCATCCCTCCCCAATTTCAACGCCAAACTTTCCGGAGCCCTGGACCGCCGCCGCCGCCCGGGCGCTGCTGATGATGGCCTTGGAAGGAACACAGCCCACATTGAGGCAGTCACCACCCAAGAGGGCGCGCTCGATCAGTGCCACCTTTGCCCCCAGCCCGGCGGCGCCCGCCGCAGTGACCAGGCCTGCGGTCCCGCCGCCAATGACCACGAGATTATATCGTCCGGCGGGTCTGGGGTTTGCCCAAGCAGGCGGGTGAACGTTGTTTTCCAGATCCTGATTGTATTTATCTCTTGGTTGAAGTTGGGGAAAGTCGCTCATTTTGATGTGTGTGGATCGATTTGTTACAAGCCGTTCTTTAGTGGAAAATCTCGGCGGATTGGCTGGCTCGCCGCTCTGATTCCGAGTTCGCATTTCAGGATTCAGATTGCCGGACGGATTCCGGCCATAATCTTTTTGATGAGAATTGGGAAAATTCCCAAAATCACAAAAGCGGCAAGCAACTGAGGAGAAAGGATTCCTCCTGCTCCCTTGTCGGCCAAGATTTGCAGGCTGGGTACCGCTGATCCGGCATAGACAAAAACCACAGTTCCCGGAAGCATGCCCACTTGGCTGATCCACCAAAACGTTTTGGCGCGCATCGGAGTCAGCCCCATGACGAGGTTAATCACAAAAAAAGGGACAACCGGAATGAGCCGAAGCGTAAACAAATAAAAGGCGCCCTCGCGCCGGAGCGCCTCGTTGAACGACTCCAACCGGGCGCCAAATCGGTTTTGTATGGTGTCCCGCAGCAGGTAGCGGCTAAACAAAAATGCCAGAGTCGCGCCGGCCGTGGAAGCGAAACTCACAAGAAACAACCCGCGCCATGATCCCAGGAACCAGCCCATGATGAGTGTCATCGCGGCGGCTCCAGGAAGCGAGAGGGCAGTCACCGTGACATAGACCGCGAACGCCGCTCCGTAAACCAGCACCGGATGGTCCTGCTGGTACTGTCGCAGGCCCGTCTCTTTCCTGGCCAGGCTTTGCAAGGACAGGTTCTCGCCAAACATCGAATAGGCGGCTGCAAAAAGACCTGCCACGACAGCCAACAACACAATTTTCTTGGCGAGTCCGAACTTTTTCCTGCGCTGACTCTCATCGAGTCCGATTTTTCCGCCATCCGAAGAGCCTTGATTGGATTCTTTCATGTTATCAGTCTTCGAGACTCCTGTAATAGTCCCAACACTTCTTGCATGTTCCATTCTCCTCGACCCAATCCGGGTTGCGCCGCTTGATCAAGACCCAGTATATTGAATGATCTCTCGGGTTTCCGTTCTTTGGTGGTCGCTCAAGTATTCCTCGGGCACATCATGCCCGCATAACTGGCAATTTATCGTTCTGCTCATAACCATTATCTTGTCTTTCAATTCGATTGGAGTTTTTTTCAGCTTCCGTTCTTGGATACAGTCATTTCTACTTCAACTTCGCAGCCCCGCACATATCCTTACAAAAACTTTCTAGTTGTAAGGAATCTCCTTGCCTTCCGATGTGCATGTGAAACCGGAAAAAATTCTGAAAACGACAAAGACATGACACAAATATCCTCCTCAACGGTATCTCCCACAAGACACACAGGCAATATCGAAGCTCTGGATTACGAAGCGGCGGCAAACCAATATCATGATCCGCTGTATGCCGAATTCTTCGAGTTCATCGAACCCCGCATGCCGGTGAAACTGGAAGAAGCCACGCCTTATGAGTGCGCTCCTGCCAGACTCCGTCACCCGCGTGAGACGAAGGGAATGAAATATAACGCCACCACCGAGCCATCGAAGTGTTGTGACGGTGGCAATGGAGGCTGTTGCTGATGTTGAGCACACTCATTTTTTTTGGCTGTCTGTTTTCTCGCTTATTCCAACGGCGCAAACGACAACTTCAAAGGTGTCGGCAGCCTGTTCGGAAGTCGCACCTGTGGCTACCGCACCGCGATTTCATGGGCCACGTTTGCCACGCTCGCGGGCAGTGTCGCAGCGCTTTTTCTCGCGCAGACCTTGCTCAAAAAGTTTTCCGGCAAAGGTCTCGTGCCGGACGCGCTCATCGCGTCGCCGCAATTCGTGCTGGCCGTCGCTTTTGGTGCGGGGGCGACGGTGATTCTCGCCACTTTGCTCGGTTTCCCGATTTCCACCACGCACGGACTGACGGGCGCATTGGTTGGAGCGGGTCTGGTCGCCGCGAGCGGTGGAATCAACTTCGCCGTGCTTGGGAAAGCTTTCGTGATGCCACTGTTTCTTAGCCCGTTGCTGGCCGTCGCCACCGGTGGAGCGATCTATGTCGCTTTCCGTTTCGCACGACTTCGACTCGGCTTGACGAAAGAGATGTGTGTCTGCGCCGGGGTCGAGCAACTGGTGTTGCCGCTGCCACAGCCCAATGGCGTTTTCGCGGCGCAGACTTTGCCGACAATCTCAGTGGCTGTGGACAATCCTTTGGCATGCACCCAACGCTACGCTGGGTCGGTGCTGGGAATGAACGCCGGGCGCTTGCTTGACTCACTGCATTTTTTGAGCGCGGGCGCAGTAAGCTTCGCGCGCGGATTGAACGACACCCCAAAAATTGCCGCGCTGCTGCTCGTAGCTTCGGCTCTCGATATTCGCTGGGGACTCGGCGCCGTGGCCATTGCCATCGCAGTCGGTGGTCTGCTGAACGCGCGGCGTGTGGCCGAAACGATGAGTCACAAAATCACCGGCATGAATGCGGGCCAGGGATTCGCCGCCAACCTATCAACGGCATTGCTCGTCACGACGGCCAGTGTTCACGGTTTGCCTGTGAGCACGACGCATGTGAGCGTCGGCTCGCTGCTCGGCATGGGCATCGTCACTGGCCAGACCAAATGGAAGCCGGTGTTGGGCGTGCTCGCTTCGTGGATTATTACTCTGCCCTGCGCGGCGCTGCTTTCGGGCGCGGCTTATTGGTTGGTTCGATTGTTTTGACTGGTTTGAATGGCCGAACGACGCATGATGCGTCAGGCTTACCGCAATGAAATTACAAATCTACCAAGTATTGCATGTGGCTTCGATGGTTCTGCTGACCGCCTTCATTTTTCAGACGTTCGCCAATCCCGATCCCAAAAACCGGAGGAAGACCGGCATGATTACCGGCATCTTGGCTCTGCTGATGTTGATCGGCGGATTCGGGTTGGTGGCCACGATGAAGGTGGGTTTCCCGTGGTGGGTCATCGTGAAGCTGGTTTGCTGGCTCGGCCTGGCTTCCATCAGCGGCATGGCTTACCGGAAGCCGCAGCGAATTCCGCTGCTCACGATCGTGGCCATCGCGCTGATTTTGATCGCCATTATCACGGTCTATTTCCGGCACGTTACCGCCGGCAGTTACGAGTAGCAGCGGCTGGGGGCTGGGAAGCAGGGCCGTGAAGCCATCGATCTCACTCAACCAAATGGAGGCCGCCTCTGGCAGACGCAACCTCGGCGGAACAGCGTTGTTCGCGCAGCCTGCCCTTAGGGTGTCTCCAGGGTGATGGCCTGCAAGGCATTCTCGCGGTAAACTGGTCTCGGTGTTTTGTAGGCAATGGCTTTCATTGTTGTTTTTCAGTTGTGTTGATTTTGTCGGGTAACGAGATTGAGGTCACTATTCGCCCAAGTCTGCGCGAAGTTGTTGCGCGACGGTAAGGTAGTAGTTCCGGCCGGTGGCGGTCACCAAGTGCTCCGCGAGCACTTCGAGCGCATCTGCCTTTAACAATTTTGACCAATTCGATTTCGGGTCCAGCGCGATGAGATGGTCGCACAATTGCGCGCACCACTGGGCGTCTCCCGCCTCCAGCGCCTTGCGCGCACGAGCTTGGAGTTGTTCAACGCCGCCCTCGAGTTCAGCCATGCGCTTGGCCTCCTCCGCTATTGGCAGCGAAAAGAGATGCGTCGGATTGCCGTCGAACCATCCCAGAGTGCCCGCAAAGATGGACCGAACCGCCCACTCGACGTTCCCGTAGAATTCCATGAGGTAATCCTGTGAGGCGAGTTCCGGGGGCAGTTTCACCGTGTGAACCAACTCGTCGGGCGTCATTCCCTGGTTCATACCGGCAATCGTGGCGTCGAAGACATAGCGAATGGCTTTGCGGTAGTTACCCAGCACCTCCGTCGTCTCCGCCTCGCCAACTAAGGGGAGGGTGTGTCCAGGGACGGCATGCGCCGGCTTTTCGGCGAGCATCATGTCGAGGCTGTGAATCCAATCGAGCACATCGCGATAGGCGGCGCCCCGGATGGCATAGAGGTTCGGCCAGGACCGATAGAAGTTGTCGCCGGTAAAAACGACTCTCCTCCCGAAACCACACGTAAAGCTCATCGGAAGTTTCGCCGGGAGCTGCGACCAGGTCTAATTCCAAGCCTGCCTCGGCTATCTTCTTCCGCTCGTCGCCAAACGTATCCGTCGGTTGGGCGGTACCGCCGTCGAAAATATTGCGATCCTTCGGAGGATACACCGCCGGGGCGATTCCGTTGTTGATGCGATTCTCCGGGGTCAGCAGGAAGCCTCCCTGTCGAGCTCCGCGGACGCGATTGATCGTCAGTCCCGATGACTGAAACGCGCCGCCCTCCGTATTGAAAGGCGAGCGACCATAGACGGCTGGCTTCGCTCCGTTCGGGCCGGCCTCCATAAATGCACCTAAACCTCCTGTGTGATCGCCATGACCGTGGGTGAGGATGACGGCTGTGACCGGCAGTTGAGTCACTTTGCGGAACTCCTTCATCACTGCTCGCGCGTCATCGGGAAACATCCCGGTATCCACAATCACGATGCCATTGGTTCCGACAATCATCGAGATGTTCGCCGGGCTGTAGCCGGAGGCACAATACACCGACTTGGAAACCCGTGTGACGGTGGGGAGAAGATCCTTCGATCGCTCCTTGAGCAGCTTCGTCGCGACCGTCTCCTCGGCGCGGGAGGAGAGACAAAGGGCAAGAAAGGCAATGGTGATCGAGAGAAGTTTCATGATGGAATAAGGATGGCGCGCGGAGCGATTGATACAACTTTTTTCGGCGGGGGTGACATCGATGAGAGATTCCCAGGCGGTGAGGGCGGCGCTGGTCGCGGCGTCCAGGCTGGTGGGGCGTTTAGCGGCGATGCGCTCGTTGACGAATTGGTGAGATTAGAATGAGCCAGCAGGCGTTTGCTCTCCAGGCCCCTCCGCCAAGGTCCGGCATCGGCAAGGACGCGCATCCGCCCGAGCATCAGGGCCGCAAGCGCCCCGCTCCCACGGGTGGCGATGTTTTTGGTTTTCATGCGCAACCGGATACCTCTCGAGGTCGTGCATTTGAGGCTGTCAGGATTCGTCCGCGGATTGAAGGTCGAAAAAGGTCTGGATATCGGCCCGATCCGAGAAGCCCTGGGCGGGTTTCAATCCGGGGACTTTCATGGAAAACAGTGCGCCGCCGCGCCCTTCATTGCCTCCTTTACAGCGGCATTGACGTTGCCCAGGCAACACGAGCCCTGCGGATTGCGAATCTCACAGGCGCAATTGCCGGACTTCACTTCGGCGGTGATGCGTTGCGGGATGGCGCATTTTCCCGTCGCCTGAATTTCCTCGACCGTCATCGCTTCCGTGAAGCCGAAGCAGTAGCAGATGGGCACGGGATCTTCGGTTTCCTTGAGTCCTACGCGCACGCGCACATCGGGCTTCCGCAAACAGTTGCCGTCAGGATGGAAATAAACGACCTCGCAATTCGCCGACCGGCAGAACAGAAAGCCCGGTTTGTTGACGACTTCCAGATGCCGCGGCTGGACCATTTGTTTAAGCGTTTTCGATTCGACGGACTTGCCGGGCTGACCACATTTCGGGCAGGCATTCGTTCCCGCCTTTGCCGTTTCGGCCAAGGTCGTTTCAGCGGGAGATTTGATTGAGCAACAGTCTGACATGGCGGTGGTGCTGATTTTCACTATTTGTTTGAGGGTTCGGCTTTGAACCCGGTTTCATCAATCGCCGCGATGATTTTCTCGGGCGACAATCTGGTGGCGTCGTATTGCACCACGGCCTCTTTGGTGGCGAAACTGACTTCCGCGTTCTCGATACCGCTTTGCTTGCGCAACTTCGCCTGAATGCTGACGGCGCACGCCGCGCAGTCCATGCTCGGTATCTTGACCTTCAGGATCGCGCTGTTCGGGCCGGCGACCACCGCCGGTATGGGACGTTGGCTTCCTCGGAGAATCGCGGAGGAGAGACTCGCGGAGGAGAGACTCGGAAATGCCGCCATGATCAAAACGACACCTGTCGCAAACCACAGAACCATCTTGTTCCATTTGGAAACGGGTTTGGTCGCGCAGGCCGAGCCTTCTTCGCAGGCGGTTTTCGGTTTCCGATAGGTCAGATACCAAGCCAGCGCGAGTAACGCGAAGGTCACGCCCAAAAACACGGGCCGCCACTTTTCAAACACGGCGGACGCGGCAAAACCACCCGCCCCCAAAGCCACTGCCACCAGTGGCCCGATGCAGCAAAGGGATGCGGTGATGGCGGCAAGGATACTCCCGCCCAATGTCGCTTTTTGCAGAGTTTTCGATTTGTCCATAAACTTTTCCGTTTTCAGTTTCTGGGCAAAGCTACGGCCTCTACTTGGCTAGAGGGTCAAGGGGCTTTTTGATTTTCTTTTGCCAGCGGCGGGAACGGGTTGCTTGCGGATCAACTGCTCGATCAAATCGCAGAACCAGGCGCGGCGCCAAGTCTTCCTGACCTTCATTGCTTGACCTCTATCGTGATCGCCTTCTGCTCCATTCCTTCGGGACCTTCGTAGCCAATCCGGCCAATCCACTCCCCGGCCATGCCGACCCTGATCGTCCCGGTATAAATGCCGGGCGATTCACCCTTGTGCAACACGCCGTCGGCCTGCATCTGCATTCCGGGCATGTCCATGTTGAGCCGCAGCGTCACCGTGCCGGCATCGACCAACTGGCTGGTCGCAGGGTCTTTCACCTCGACGCGCACCGGATTATTGCCGGCGCTGAATTGCGGCTTCCGTCCGAAGATTTCGATGCGATAATCGCCGACCTGCTCGCTCAGGATGCGTTCCGTGAGTTTTGCTTCGCCGAATCCGCCACCCTTCCAGAGAAACCAACCGCCAACCAGCGCGGTGCAGAGCACGAGCGCTGCGAGCCATACCTGCCAGCCTCCACGCTTCTTCGTGTCGCCGGTCGTTTTGGGCAATTCCTCCGTTTCGGGCAAGTCTTCCGTCAGCACCTCGCGGCTGCGCCAGAGCGAATAGATTGCCGGAATGATGATGAGGGTGAGGAGGGTCGAACTGACCATGCCCCCGACCATTGGCGCGGCGATGCGCTTCATGGCCTGGGAACCGCTTCCCACACTCCACATCACGGGGAGCAGCCCAATGATCGTGGTCGAAACGGTCATCATTTTCGGGCGCACGCGCGCAACGGCGCCTTCCATGATGGCGGCGGTGAGATCGCGCATGGATGGCCGGGCGATGCGCTTTTTGACCTCGGCCCAGGCCTCGTCCAGATAGACGATCATCACCACGCCCGTTTCGGCGGCAACCCCCGCCAGGGCGATGAAACCCACCGCGACGGCCACGCTGAAATTGTAGTCCAGCGACCAAAGGAGCCACACGCCGCCCACCAGCGCGAAGGGAATGCTCAACAGGATGATCAGCGTCTCGGTGACATTGCGGAACTCGATGTAGATGAGCAAAAAAATCAGAATGAGGGTCAGCGGGATGATCAGCTTGAGCGTCTCGCGAGCCTTGAGCAGGTATTGGAATTGTCCGCCCCATTCGAGAAAGTAGCCGGGCGGCAACTGGATGTTCCCGGCGATGAGCTGCTTCGCATTCGCCACGTAGGAGCCGAGGTCGGTGCCGAAGGTGTCCACGAAGACGAAGCCGGCCTTGGTTCCGTTTTCATTGCGGATCATGGGCGGGCCGGTGGTGAGGTTGATGTCGGCCAGTTGTCCCACGGGAATTTGGGTCCCCATCGGGGTGGTCACCAGCACGCGGCGCAGGGCGGGCAGATCGCTGCGGAAATCGCGGGCGTAGCGGACGTTGATGGGAAACCGCTGCTGGCCTTCCACGGTGGAGGAAATGTTTTTTCCGCCGATGGCTGTCTCGATCACGTCGTTCACGTCATCCACCGTCAACCCATGGCGCGCGATGGCTTCACGGTTCACCTTGAAGTCCACGTAATAGCCGCCAGTCACGCGCTCGGCGAACACCGAGGCCGTGTTCGGCGCGGTCTTGAGCAGCCTCTCGATCGCCTCGCCGATTTTTTGAATCTCCCCCAGATCCGGCCCCAGCACTTTGATGCCGATCTGGCTGCGAATGCCGGTGGCCAGCATTTCGATGCGCGTCTGAATCGGCATCCACCAGATGGCGGGCATGCCGGGAATGGGCAGTTCCTTGTTCAACTCCTCCTTGATTTTGTCGAAGGTCATGCCGGGCCGCCACTCCGCCTCGGGTTTCAGCGTGATGACGGTCTCCACCATGGACAGCGGCGCGGGATCGGTGGCCGTTCGCGCACGACCAATCTTGCCGAAGACCCGTTCGACTTCAGGCAGCTTCGCAATGATCGCATCCTGGCGCTGAAGAATTTCCCGCGACTCACTGATGGCCATGCCAGGCGGACTGGTCGGCATGTAGAGCAGCGAGCCTTCATTGAGCGGCGGCATAAATTCCGAGCCAATCTGCCGGAAGGGAAACCAGGTCGCTGCGAGTGCGAGCAGCGCGACGCCGATGATCAGCCAGCGGAATCGCAGCGCGAGCGCGACGAACGGCCGGTAGATCCAGATGAGCAGGCGGTTCACCGGGTTGCGATTTTCGTCCGGGATTTTGCCGCGAATAAACAGCATGAGCAGCAAGGGCACCAACGTGATCGATAGCACGGCGGCGAAACCCATGGCAAAGGTCTTGGTGAACGCGAGCGGCTTGAACAACCGGCCGGATTGCGCCTCAAGGGCAAAGACGGGCAGGAACGACACGGCGATCACCAACAGGGAGAAGAAGAGTGGTTTCCCGACCTGCTGTGCGGACTTGATGATGACCGCCGTGCGATCCAGGGCCGCCAGTTCCCGATCAAACTCGTCCCTGCCGCCGCTGGCTTTGGCGTGCTCCCAGCGGCGCAGCCACTTGTGGGCATTCTCAATCAGGACCACCGAGGCGTCCACCATCGCGCCGATGGCGATGGCGATGCCGCCCAGCGACATGATGTTCGAGGAGACGCCCAGCAGCGTCATCGGAATGAAACTGAAGAGCACCGCCAGCGGCAGGGCGATGATGGCGACGAGCGCGCTGCGAAAGTGGAAGAGGAAGAGGATGATCACGAGACTGACCACGATCATTTCCTCGACGAGCGTGGAGCGCAGATTGGCGATCGCGCGCAGAATCAGACTGGAGCGGTCATACCCGGTGACGATTTTGACGCCGGGCGGCAGCGCCGGTTTGATCGCCTCCAGTTTTTCCTTCACCGCATTGATGGTCTTGAGGGCGTTCTCGCCGTAGCGCATGACGACGATGCCGCCGACGGCCTCGCCCTTCCCGTCCACTTCCAGCAGTCCCCGCCGCATGTCCGGCCCCCGATGCACGTTCGCCACCTGGCCAATCGTCACGGGAGTGCCCTGGTCGTCCCAGCCGATGACGATCGATCGAATGTCGTCGAGACTTTCGATATACCCCTGGCCCCGCACCATGTATTCGGTCTCGCCAAACTCGATGACGCGTCCGCCCACGTCGTTGTTGGACTTGCGAACGGCGGCGATGATCTTGCCCAGCGGAATGTTGTAGCCGAGCAACTTGTTTGGATCGATCTCGATCTGGTAACCGTTGACGTAGCCTCCGATGCTGGCGACTTCGGCCACGCCGGGCGTGTTTTGGAGGTAGTAACGCAAGGTCCAGTCCTGATACGAACGCAAATCCGCCAGACTGTTCTGCCCGGTTTCATCAATCAGGGCGTATTCATAGACCCAGCCCACACCCGTCGCGTCCGGCCCGAGCACGGGGTTCACTTCCGCGGGGAGATTGCCCTTGGCCTGGTTCATATATTCGAGCACCCTGGAGCGCGCCCAATACATGTCCGTGCCGTCCTCGAAGATGATGTTGACGAATGACAGCCCAAAAAATGTTTGCCCACGGGCGTATTTCACCTTGGGCGCGGCGGCGAGCGCGCTGACGATCGGGTAGGTCACTTGATCCTCGACGAGCGTGGGCGCGCGGCCCGGCCATTCGGTGAAGACGATCACCTGCACATCCGAAAGATCGGGGATAGCATCGAGCTTCACCTCGCGCACGGCCACCACGCCCGCCGCGGGGAGGAAAATCGTGCCGATGAGAACGAAGAAGCTGTTGCGCGCGCACCAGGAGATAAGGGCGTTAATCATCTGACCTGCCCTCCCCGATGACCATCTGTGTCTCGCCGCAGGTAAGCATCTTCAGCCCCATGAACGGGTTTTTAAGCTCCGGGCCGGATTGCAGCCAGCGCCCGGGCGATTGTTTCCACATCGGACAACTCGCCACGATCAGTGGTTCTTGCAGGGGCGGAGCGAAGCGAGCCAATTGTGAAACCAAGGCCTCGCTGAAGTGGCCGAACTGCGTGCGCACTTCATCCAGCTCCGTCGCCGTCAAGTCCGATAGCCGTTCGTTGAGGTTGGTGAGGCCGGCGCGATATTCATTCAACTTCCCGGGTGGCGCGACATCCGAGCCGAGGATGGACTCGGTCTGCTCGATCATGCGGGCGACCGCGGCCGGAACGTCGTCCGTGCTGTCCCGCGCCAGCGCGCTCTGAATCGTGAGGTAATCCGTGATCAACGGTGCGAAGAGTTCGCGACTCTCCGCAGGCAGCGGAATCGCCGCGGCCGGGTGTTCGTGTGCCTGCTCTGGCGGCGAAGCAGCCTCGGTCGAGCCGCTGGCCGCCGCCTTCAACTGGCTTTCGCTGTCGAGCAGGAAATTGCCGTCAACAACGATCTTGTCCCCGGCCGCCACGCCTTGGGTCACGACGAAATGGTCGTCCGTCCTTGTCCCAAGCTGGATTTCCCGCGGAACGAACAGACCGGGTTCTTTTTGCACGAAGACATACTGGCGTTTGCCAGTGTCGAAGACCGCGCCCGCCGGCACGAGGAGTTGTTCGCCCAAATCCTGCGTGAGGACGGCGTTGCCATACATGGCGGGCTTCAGCAGGTGCTCGGAATTATCCAAAACCAGCCGCACTTTCGCCGTGCGGGTTTTTTGTTCGAGGTAAGGATAAATGAAAGCGACCTCGCCGATGAAGGTCTGGCCCGGATACGCATCCACGGTGACGGTGGCCGATTGCCCGACTTTGACGAACGGCAACTCAGACTCGTAAACGGCGGCATCCAGCCAGACGGTGGACAGGTCCGCGATGCGATACAGCACCATTCCGGGCTGAATCATCTGCTTTGGGAAAACGTTTTTGTTCACCACGAAACCGCGGGTTGGGGCGGTCAACTCCAACGTGTCCTCCGGCTGGCCCGCTTGCTCCAGCGCCTTGATCTGCGCGGCGCTGATGTCCCAAAGTTCAAGCCGTTTTCGGGCCGACCGCAGCAGCGATTCCGTGCCCCGGCGATTGACCTGCATGAACTCTTGCAACTGGCCGCCTCGGACGGCCGAATGTTCGTGCTCGAGCTTTTGGGCCTGCTGAAGCGCCAGCAAATACTCCTGCTGCGCGGAATAAAGGTCCGGACTGTAGAGCGCCAGCAACGGTTGGTTGGTCTCGACGAACTGGCCGGGCTTGTCCACGTAAAGCGTCTCCACCCAACCCGAAAGTTTGCTGTTCACGTCGGCGAGGCGCGTCTCGTCATAGGTGATGACGCCCACGGCACGGAGGGTCTTTGTGGCCGGAGCGGAGCGGACCGGCGTGACGCGGAGGTTGATGAGCTGCTCCTGCAAGGGACTCAGTTGGACTGCGGCGCGTCCGGGGATGCCTTCGGCTTTGACCTGACGGACCGGCTGCAAATCCATCGCGCAGATGGGGCACGTGCCGGATTTTTCCGAGACGATGTTGGGATGCATCGAGCATTGATAAAGCTGTTTGCCGTCATGGGTCGCGTGATCCATGCCGGCCATGTTGGACGGGTCACCGGACGTGGATGACGTCTCGGCTTCCTTTTTTGAGCAACCGCCCAACAACAACAGCGCAAGGATCACGCTCCCGGACGCCGCCAACCCCGCGATGATCTTTGCGCTCGTTGATGGATTCATATTGCTTGCGGTGGGGAATTCACCCGGTGGGCGAAAGTTCGAGTTCATGGCTGTTCTTCTCCTTGATCGATCGGTCTCCATTTTGAAATATCACCCAGGTCCACGCCAACCGCCCGTTCCAAAAGCGCGAGCGCCTTGGCCAGATCGGTTTCGCTCATCACCAGACCCAGCCGGAAATTCAGCAGCGCCCGCTCGCTGTCGAGCAAGTCAATGAAACCCACCTTCGCGGTTTCGTAACCGGCGCGCGATGCCTCGAAGGCCTGCTCCGCGCGCGGCAACAGCGAGGTTTGATACAACGTCACCTGATCCCGACTGACCTGGGCGCGAAACCAGGCGTCCTGCACCTCGGACAAAACCGTGTTCCGCGCGTTCGCCTCCGCCGCGTGGCTCGCCGCAAGCCGGTTCTCCGCTTCGCGCCGTTCGGCTTTCAGTTTTCCGAACCAAAGCGGCACGTTGATGGAGACGAAGCCCTGCACCGCGTCCTTCCCGTTGTCGGGCGGGTTTTGAAAGATGTTGGGATTAACCTGCGTGTAATCCACGCCGAAGGTGAAATCCGGCCAGCGATTCCTCTTCGCCAATGCCAGCGCGAGTTCGTCACGCTGGATGGCGACGCCAGCGGCCTGGAGTTCCTGGCGATACGCCTCGGCGATCTCGAACGCCTCCGCGCGCGGGGGCAAAGACGGCAGGTCGAGTCTGGAGGAAACGATCAGTTCGGTTTCCGGCGGGGCGTTGCGCAACGCGTTGAGCCGGGCCAGTGCCGCCATTCGCTGCTGTGTCAAATCCAGCAGACGGTTTTGAATCTCCGTCGTGGCGACCTGCGCCTTGAGCACGTCCGGTTGCTTGGCCCGGCCCGCCTCGTAACGGCTTTGCGCTGTCTGGACGATGGGATCGAGCAGGTCCAGTTGAGCCGTGAGGATTTTCCGCGAACGGTCAACCCGGTAAAGGTCGAAGTAAGCGAGCTTGGCGCGCAGGACCAAATCGCGCGCCAGCGTCTGATACTCCCACATCGCGAGCCGGGCTTCCTGGCCGGCCTTGTTCGCGGCCAACGAGCGCTTCCCGAAGAACGGGATTTTTTGCGCCACGCCCACCCGCTGATTGTTCGCGCCGACGCGGGTCTCGACGTTCTGAAACCAGTAACCATAAGTCAGCATCGGGTCGGGCCGCGCCCGGACGATCTCCGGACGTTCCTGCATGGCCTGCCACTTGAACCGCGCGGCGGCGAGCGCCGGGCTGTTGCTCAACACCTGGCTGACTGCTTGATCGAGCGAGAACACGCGGGTTTCCGCGACCGCAGGGGGACGGACTTCCGCCAGTGCGGTCAAGGCGCTGGCACAAATCAGGGAGAGTGTTGTCAAAATTTTCATAGACTGAACCTGTCGAGACAAATTGAACCGGGAAAAGGGAACGACGTGCGCCGCGTTTGGGCACACCGCGACTGGGGAAGGCGGAAGGTCAGAGAAGGTAACTGCAATTCCGCTGGAAAAGCGGAATCGAAGTGACCGGAGCGGACAAAGGGGCGCAAGCGGGCAAATCGCCCGTCGGGCGAGAGGGCAGTGTGAGCATCGAAACGACCGAGGCTACCAGCGCGTGAAATTCATTTTGTGAAGCCGAAGGGAGAGAAGCCGGGGCGACCGGGGCGGAAGGCGCGTCGCGCTTCACGCAGCACGCCGGGGTCGCGCAATGCTTGTGGTCGCAACCCGTGCAGCAGCAACTCTGCCGCGCCCCCTGCGCGGTCGCGCCCTGGCGGGCGGACGATGCGAAGACACCCTGCCAGGTCAGGACGAATCCCAGCAGGAGCACGACTGCCATCTTGATCGGGCGCGATGTCATGATCAGAGCTTGATCGCATTAAGCGGACAAACCTTGAATATATTATCAATCTTAGTCTTGCAAGGAAGCATTCTTTTTTGCCGGTTTTTTGCCAGCAGCGGGAGCGGGTTCCCTCACAGTCAGTTGCTCGATCAAATCGCAGAACTCGCCCGCGCACGCTCGTTGCCGCGAGGTTTCCCGTTCCCATTTGGGCACGACGGCTGCCAGGGATTTCCGAAACTCCCGCAGCGCCGCGATGCGCGCGTCCAGTTCCCGCAAGTGCTGCCGGGCCACGTCAGCAACGCGGCGGCAGGGAGCACGGCCACGCTCGCGCAGGCCGAGAATTTCTTTTATCTCCTCCAAAGTGAATCCGAGGGCTTGGGCTTTCTTGATAAACTGAACCTGGCGGAGCGATGCCGGAGGATAAAGCCGGTAGTTCGATGCGGTGCGGTCTGGTTTGGGCAGCAGACCGAGTCGCTCGTAATAATGCAGCGTCTGCACGCCGACACCGGCGCGGGCCGCGAGTTCACCGACTTTTAGCGGCAATTCGGTCATCGTTGATGTTTGACCTGTTTCTACTCTAAATAGCCATTCGAAACAATCATTCCTGTTGATTCACCGGGATACGGACAACACACCGACCGCCTTGGAAAGCCCATACTGCGCCTTGTTAAATTCGGCGATGGCCTTGAGGTAATCGCTGCGGGTGCGGGTCAAGTCCTGTTCGGATTGAATGTTCTCCAGCACCACTCCAACTCCGAATTCCTGTCGCTGCTGCGCCAGACGCAGCCCTTCTTCGGCGGCGGTCAACCCGCGCCGCGCCATGCTGATTTGTTCGGACTGCGATTGCAGCCGGGTGAACGCTTCCACGACCTGCCGGACAACTTCGTCATGGAGTTTTTCCGCACCGATGCGGGTCGAATTCAGACGCGCCTTCGCGGACTTTTGGCGACTGAAATCGAACAGGCCACCCGGCCCGATGCGCCAGCCGATGCCGACGAAGTAATCCTGTTGCGAGCCGAAGTTCCCGGTGTCGCCATTCTGGCCGCCGCCCAAGCCGCCAGCGAAAGCGGAAGCACCGATGGACGGAATCAGCGGGCCGTAAACCGCGCCGTTCTTGTTCGCTCTGGCGACTTCGACGAGCGCCTGGCCTTGCTTCAACTCAGGGCGCATTGAAATCGCCCGCTGAACGAACGCCTTCAAAGTCGCGTTGGTTTCCACGAGGGTAATCGGCGCAAGATCAGTGTCGCGAGCCACCAGTTCAACTGCGGGGTCAAGATGGAGCGTTTGAGCGAGACGCGCTGCGGCCAGCCGTTGCTGTTCGCTTGCCTGACGCAGCGCCAGCCGGTTGCGCTCCGCCTGCACCGAGACGCGGAGCAAATCTCCTTTGAAGGCGATGCCGGCCTCCACCGCCGATTGCAACTGCGCTTCGTAGTTCGTGGAAATCCGCACCGCCTGCGTGGCCACGCTGACTGCGGCCTGTGCGAAGGCCAAATCGAAATAGCCTTGAGCTGCCGCTGTGATGCTGTCTTGACGTTGGGCTTCGAGGGCGTGGTCGGCGGCGTGTTGGAGTTGTTTCGCCGCAAGCTTTTTGTAAATGGCGTCGCCGAGGTCCAACTGACCTACCAACGCACCGCCCGGCGCGTAGGACTGTTTATGGACTTCGAGAATGTTGCCAGTCGTGTCTTGAATCAGGTCGTCATGCCGCCGGTAAGTGACACTGGCACTCAACCACGGGAAAAACTGAAGCATCGCACTGTCATTATTGGCCTTCGCCTCGACGAGCCTTTCGCGCGCGATTCGCACGTCCAAATTTTGCGCGCCCGCAAGCTGCAAAGCGGCGGGCAGGTCAATCAGGTAAACATTCGTTCCGATCTCGTTCGTTGTGGAAGTGACTGATTGCGCAAAAGCAACTGACGCGACGCAGAGCCATAAGACATTTAACCACGAATGAACACGAATGAACACGAATGGAAAGAAGCGGCGGGACATGCGGGAATTTCTTCCTCTCCCCGCGCCAAAGGAGTGGGCAGAGCGAGTAGGTGCAGCTACGCCGCGCTGAGTTAATTCGTGTTCATTCGTGTTCATTCGTGATTGTCCCATCGTAAATTTCACCTGGCCTCCGTGGCGTTGACGGTTTGACCATCCGTAACGGATTGCTTGCCGGCCACGATCACGGCTTCGTTGGGTTTCAGTCCGTCCAGGATTTCGACCGAAATGCCATCATCAAAACCGGTTTTCACCGGAACGCGGACGGCCTTGTTGTCGCGAAAGCAAAAGACGAAACTCTTGTTCTTCTCCGTAATGAGCGCCTCGGCGGGCAGGAGTTGCGCGTCGGCTTTCCTTTCCAAAGTAATCTGGCAACTCACATACATGCCGGGGCGTAGCGCGTGGTCGGAGTTGGGAATCTCGACTTCCGCCATCATCTGCTTGGTGGATTCATCGAGCGCGTAGGCGAAGCGCGTGATTGTTCCGTCAAACACGCGGCCCGGCAGTGCCGCGACGGTGACTTTCACCGCCAGATCCTTTTTGATCAGAGGAACTTCCGGTTCGGCAATCGCCACGTCAATGCGGACGCGGCTGAAATCCATGAGCGTGACGACGGCGGCGCTGCGGGCCGCGCTGCTGGACGTGGCCGCCGGAATGAACGCGCCCACGTCCACCCAGCGTTTGGTGATGACGCCGCCAAACGGCGCGGTGATTTTTGCATAGCCGAGCAGTGTCTCGATGCGTTCAAGATTCGCTTTGGCGATTTCATATTTGCCTCGTGCGGCATCCACCGTCAGCGGGATCACCAGGTCCGGCGCTTTCTTGATTGCTTCGTTCACCCGCTTGACCTCCATCTCCGCGACATCCGCTTCGGCCTCGAATTTAGCAACATCTGCGAGCATCTCCGGCACTTCGATTTCCGCGAGCACGTCGTTGGCTTTGACCCAATCGCCGCGATCCACCGCGATGGATTTCAAATAGCCCGGCACTTTCGCGTAGAGCATCGTTTCCTGATACGCGCGAAGATTGCCCGGCAGCGTGATGCGGCGGGTGATTTCTCCGGGTTTGAGGTGAACGACTTGCACGTTCGCCACGGGCGCGGAGGCAGTCGCCTTCGCGGAGCGATCACAGCCGGCCAACAAACCAGCAGCGAGAATTCCGAGCGAAACCAGCACAAGGAATTTCCAACCACGAATAAACACGAATGAACACGAATACGGAGCTATAAGCTGGTGTCCATCGTCATTCGCGCCCGCTCGCCCGCGCGACACCTCATCGCCTTGTCTTTTTTTATTCGTGTCCATTCGCGTCCATTCGTGGTTTCTCTCTGCTTTCATAAAACGATGCGCTCCCATTCCAGCTTGGCGTTTTTGAAGTTCATAATGACGCCGACTCGCAGCTTAGTGATGCGAAGGTAATTCAACATTTGTCCCCGCTCGTGGTCGGTGATGCGGTCAATCACCTTGGTGTCCACCACCACTGCGCCATGCGTAATCAGGTCCGGGACAAACTCGCCAACCCGCACCTCTTTGTAGAGAACATCGAATCTCCGCTGTTGGTCGAACGCGATGCCGCGCAACTCGAACTCCACGACCAGCGCGTTCTCGTAAATCTTTTCGTGCAAGCCGTGCCCGAGGCCGTTGAGCACCTCCATCGCGCAACCGACCAGTTGATAGACTTCGTCTTTATGAATGAGTTTTTCGTCTTCCATATCGGATTCGTGCTAATTCGTGTCCATTCGCGGTTGAACTTCTCGTTTGAACAACAGATAGAGAATCGGCACGACGAATAGGACCATCACAACCGCCGCCAGCAGGCCGCCGACCACAGCACGCGCCAGTGGGATGTTCGCGCCGCCTGCGATGGCCATCGGAGTCAGACCAAGAATCGCCGCCAACCCGACCATCAAAATCGGCCGCAGCCGCAGCGTTGCCGACTCCACGATGGCGTGCCGGATGGTTTTGGGCTGACCTTTTTCGCGGGCTTCCTCCAGGATGCGGTTCGCGAAGTCCACCATGATGACGCTGAAGCTGACCACGATGCCGACCATCATGATGATGCCCATCGCCGACTGGATGCTCAGATACGTGCCCGTGAAGTAGAGCATCGCCGCCACGCCAATCAAACCGAGCGGCACGGCGAACATCACGATGAACGGATCGAGGAACGAACGGAACTGGACGACCATGACCAGATAAACCAGCACGACGGCGAGGACGAAACCGAAGCCGAGCGATTGGAACGAGTCGCGCATGGACTTCACTTCGCCGCGCATTTGGATGTAGTAACCTTCCGGCACTTCGGCGCGGTCGTTCTTAATCTGGTTGATGTATTTCTCGATGTCGGTCGCCACCGAACCGATGTCACGACCGCGCACGTTCACGTAGATGTCGGTGACGCGGGTGATGTTGAGATGGTTGATTTCGGAGGGGGCTGTGCCGCGCGAAAGCTTCGCCAGGTTTCGCAATGGAATTGGCGTGGGTTGCTTCTTGCCCGTGATGGGAATGTCGAGCACCGTCTCGAAGGACTTGACCTCCGACTCCCGATACTGCGCGCCGATGAAGTAATGGTTGCCGTTGCGCTCATCAATCCAGAACGAGGGTGCAAAATTGACGGAACTGTTGAACGCGGTGACGATGTTTTTGACGATCTCCTCCTGCGTGATTCCGACCTGGGCGGCCTTGACGCGATCCACGTCCACCTTGATTTCCGGCGCGTCGAGCCGCTGCTGGATGCGCACGTCCACCGCTCCCGGCACGGTCTCGGCAAAACTTTTAATCTTTTCCGCGATGTCGTGCGCCACGTCGAGCTTGTTGCCCTCGACCTGAATGTTGATGGGTGAAGGCAAACCGCCGTTCAACGCCGCCGTCATCATGCCCCCGGTGTCGAAGCTGAACTCGATTCCTGGAAATTCCTTGGGAAGCTTCGCGCGCAACTCATCCACGTAATCGAACGTCGAGCGCCCGTGCTTCTCGGCGAGTTGGACGAGAACGAAGGCGTCTTGCGGCCCGGAGTTCGGCGTGTAAGCCGCCGGCCAGTCCAGGAGCACGCCGATGTTCGAGATGATGATTTTTCGTTCCTTCTCCGGGATGGTCGCGGAGATGACCTTTTCGACTTCGGCAATGAGTTCTTCGCTGCGCTCGATGCGCAGACCCGTTTGGCCGCGCACCTTGACCATGAATTGCCCGGCGTCGGTCTGCGGAAACAATTCTGTTCCCATCAACTTGAAGAGGAACAGTGAAGCTACAAACAATAGCGCCGTCGCCCCCAGCACGAGCCAACGAAGGGCGAGGGCTTTGTTGAGCAGTCGCTCATAGGTTTGGCGCACACGATGAAACCAGCCGTCGTGTAGCGCAGATTTGTAATCTGCGCTACATTTTCGCGCTCGCAGGAACTTCGCGGCGCAGACAGGCACGAGCGTCAGCGCCAGGATGTAACTCGTGCCGATGGCGATGATGACCGTCTTGGCCAGAGGCGTGAACAGGAACTTGCCGATGCCGGTGAGGAACACTACAGGGAAAAAGACCACGGCCAGAGTCACCGTGATAATGAGCAGCGGCTTGGCGACTTCCATCGCGCCGTCGCGCGCCGCGTCCATCGGCGACTTGCCGAGCGAGAGATGGCGTTCGGTGTTTTCAATGACGACGATGGACTGGTCAATCAGCAGACCCACCGCCAGCGCCAGACCGCCGAGCGTCATCGCGTTCAAACTTTCGCCAGTGAAGTAAAGACCGATGAACGCGCCGAGGCAGGCCAACGGCAACGAGAGCAGGACGATGAACATCGGGCGGAAGCTGCCGAGAAATATCAATACCAGCAACGCCGCCAAACCTGCGCCGATGATCGCCTCGTGAATCAGGTTGTTGATGGATTCGCGCACGTAAAACGACTGGTCCATCACCACGTCGAGATTGATGCCTTTAATGCGTTCGAGAATGGGTTTGAGTTGCGCCTTGATTCCCTCGACGACCGCAATCGTGTTCGCGCCGGGCTGACGGTAAATGGGGATATAGACCTGCCGCTTTCCGTCCACACGCACGACGTTCAATTGAATCTGGCTGGAGTCTTCCACGCTCGCGACATCGCGAATATACGTGGGCGCGCCCTCTCCGACGTTGAGCGGGAGGTCGTTCAATTCCTTGACAGTCGCCACCATGCCATTGGCATTGATCTGATAATCCAGCGCGCCGAACTTGGCGTTGCCCGTCGGGATCATCACGTTGTAATTGCGGATCGAATTGATGACATCCAGCGGAGACAACCCGCGCGAGGAAGCCTTTTCGGGATCAACGTAAGCCAGAATGCGCCGCAGCTTCCCGCCATAGACTGCCGGCGCAATGACGCCCGGAATGGATTGAAGACGATTGCGCAGGTCGAAGTAAGCCACATCGTAGAGTTTCGTTTCATCGAACGTGGGACTGGACACGCTGATGAGACAAAGCGGAATGGAAGCCGTCGGATCGAACGGCATGACCATCGGCGGGATCGTGCCCGGCGGCAGGTAATACAGGTCGCTCATCGCCAGCGAAGTCACTTGTGACATCGCTGTGTTCGGATCAACATCCTCGCGGAAATAATCCTTCACCACGCTCACGCCGACCATGGACTTGGATTCCTGCCGCGCGATGCCATTTGCCTGGCCGGTCCAGCGTTCAAGCCGCGTCGTGATGTCCTTCTCCATGACCTCCGCCGGCATTCCCGGATAGAAAGTAAGGATTTGGACGGCGGATGTTTTGAACGTCGGCAGAATGTCCGTCGGCAGACGAGTGATTGCCGTCAGCCCGATGACGAGAATCGCCAGGGCGAAGACGACAACAGCATAAGGGTTCTTCAGTGCGGATTTTACCATGGTGGCTTTAAGTCAGGTATGAGTCAGCAGGGGACATCCCTCAGCCCGTAGGTGTGCGGACAGTTTTCAACACGGCCTCCAGTTCGGTTCGTTTCACATCACCGATCAGACACACGACGTAACCGTTCACGAAGCGAACCGCGAACTGATAGCGCCCGGCATTCGAGCAAACCACCGGTTCGCCGGAATCCAGCCGCTCCTTCGCTTTCGGGAAATGCTCCAACTCGCTCCGTTTGAAAACGACCAGCGACACCGGGGTCTGCTGAATCCGCCCCAGCGACCACGCGACCGGCACACCGGACAAATGGCAAAGCCGCGCGCCTTCATAGCGAAAACCATCCGCAGCGGGCCGAGTAGAAAAGGCGTCAACGTCCAGCCGCCCCTGAAACGTTTTGGCAATCTCATCCGGCACGTTCCCGACAAACTGGGAGCGCATTTCGCCCGCCACGAATTCGCCGTGGTCTTTTTCGACAGCCCGCGCCAAGTCCAACGAGCTTCCGGCCAAACGCGGCGTGACGAATATCGCGATCCCGGCGATGACGAACGCGGCCACACCGCCAAGCGCCACTCTTTTCCAATGCCGGAGAAGCCAGCCGCCCGCGCGGGCCGGGCGCAATCGTGACTCTACTTTCTCCCAAATAGCGGGCGTGGACTGGCCGACGCGCAAGACACGGAACATGCGTTCGTTGAACTTTTCCTCGCGCGCAAAAAGTTCCGCGCACTCGGCACACGATTGCAGATGGAGTTGAATCTCCTGACTGGTCTTGGCATCCAATTCGGAGTCGAGGTAAGCCAGCACTAAATTGCGAATTTCATTGCACTTCATAACACAGACCTCCGTTGTGAGCGCAGAATGGCGTCCTGCATTTTCTTCCGCGCCCGTGCGAGGTTTCCCATCACGCTGCCCAAGGGGATTTCCAGAGCTTCGGCAATCTCCCGATAGCGAAATTCACCGATGGCGCGCATTAACAGCACCGCGCGCTCCGCTTCCGTGAGAGTTTTCAAGGCGGCGATGAGTTCTTGATCGAGAGCGTCTGCCAAAGCTTCGGGAGCGTTGAGCCAATCCCGGTATTCGAGGCTGTTCTCCAAGGCAGGCAACGCCTTCAGTTCTTCGGGTTCAACCTGATACTCGAACTGCGCCAAACGCCCGTGCTTGCCGTTCAGTTTGAAAACCTCATTCGTCAGAATCTTGAACATCCAGGCGCGAAAGTTCGTGTCGTCATGGTAACGGTCGAAAGCCTTGAACGCATTCAGCACCGCGTTTTGGAGAGCATCCGGCGCGTCGTGCTCGTTCCAGATCATCCGCCGGCAATACACTTCCAGCTCGCGCCGAATGGGGCGCAGCAGGGCCATAAAGCTTCCAGCCACGTCTGTCTGGTCTTCGTTCATCACAGCGTCCAATTAGTGTAATCCACTCGCTGGCGGATTTATTACAACAATCTGCTTCCAGCACCTCGAACAGATGCCGACGCGCGAAATTCAGTGATGCTGCAAGGTTTGAGTTGCGCCACCGGGCCGCCTTAACCAGAGGGAGACAATGGTGGACAGAATGATCGTGCCTGCTTGGATGCTCCCTTTGATCGTGCCGGAGATTTTAGAAACGCCCGCTCGGCGTGGGAAATTGCGCACAGGAACTGCAACAATTTTCAACCCCGCTTCCACCGCTCGCACCTGCATTTCGACTGTCCAGCCGAAATCACGGTCTTGCAGGTTCAATTCCTGAAACGCCCGGCGTGAAATCAATCGCAACGGGCCGAGGTCGGCGTGGCGCGCTCCCCAAAGCAGTCGAATCAGGTTCACCGCGAGCTTGTTGCCGAAGCGCTGCGGCGCAGTCAGGTGATCGTTGCCGTCCTCGCCTGAGATGCGCGTGCCGAGAATGAATTCAGCGCCGCTTGCGGTCGCGGTCAGTAGTTCGGGAACGCGTTCGATGTCATCGCTGCCGTCGGCGTTGCAGAACAGAATCCACTCGATTTCTGCCGGAAGTTTCATACAGCCGGTCCAGCACGCCTGACCGTAGCCGCGTCGGGGTTCGTGAATCACTTCCGCACCGCAGCGTTGCGCCACTTCTGCCGTGCGATCCTGGCTGCCATTGTCCACGACTCGGATGCGGGTCAGTCCGAGAGCTTGAAGTCGGGTGATGACATGCGGCAGGCTCGCCTCCTCGTTCAACGCTGGAATAACTACAACAACATTTCCCGAATGAGCGGGCGACGGGAGAGATTTTACTGGCGTTCGATTTGCCCGAACCCGTTTGCGACACAAGCAAGCTGCCAATGCCACGGCACAAAGCGGCAAACCGTGTTCAATCCACACGACAACTTCATCGAAGAACCTCATGCCTGTGAGACCGCCGGGCAGGGTCGCGTTGGGAAACTGGTGAACGAACCAAAAGCGCAGGTAGTAAATCAACGCGAAGCCGGACACGAGCAGCCACGGACGCGAAACAAAGATCACCAGCGGCAATGCCCACGTCCAATACCACGGATTCTGTGTCGCGCTCAGAAACCACAGCCATGCCAGGCACAGAAACGCCCGGCGCAGCAGTTCTTCGCGCGGATCATCCGGCCAGCGCCGCAAGGCCAGCAAGCAGGCGAGGGCAAACACGGTTGCCGCAGCCAATACTTGCGTGAAAAGAAAGGCGAGACGAGCCGCCGGAATATCCAACCCGACACCACCGGCCAGCCGTGCGAGCGTCGAATTGAAGTGTTCGCGTGTCGTGGCGGGCAACACTGAATACCACGGTTCATGGCTGCCTTTGTCCGCGCTACGCAACCGGATGTTTTCATACACTACGGTGAACAGCAGATCGTTCATTTCCCAACGACGCAGGAATTCGCTCAAGCCAGAGAAGCTCGAATGTTCCGTCGGAGCGACCACATCTGCCTTGGGCGCTTGGGAATTCGGCGGCAACAGGGCAAAGCCGCCAAGCACAACGAGCGCGAACACGGCGAATAGTCCGCTCGTGCGCCATCGCACTCGCCGCCACCAGAACGCGAGCAGCACCGGCGCGAGCACGACCGGATAAAGTTTGGCCAGCACCGCGCCTGCCCAAAGCACCGACGCGAGCCAGTCGCGAAACTGCGGTCGCATCGGAGATTGACTGACTGCGGAAGCAGAATTGTTTTCCCGGCGCGGCAACGTCAGCAGCCAGAACACGGTGACAGTGAGGCAAACCGCGATACTGTCCAGATGACCCGTGTTGGCGAATTCTTTCAGCACGAGCGGACACCACGCGTAAGCGAGCGCCTGCGCGGGCGGTTGACCAAGATTGCGCAACAATCCCATGACCAATCCGATGGTCGCGAGGTCGAAGAGCAACAGCACGCCCTTGAGCACGCCGACCTGCGCCGGGCTGTAGCGATAGGGATTGATTCCCGCCGCCAACACACGTCCGTCCCACAAGTAGCGGTAGAGGTCGAGTTCCTGAATCGGCTGCGACCAGAGGAGCGCCACGCGGAACAACAGAGCAAAAAGCAGGACTGCCCGCCATTGAAAGTGAGCGGTGCGCTGATTGTCCGGCGCTTTCCAAACCAGCGCGAGGCTCGCGAGATAGAGGAGGAAGTTGACGGAGAGCAGTCCCACCACCAGCAAGAGCGGTCGTCGCCCAAAGTCACCGCCGGGATCGAATTGCTCCGCCGCTGCCGCCACGGCGATCCAAAGAAGAAGCTGCGTAATTCCCATCGCGACGAGCAATGGGAGTCGGCCATTCGCCCGGCAACGCTTGGGCGAAGTTGGAATCTCGTTCAAGCAGCTTCTCGAAATGTGGGAAAACTTCGATGTCGGAGGTTATTCCCCTTTCGGTCCAGAGTCGCCCGACGGAGGATTGGTCTTTGTGCCAGAGCCACCGGACGGGGCATTGGTTTTTGGTTCGCCGGACGGCTGGCTGGGCTTTGTGCCAGAGCCGCCCGCCAACGATTCGCCAGCCGGTGCTGCTTGAGGATAGCCACTCACTTTCGAGCCAGAGCCGCCGCCGGGATTGCCGCCACCACCACCAGAATCCGACGAGTCACAGCCGGTTGCAGCTACGGCCAGCAACACGCCAGCGGTCAGACCAAGGATCCTTTGTATTTTTTTTCATGTGCTTATGGAGTCGTGTTAAACCGTCGTCGCACACCTTCATCGGCGGCAGGCGCGGTCGTTTCGCTAATTAAGAAAGTTGGGGAGGTGAAAGGATTCCAAGAGATTGTCTGCCTCGCGCTTTTCGCTGGAAGTGGAATACACCCGCTCCGCCGAGTGTCTTACCTGCAAGCAAATGCGGACGCGCATCGGCTTGGACTCAACCGTAGCGCCGTGAAATTATGCCAGTCGTTATTCCTATCAAATTCAAAGCCGCCGTGCGTTGGAGCGTGACCGTCATGCAAAGCCACCCGCACTGGCATGGGCGTGTAGCAGCCAGGAACATTCCGCCACGCACAACGTGCGCCGTCCGGCGCGCGAGACTCTCAGCGACTTTTCGGAGGCCGCTTTTGTATGAGGGGAATAATCGGCGGGTCTGATCGCTCCCAACTGCAAGAACTCGCATTGATGAAAAACAAACCACTCATTCTCGCCGGACTGTTCATAGCCGCTGCGGCGGCGGTGCTCGCATTGACCGCCGCACGCAAACCAATCACTTCGCCAAACGAGGCAGCGATCACTTCCGCTTCTCCAGCGCCCAGCCCGGCGTGGGAACTCAAGAGCGTGGACGGCAAGTCGGTAAAATCGTCCGACTTCGCTGGCAAGGTCGTGATTCTCGACTTTTGGGCGACGTGGTGTGGGCCGTGCCGCATGGAGATTCCGGGTTTCATCGAACTGCAAAAGCAGTATGCCGACAAAGGATTGGTCGTGGTCGGCGTGTCGTTGGACCAGGACGGAGCGTCCGTGGTAAAAAGTTTCATGGACAAGACGGGCATCAATTATCCCGTCGTGCTCGGCGATGAAACAATCGTCAACGCATTCGGCGGTGTCGAAGGCATCCCGACGACGTTCATAATTGACCGCGACGGGCGGATTGTTGGCAAGCACGTTGGCTACGCTGCAAAAGCGGAATTTGAGTCCGAGATCAAACCGCTTTTGAAATTGTGAACTCCGTCGCTCTGAACGAATCCATGAGCCGCGTCTGTTTCATTCTTCTTGTAGCAGTAGGGAGCTTGGGAGTGATCCCGCAGGTTTACGCCGAACTGCCCGGCACGAATCAAATCTCACCGCACTCGACGACACAAACTCTGCGCGTGCCGTTGAACGATGAGCGTCGCTGGCACGCGCTCAAGTATGACAAGCGCACGCCACACACGTTGCGATTTACCGAGTCAGGCTTGGAAATATCCGTGCGCCGCTCCGCGATGCCGTTGTTCTGCCCGTTGCCCCAGGCAGTGCGCGTGAACTCCATCCACGTCAAGGACCGTATCGTTGGCAGCATCGAAGTCACGCCGGAGAAGCAGGGCAAGAAAGGCTATGACGACTATTCGCTACGAGTGGGATTGGTTGAGCCGGGGACAAGGATGCTCACGGCGCGCGAGCGTCAGGCGGCTACGGGTTGGGTGAAGGCGCTTTTCGATCTCGCTCCCGCTGGACGCGGTATCACGAAAGTGCATTTCCTGAATCTCGGCGTGGACCGTTCCGAAATTGGCCGCACGCGGCAACATCCCATGAGCAAGTTGCTCGAAGAAGAAGTTGTCGCCGCACCTCGGTCGGACGGCAGTTTTGATTTTGTCCGAGTCTTCAATCCACCGACGGAAGTTTGCGCGGTCTGGATCAGTGCCGATGGCGACGACACGAAATCTTCCTTCCAAACAATCATCAACTAACTCGACTTTGAAATTCTCCCTCAATAGCCGAGCCATTCATTTTCAACTTCACACTACCATGAAACAAATCCGTCCCAAACTCGTTGTCCCACTGGTTCTCGTCACTATCCTGACTTGGGTTTTCCGCGACCCAATCCGTAGCGGAATGGCATTGTTGGTAGCTGGCTTTGTTGCTGATTCGGCTGTCGCCGCACCGCAGTCGCGTGGCACGTTTAACGGTTTCAACGTGTCGAACGCAACCATTCCGACGAGCGAAATCCTTTCCGGCGGGCCAGGCCGCGATGGCATTCCCTCGATTGACAAGCCGAAGTTCGTGCGCCCCAGCGCCGCGAACTTCATGCTCCCGGACGATTTGGTTGTCAGCGTAACCATCGGCGACAAGACCCGCGCCTATCCGCTGCGGATTCTCGTGTGGCACGAAATCGTGAATGATGATCTGGCCGGACAACCCATCGCCGTGACGTATTGTCCATTGTGCGGCACGGCGATGGTGTTCAATCGTCAGGTCGGCAACCGCACCCTTGCGTTTGGTGTGTCCGGCTTGCTGCACAACAGCGACGTGTTGATGTATGACCGCCAGACCGATTCGCTCTGGTCGCAACTGGCAATGAAGTCCGTGTCCGGCTCGCAGGTGAACACCGAACTCGAATGGCTCGCCAGCGAACATCTGACGTGGGCGGCGTGGAAGGAAAAGTATCCGCAAGGCGAAGTGCTCTCCACGCAGACGGGCGCGCAGCGCAATTACTCCGGCTCGGCCTATGCGAGCTATGAACAAAGCCCCGACACAATGTTCCCCGTGCCGACGCATCGCGCCGAGTTGCCCAAGAAAGATTGGGTCGTCGGGGTCATCGTGGACGGCGTGGCCCGCGCGTATCCATTGAAATCCCTGCCGCCCGGCCAAACCGTGCGCGATGAAAACAATTCTGCCGCTCTCGAAATCACCTTCCACCCCGCCACCCAACTGGCGGAGGTCAGGCGAGTAGAGAGCGGCGAAGCTCTTCCTTCGGTGAAAGTTTATTGGTTCGCCTGGCAGGCGTTCTATCCTGAAACCGCATTGTGGAAACCATGAAAAACGAAACCTCAACCAACGCTGATTCCGCAAAACAATGCTGCGCGTGTGGAACACACTCACACAAAAGCCGGATGCCGCGCCGCCTTCTCCTTGGCCTTGGCCTCGCTTTGGTCGTTGGCGTTTGGTTCTTCCGCGAACCGCTGCGCCAGCAAATCAGAGAAAGCGCGACGCTCGCCAACGACGCCCCCACACAGGAGGTTGTGTCGGACATGATCGAGCAAGCCGCCGATCCACGCGCGGCACTGCTGACCGCGTGGAACTCAGGAAAGATTGTTCACCGCGAAGTGGCAATCGGCGCGATCCGTCGGGTTTTTCCAAACGACCAGCCGCTGCCGTCGGAATTCGAGTCCGTCGTTCTTGCGGGCGCTCTTGACCCCGACATGAATGTGCGCGAAACGGCGCTCGGCATCTTACGCGAACGCAAGCATCCCGCCTTGGCGGCGCTGAGCGCCGAACAGCTCAAAGACCCGGACCAGCAGATTCGCTTGCTGGGCTTGAACTATCTCAAACCGGCGAGTGCCGATGTGGGCGTTCCGTTCGCCGCCGCGCTACTGGATGATCCCGACATTGCCGTGCTCGGCATGAGTTTGAAGCTCCTGGAAAATTGGAGCGGCCAAAAATTCGGCGCAAAGCTGACCGACACCGTTCAGGTTGAAGACAAAACCAGCGGCTTGCAGGAATTTCAGTCCGAAGGCATCGCCAAAACCAAAGCCGCCGCCGAGAACGCCAAAGCATGGTGGGCCGAACATCAAAAAGAGTTTCCGCCGGTCAAACTTCAAGTCCCCGCCGCAGCCTACACCGCGCGGAGGCCCGTGCCGTCGGCGGATTTCCAGCTTCACACTTTGGAGGGGAAGCCGGTCCGGCTCTCAGACTTTCGCGGCAAGGTGGTGCTCATGAATTTCTGGACGACCTGGTGCACCGCCTGTGTCGGCGAAATGCCCGCCCTCGTGGCGTTGCAGAAAAAGCACGGCGACAAGCTCGTCATCATCGGCGTGTCACTCGACTACGTGCCCGACAGTCACGGCCACATCGGCGGACATGCGGCCGTCGAGGAACAGAAACACAGTGACGGCGAGCATGATGACCACGAGGCCACCGCCGCCGCATTGAAGCGAGTGCGCGAGAAAGTTGCCCGCACCGCCAAGGCGCGCAACGTCAACTACCCGATCCTGCTCGACGAGAAAAATGACGTGGGCGGACGCTACAACGGCGGCGAACTCCCGACCACAGTGATTGTGGACGCGCAAGGCAACGTTCGCCGCCGCTTCGTCGGCGCGCGTGGCATCGCTGTGTTCGAGGCGATGATTGCGGAGGCGGCTCAACCGCCAACCCAGTCAGGAATAGCCACCGTATCCTCATCCACCAAACACCCATGACTGCGCCCGCTTCAGAGCCTGGGAATCACGAACGTCAATCGCCTTCGTCGGCTTGCGGCAAAGATTGCGGATCGCGCCGCCGCCGGGGCATTCTGTTCGGGATACTTGGCGTCGCGCTCGCCGCCCTTGCAGTGCAATACCTGCGCGACCCCGAATCGTTTCGGTGGCCGGAGGAGGATGCGTCTGAAGCATTTTTTGCGGGCGGCTCAGGCGGTGGTTCACACACCAAGAACACCGAAAAAATCATCGAGAAGGAGGGGCGCAGATTGTTGTGGGCCGGCGCGGATGAAGCCATGCACTTTGATGTCACTCAAACCGCGCTGAAATTGGAACGCCTCCATTACGGGTTGGGTCGGGAAGCTTTTCCGGCCTTGATTCAGCCTCGGTTTGTTACCGCCAAGGCGGCGTCACAGTGGTTGCCTGCCGATGCGCGGGTCTTGGCCGTGAAGATCGGGGACGAACATAAGGTTTATCCGGTAGCCCTGCTGATTCGGCACGAAGTGGTCAACGACGTGGTGGGCGGCCAGCCCGTTTTTGCGGCGTATTGCATTCTGGCGGATTTGGGGGCGGTCTATGATCGCAAACTTGGCGGGCATACGCTGACCTTCGGAGTGAGCGGCTACACCTACTCGGAGGCTGATATTTGGAGCGGCCTCGATGCGTTCGTGCTGTGGGATCGCGAAACGGAGAGCTTGTGGTGGCCTCCGTCGGGAGTCGCGGTTTCCGGTTCGCTAAAGGATCAATCACTCCGACTGTTGGCAACCAACCTGTGGCAGCAAACGACCTGGGGTAAAGTGTCCGCTCAGAATCCCAACGTGCTTGTGCTGGATCAAGGGCAGGACTTCGCCCGCCCCACCAATTGGGCCAGACTCCCGCCTGAACTCGGCCGGGCTGCTTCCGCCGGACTGAATGCCATCGCACCCCGTTGGGGACAGAATCCATGATCTCGCACTCGAAACTGCGCCCGCATCCGTATTCATTCATGAAGTCCCTGTTGTTGTCGTTTAGTTTTCTGACCGGGCACATGTTGAGTGTCACCGCACAAGAAACGGCCCGCCCTGGCATTCTCGACCGCCCCGCCCCGGCTTGGGGCGTCATCGAATGGCTGAACCTGCCGAAGGGCAAGACTTCCCTCGACCTCGCCGATTACCAAGGCAAGGTCGTTTACGTTTATGCCTTTCAATCCTGGTGTCCCGGCTGCCACCAACACGGCTTTCCCACGCTCAAGGAAATCATCGCGCGTTACGGCAGTGACACCAATGTAGCCATAGTTGCCGTGCAAACGACGTTCGAGGGTTTTCAGTCGAATGGATTTGAACAGGCAAAACAAATCGCCAAGCGCTACGACCTGAAGATTCCGGTCGGCCAGAGCGGTTCAGAGGAAACGCCCTCGTTGTTCATGCGCCGTTATCGCACTGGCGGAACACCATGGACCATAATCGTTGACCGAGAGGGGATCGTGCGTTTCAACGATTTTCACATCGAGACCGAAGCAGCGGGACGTTTGATTAACCGCTTGAAACAGTCTCCAGCACGCTCGTCGAAGGAAACAAAGCTGGAATAAACCGCGCCCACCGTCTTTCCTATCATTGTGAACGATGCGGATTACGAGCAGGCGGTCGCGACATTTTATGAGGCGCTCTATGCGTTTGGCTACAGTCTCGCCGGCAACGCGGATGACGCCTGTGAACTGACGCAGGAAACGTATTGCCGCCTACTCACCAAGGGCGGCCAGTTGCGCGACCCGTCCAAAGTCAAATCCTGGCTGTTCACCACGCTCTACCGGGTGTTCCTCGGTTGGAAGCAGCGTCGCGCGCGGTTGCCGCACTTTGAAATCAGCAGCGTCGAGGGCGAATTGCCCGTCATCACCCCGGCGCATGTGGACGTGTTGGAGAACGATGCCATCCGGGACTCGTTGCTGGAGTTGGAGGAACATTACCGCCTGCCGCTGATGCTCTTCTATTTTAACGACCATTCCTACGAGGAAATCGCGGGCATCCTGGACGTGCCCGTCGGCACGGTGATGTCGCGACTGTCGCGCGCGAAAGGGTTGCTGCGCGAGCGACTGGTCGCCCGCTCCATCGGCGTTGAGAGTGTCAGCAAAATTTTGCCGTTTGAACGAAAGTCAAATTCAGCCCCGTAAGTTTATGAACAACGAAGAAGCCAAATTGATCCTGCAAGCGTATCGCCCCGGCGGGCAGGACGCGAACGATCCGCGATTCCGCGAGGCGTTGGAGCAGGCGCAGCGCGACCCGGAACTGGCCCGGTGGTTTGCGAACGAGCACGCGCTCGACTCGCGCATCAGCGCCAAGGTCCTGGCAGCCATCAAGCCGCCCGCGCACTTGAAATCACAGTTGCTCGCGCAGCGGAAGATTGTCCGTCCGGCTGCCTGGTGGAAGATGCCCGCGTGGCAGCTTGCCGCCGCCGCGTGTCTGGCATTGCTCGTAACCATCGCGGCGGTCTGGTTGAAGCCCGTCCGCGCGACCGGCTTTGCGCAATACCGCAACGAGATGGCGGACTTCACTGCCCACAAACTGGATCGGCTTGACCTTATGTCGCGCGACGTGCCGGAAGTGCGGCGCTGGTTGGCGCAAAAGGATTCGCACGGCGACCTCGCGATTCCTGCTGGACTCAATGGCCGGCCCAGCCTCGGCTGCCGTCTGCTCGACTGGAAAGGCAAAAAGGTTTCACTCATTTGCTTCGAGATGGAGAACAAGCAGGTCGCCCACCTGCTCGTGGTGGACAGCACCGCGTTCAAGGATGCGCCCACGGAGTCGCCGGTCTTCAATCAGGTCGGCGATGTGGCGACCGCTAGTTGGAGTCGCGGCGGAAAGACCTACGTGGTTGCCAGCAAAGGCGGCAACCAACTTGACCTGATGAAATTGCTTTAGCCGGCAACCACGAATAGACACGAATCAACACGAATCGGACTTTACAGGTAGGGCGCGCACGGAGTGAAGCGCCCTACCAAGCTTCGTGTCCATTGGTGTCTATTCGTGGTTAACCCCTTTTCCCCTATGAACAACCTCACCTCTGTCCGCCCCGAAGCTGCCACCAAACAACGCTACGCCGCCGCCGCCAAAGCGCCCGAAGCCGCATTGTGCTGCCCTGTGGAATACAACAAAGACTTGCTCAAGATCATCCCGCAGGAAGTCATTGAGAAGGATTATGGCTGCGGCGATCCGTCGCGCTATGTGAAGCCCGGCGAGACTGTCCTCGACCTCGGCAGCGGCACGGGAAAAATCTGTTTCATTGCCGCACAAGTCGTCGGCGCGAAAGGCCGCGTCATCGGCGTGGACATGACGGACGACATGCTCGAAGTCGCGCGCCGCAATGCACCCCTCGTAGCCGAACGGCTCGGCTACGCGAACGTCGAGTTCCGCAAAGGCCGCATACAGGACTTGGCGCTCGACCTCGAAAAGCTCGACGCCGAGTTGATTCGACGACCCATCACAAACGCGGCGGCTCTCCTTGCAGCGGACGAACTGGCCGAAGAACTGCGCATCACGCAGCCACTCGTCGCCAGTGATTCGGTTGACGTGGTTGTCTCGAACTGCGTGTTGAATCTCGTCGAGCCGCGCTCGAAGCGGCAGTTGTTCGATGAAATCTTTCGCGTCCTCCGCAAAGGCGGGCGGGCTGTCATTTCGGACATCGTGGCCGACGAGGAAGTGCCTGTGAGTATGCAGAGCAACCCCGAACTCTGGAGCGGTTGCATCAGCGGCGCGCTCACCGAGGAAGGTTTCCTGAAGGCATTTGCGGATGCCGGTTTCTACGGCATCCAGATCCTCAAGCGGGATGAGCAGCCGTGGCGCACCGTCGAAGGCATCGAGTTCCGTTCCGTCACCGTTCAAGCATTCAAAGGCAAACAAGGCCCGTGCTTCGAGCGCAATCAGTCCGTGATTTATCTCGGACCATTCAAGGAAGTGCTCGACGACGACGAGCATTGGATGGAACGCGGTGTTCGCTACGCGGTCTGCGACAAGACCTATGAGCTTTACGGCAAAGAGCCGTATCGCCAGCACTTCGCCTTCATCGAACCGGTGAAGGAAATTCCGCCCGCCGAAGCCAGGCCCTACGCCTGTGGCGCAATGCGCGTGCGGCATCCCAAGGAAACCAAGGGCCACGACTACAACGCGACGACCGAGGCGAGCCAATGCCGCGACGGCGGCAACGGAGGGTGTTGCTGAACCACGAAGTTATTTGGCGGCGGCTTGGACGAGGGCTTTTTCTTCCGGGGTCAGGCCGTAGAGCGCATACACCAACTCGTCTATCTCCCGCTCCAAGCCGCTCGTGTCTGCCTCGGCATCCCGCTGCTTCGCCGCGAGGATGCGTCCAGCCAACTTCTCAAGTTTTTCCTGCTGCGTCCCGGCGGTGAGCACAATCGGCAAATTATCCACTTCGTAGCCGTTGACGTTGCTGTTAGTGCTCGCCTTTGCAAAGACAAAGTTGAGCAGCTTGCTGTTGAGCAGCGCGAGCAGATACTCGGGTTGAATTCCTGAATTGCGAAGCACGACGTAGTTGACGGAATTTGCACAAAATGTTCCTTCGTCTGCCAACGTCATTTTGAGCCTTATCCTCTCGTTTACGCCGGTAATACCCTGCATGACAATCCGGCGATGCTTGTGGTGCTCCGACCTGTTGCCGTGATTCTCACGCAAATACTGGCGTGAATTCAAAAAGAGAATTTCGCCTTGGCTCATGGATTCCCGAATACGGTAGCGGTCTATGATCGCGCCCTTCAACAGCACCGCGTTCTCGGCATTGTCCGACAGGTAACACTTGTCTTGTGTAAGGTCTATCTCTCCCGTGTAGCAGTGGCCAATAGAAGACAGCGGTGACGCCTTTTTATGGGTCTTCTGGAAGTCGAGTGGGTAGTTTTGAGGTCCGAATGTGCGTTTGAGGCTT
>JAQBVM010000263.1 GCA_027623095.1 Verrucomicrobiota bacterium
TTGCTACACTTTTTGACAAAACCCCAACAAAGTTGATGTTTTGTCTCTTTTCTCCGGGAACTTAGGTTATGTGGAACGGCGCGCGGACGAACAGTTGTTCGAGGCTCTGCGCAATGGTGAGTTTTGCTATGTTCTGACGTCCCGCCAGATGGGCAAGTCAAGCCTGATGGTTCGGACGGCGACCCGGCTTCGGGAACATGGAGCGGAGGTGATGGTTCTCGACCTTACCGCAATCAGCCACAACGTGACTCCGGAGCAGTGGTACGACGGTCTCGTGGTGAGTATTGGCAGGCAGTTGCACAGGGAGGACGAGTTGGATGAAGCGTGGAGCAAGAACGGACGGCTGGGTCCTTGCCAGCGGTTTTTCTCGGTCGTCCGCGATTTGGTTTTGCGCAGGCCGGGCGGATCGCTCGTGGTATTCGTCGATGAAATCGACACCGTCCGAAGTCTTTCCTTTTCCACCGACGAGTTTTTCGCGGCGGTTCGCGAGTGTTACAATCGCCGCACCGAAGAGCCCGAGTTCCAACGCGTGACATTTTGCCTGCTTGGCGTTGCAACTCCCTTTGATCTAATTCGGGACACCCGCATCACTCCGTTCAACATCGGGCGAAGAATCGAGCTGAACGATTTTGCGGCTGAAGAAGCGGCGCCGCTGGCTCAAGGTCTGCGCGTTGATGGGGCCAACAAATCCAACGCGAAGGAGCTCCTTAATCGCATTCTCTACTGGACACATGGGCATCCTTACCTGACACAGCGATTGTGCAGCGCGGTCGTTGAAAACCCTCCGGATGAAAAGGTCCTTTCGGGGGACCACATCGACAGGCTCTGCAGCGACATTTTTTTCAGCCCTCGAGCGCGCGAACGGGATGATAATCTTATTTTCGTGCGGGAGCGAATTCTTCGCAGCGAAGCGGACCGGGCTGCCCTGCTCGAGTTGTATCGCAGGGTGCTCTTGGGGAAGACAGTTTCGGATGACGAAACCAATCCGTTGGTGAGCATTCTTCGGCTTTCGGGAATCGCGCGTTCTGTAAGAGGCCGGCTTGAGGAGCGCAATCCAATTTATGAGCGTGTTTTCGACCGCGCTTGGGTCCAGTCGAACATGCCGGACGCGGAGCTTCGCCGTCAAAAAATCGCGTACCGGCGCGGTATGGCGAGGGCTACGTTGATTGCCTCGGTTTTTCTGGTGGTGATGGCGATCTCGGTGTGGTTCGCGCGCAGCCAGGCAAAGATCCTTAGCCGCAATCTGTATGTGGCAGACATCGGAATCGCGGAGCAGGATTTGGCGCAAAACAACATCGGGCACGCGCGCGAGATTCTCGGGACGCAGATCCCGAGCCGGGGCGAGACCGATCTGCGCGGGTTTGAGTGGCGCTACCTCTGGGAACGTTGCCAGGGGGACGAGGAATTCACTATCGGCGATCACGATAATATCGTCACTTCGGTGTCCTACGCGCCCGATGGCAATTCGCTGGCTCTTGCCGGTTTTGGCAAAAAGGTCCAGCTCTTCGATATCGCCACCCAGAAGATTATTCGGGAATTCGACGGTTTGAACGGCCTTCTCATGCGGGAATCGTTTGCATTCTCGCCGGACAGCCGATTGCTGGCCGCGGCAGACGGAAAGGAACTTTTCCTATGGACTCTTTCCAGGCCGGATCGTCCCGCCCGCAGGCTTGACTTGAATCTTCCGGTCAGCCGGTTCGGTTCCTCGAGTACAATCGGATTCTCCGCCGACGGAAAACTCCTGGCGGCGAGGTCTTCGGAAGGTCTGGAGTTTTGGAACACAGTCACGTGGACAAAGTCAGACTTGTTGAAAGGCGGCACCAAGGATGGCGTGGAAACGTTCGCTTTCTCCTCAAAGGGAAAGTTCCTCGTCACGGCTACTCCCGAGCGCTTGCATCTGTGGGATCTGGAAACGGAATCGGAGATCGCCGAGTTTCCTGGTGACTTCGGCATGGCGATCAGCCTTGCTTTCTCGGCGGACGAGGGTGTTCTAGCCGCCGGCAGCTACATGGGCGATGTGCAGTTGTGGGACCTTCACAAGAACGAAGTTGTTCACAATTTCAAACCGCACAGGAACCTCGTTTTCGGGCTGGCCTTTTCGCCAGACGGGAAAATGCTAGCGACTGCCGGTGGCGATCAACTGATTCACTTGTGGAATTCCGAAAACCTGAAAAGTCTCGCGACACTGAAAGGGCACGGCAATGAGATCTGGGCAGTCGCTTTTTCTCCGGATGGACGAACCCTGGCCTCCGCCAGCAAGGACGGAACCGTTAAGTTATGGAACCCGGTTCCGAAACCGGAAAAACCGGACTTAACCGGCAGCGTAATCCCTCTCGGGTTTGCTGAAGGCGGGCGGCAGTTGATCACCCTGAACACAGATGGAAACGTGCATTTTTGGGACATTGCAACCAGGCAAAAGATTCGTTCCACAGGCGTTCGCTTGAACATCTCGGAGAATGAGAAAGCTTTCACGGTGTCGCCAGACGGTCGAATTCTTGCCAATGGACGCAGCAATGGGACCGTTGAGATTTGGAACCTCGAGACCGAGCAGTGTTTCCGGACAAACCGAGTGGGAGAAGCCGAAGTGACGGCTGTGGCCCTGTCCCCGAGCAACCGGCTGCTCGCCGCCGCGGCCTGGACGGAAAGCGATGGGAATATGCGTCGCGCGGTCAGAATCTTCGATTTGGCGACCGGTGAACGCCTGGCTTCGTTTGCGGATGTTCCTTCCGGGGCATTGGCCTTCTCGCCGGACGAACGACTCCTAGCGGGGAACGGTTATGATTTCACCGTCATTCTCTGGGATCTCGAAAAGCGTGAACGCGTCGCGGATCTCAAGGGTCATCGATGGGAAATCTTGTCGCTCGCGTTTTCGCCGGATGGCGCGGCTCTCGTCTCGGGGTCCATCGATAATACCGTGCGAATCTGGGATGTCGCCGCAAGAAGAGAATCCGCGGTTCTCAAGGGACACGATGCCGGAATTCATAGCGTGGCTTTCTCGCCCGACGGACGCACCATCGCTTCGGGAAGCACGGATGAGACGGTTAGATTGTGGAACGTCGCCACAGGCCAGCGTTTGCTGACGCTGAGAGGATTCGATCATGATGTGGGGCACGTCCGGTTCGCGCCCGGTGGAAATTCATTGGCTGTCGGGCGATGGTTAATTGGCGTGGAAGGCGGATCGAGCGTTCGGCTCTTGGAAGCTCCAGCGTTCTCGGACATTGAATCGCGGAGTCGAAGATAGTCTTGCGGTTAGATTCAAATTGTGGTTAATCACGACCACACATCAAAGGATAATACTATGAAACTTCCCAATTCATCGAAGCGCAAATCCAACTATTCCCATACGAAAAGCGAGCGGTATATCTATAACGTCGCCGGGGGAGGCCTCGGTTACCAAGCCGGAGCTTCTCCTGCTGCGGTTGCGTATCACCCGGCATCTCAGTTCACACAGTCTCAATACGTTACGGAGGTTCAATACGCGCCAGCGTACGGGAGTTCTGAGACGGTTGAGCGCGGATTCATTCCGAAGCATTGGGTCAAGAATGCTTGATTCCCTGCGGGATCACGGGACTCGGCGCTAAGAGAATCTGAACCTCTGCGGGTTGGGGCGAAACTCTCTGGAGCTTTGACTCATTTAAGCCGGGGGAGAGTGTGAGGGCTCGGAAGTTTACAGGGTCCACTGTGGTTCCCCCAACCGTGGGAGGGTGAGGCTCCCGCCGAACCAAGAAATTCCCGGAAGACCAAGCTCCACTGCAGTTTGGGTGGCATGAGAAAGCTAATCCTGAAAAGCCTCTACGGATTGGGAGACACCGTCCTGTTCACTTCGGCCGTTCGAGACCTTCATCGCTGTTACCCGAATCAGTTCATCACGGACGTTCGAACGCCTTGCGGCGAGCTTTGGAATTACAATCCGAACCTGCGGCATCTCAACGAAGACGATACGGACGTTGAGGTCATTGAATGCAAGATGCCGCTGCTGGCGTGGGCGAACCAGGTGCCTTACCACATTATTCACACGTTCATAGATAACCTGAACGAACAGCTCGGTCTTGAGATCAAGTGCACGGAGTTCAAGGGGGAGATCTTCTTGTCCCAGAAAGAGAAGGCAGCCCGGTCGCCTGTGGCCAGTCTCGCCGGAGAAGAGATTCCATTCTGGATCGTGGTCGCTGGTGGAAAACACGATTTGACGATCAAGTGGTGGGACGCCGGACGGTATCAGGAAGTCGTGGACCATTTCCGAGGACGCATTCAGTTTGTCCAGGTGGGGGACCGTGGAAACTTTCATCCGAAGCTTCGGGGCGCCATCGATCTGCGGGGCAAACTTACGGTCCGAGAATTGGCGCGTCTCGTTTATTATTCGCAAGGGGTCCTCTGCGGCGTCACCGGCCTAATGCACCTCGCTGTCGCGGTTGAACGGAAAAACGGACCCGGAATGCCGCGACCCTGTGTCGTGATTGCCGGTGGGCGCGAGCCGTCGCACTTCGAAGCCTATCCCCATCACCAGTTTATTCACACCATTGGCGCCCTCTCTTGCTGCGCCACGGGCGGGTGTTGGAAAATGCGGACCGTTCCTCTTGGAGACGGGCATGCTTACGATAAACCGAACCAATTGTGTGTGGATGTGGCCAACGATCTTCCGCGCTGCATGGACATGATCTCGGCCGCTGAGGTGATTCGGCGCGTCGAGATCTATTTCGAGCGCGGGGTCATTCCATTTCTCAACCGCCGGCAGGTGGAGGCGGGGAAAAGGGCGGTCCGGGCGACTCTCCAGAATAGCATTGACGACGATCCTCTCACGCTTCCCAACGCACGCTACACGGCGGAGCGATTTATTCAAAGCATCGGTTCCTATCCGGGCAAGTTCTCGAAGCGCGGGATCGTTATATGCGCCATGGAAAACTCCGGGTTCACGAGCGCTTGGATCTGCGTGCAATTGCTGCGCCAGCTTGGATGCTCGTTGCCAGTTCAGCTTTGGCACTTTGGAAAAAGCGAACTGTCCGTCCTATTACAACGTTGGCTTAAGCCGCTCAACGCGGCGTGCGTCGATGCGAGTCAGTTTGAAATTCCGATTCACGGACGAATCAAGAAGGTTGAACAGCTCAAGCCGTATTCCCTCCTAGGATGCCCTTTCAAGGAAGTTCTTCTTTTGGAGGCCGACACTGTCCCCGCGGTGAATCCGGAATTTCTATTCGCGGAAAAGAGCTACCGGAAAACCGGCGCGGTTTTCTGGCCGGCGCCGGGCGGAGACAAAATCGGGTCGCAGGTGTGGCGCTTCTGCGGAATGGAACCGCGCGACGAGCCATCTGTTGACACGGCGCAGATCCTCGTGGACAAGGAGCGGACTTGGAAAGCTCTCGTGCTCTGTCTTTGGTATAACATGCACGCGGATTTTTTTCACCCGCATACTCGAGGCGAACAAGAGACGTTTCATCTGGCGTATCGAAAACTCGATGTTCCCTTTGCGATGCCTTCTCGCCGGTCGCAGGACGGAAAGAAGCACTATGATTTCCGGAGCCGCCTTGTTTTTCAACATCGCGGGGTTGATCGATGGACAATTTTCGGCGGCGAGCGCCGTGTTCGCGGGTTCCGGCACGAATCAGAGTGCCGCGAACATTTGCGCGAACTTCGGGATCTGTGGAGGAAAGGAATCGGAGCTTCGGAGGCCGGACAAATGCTCGCATCCAGCTCGACCGAACGAGAGAAACGCTCGGGCAAGAAAGCGCTTGTCACCGCCATCAAGGCACCGATTCGAGGCAATGGCCATTTTCGGAAAAAAAGCATTGCTGTGGTGACCCTTCACAACGACGGCATGGCGGACGTCGGGAAGATCACTGGCTCGATCTTGCGCGAGTACACGAGCGCGCACGGCTACGAATTTATCCATCACAACCGGCCCATAGACGCCACCCGCCATCCGGCATGGAACAAGGTCATCGCTCTTCGAAACGCTTTGGAGAAAAAGAATCGTCTATGGGCAATGTGGATTGACGCGGATGCCATCGTCATGAATCACCAGATTCAGCTGGAGGCGCTCATTCCCCCGAATGTGGACATGGTTTTTGCCAGCGATTTTAATGGACTAAACAGCGGCATCTTCATGGTGCGCCATTGTGAGTGGAGCCGAAAGTTCCTCGATACCGTCCTATTTCTCGGCGATATCAACCATGACCCGGACGGCATGGGCGCGAAATGGGAACAGAACACCATCAAGCATGTGCTCAAGAATTTTGATGGATTCGCGGAGCATGTCGCTCTGCTGCCGGAGCGCCAGATGAATTCATCGGTGAGTTCGTTCGAGTTTGGCGATTTCATTCTCCACCTCGGCGCGATGTCGAACCGACGCCGGGTGCGCATTCTAGAGGAAGCCCGGAACTGGATTGTCCGATAGAGAGCGGCGCTGTTCGGTCCTGGTCAGGAGGCGTGCGATCCGCCGGAATCCGCCGCGCTTTGCTTGATGGCGAGCAGTTCCTTCATCACGCCCTTGAGGTCGGCCTTTGCATTGAGCCCGCCGAACGCGTCGTGCAGTTGCTTGTAAAGCCTATAAAGCCGTTCATAAACATCTTGGTTTTCGGCGATCGGGCGGAAGGACTGTTCTTTGGTTCCGGTCATCGCAGTTTGGGCCGCGGCAAATCCAGGATGAATGCCTGCCAGCACCGCCGCGGAAATGGCGGCGCCCAGCGCGCAACTTTGGGCCGAACGCGAGACAAGCATCTCGCATCCGGTAACGTCGGCGTAGATCTGCATCAGCAACGAGTTCTTTTCGGCAATGCCACCCGAACAGACGATTCGATTCACCGGCACTCCGTACTCCTTGATCCGTTCGATAATCGCGCGCGCACCGAATGCGGTGGCTTCGATTAGGGCTCGATAGATTTCCGCCCGGTGGGTGTGCAAGGTTTGCCCAAGCAAAAGACCGGTTAACCGCTGATCGACGAGGACCGTGCGATTGCCGTTGTTCCAATCCAGTGCGAGGAGTCCGGAAGCGCCCGGTTTCATCGCCCCGGCCTGCGACGTCAGATCCGCGTGCAGAGCGGCGTCACCCGCGCAGACACCTTCAACCCACCATTTGAAAATATCGCCGACGGCGGACTGGCCTGCTTCGATTCCGTAAAACCCGGGAAGAATGGCGCCTTTGACGATGCCACAAATCCCGGGGATGTCCGGCACTTGCTTTTCGGCGGAAATCACACCGCAATCGCAGGTGGAAGTTCCGATGACTTTGACGAGAGTGCCCTCCTGGACGCCGCTGCCGATCGCCCCGTAATGCACGTCCAACTCGCCGATCGCGACGGGAATGCTCTCGTTCAAGCCCAGCTTTGCGGACCATTCTTTGCAGAGCCTCCCCGCTTCGGTCGCGGCGTCATACGCGTGATCATAAAGACGATCTCGCAGCGCAGCCAGCTTTGGGCTCAAGGCCGATAGAAATTCCTTGTCCGGCAGCCCGTTCCATTCGTCGCAGTACATCGCTTTGTGCCCGGCAGCGCACACGCCGCGTTTGACGTCTTTCGGATCTCGAACACCGCACAGCAGCGCCGGGATAAAGTCGCTAAACTCAACCCAACTGTGAGCGGCCTCGAACACCGCCGGGTCCACATTCATGCAGTGCCAGATCTTTGCCCAGAACCACTCTGACGAATAGACGCCTCCGATCTTGGCGAGATACTGCGGCCGCAGCTCTCGAGCTGTCTGTGTGATCTGTTCAGCTTCTTCAATTGATGTATGGTCTTTCCACAGCCAGCACATCGCGTTCAGATTCTCGCTAAACTTCGAATGGGATGCGAGCGGGCGGTTTGCCGCATCCACCGGAATCGGGCTGGAACCCGTTGCATCCACCCCGATGCCGGCCACCTGGTTGCGCTGGAAACCCGGGACACTGCCGGCGGACTCCAAGGCCCCTATGACCGCTTTTTCGAGACCCGCGATGTAATCACCCGGATGCTGGCGCGCGAGATTATGATCGGACGGATCCAGTAACACCCCTTGATGTCCGGAAGGATATTCAAAAACACCGGAGCCGAGTTCAGCCCCGTCTTCGGCGCGGACGACGATCGCCCGCACCGAGTTCGTTCCATAGTCAATTCCGATCGTGTAAGCCATAGTGTTGAGACGTTGGAAAATAGTGATCCATCCCGAAGGGTATGCAAACGAGAAAATGATCCATTTAGACGCCTCGGTTAGAATGTTCTATCTTCCATCCGGCTGGCGTGTATTTTCACAGTGCCATGGATCAACAGGAGCCTCCGAAGACGGAGGAATTGAAACAAAGGGTCGGGAGCACGCGTTATTTCTGGCATTCGCCCATCGATCTCGGTGACGGTGTCGTGACCAGAGGACCTAGGGTTGCGAGGCGTTTTGCCAGGCGAATGAGGCTAATGCAGATTCCCGCGAATTTGAGCGGAAAGACGGTGCTGGATATCGGGGCTTGGGATGGATTCTTCTCATTTGAATTTGAACGGCGCGGAGCGAAGAGAGTCCTGGCGATCGATTCCTTCGCTTGGGACCAGGGCGGCATCGATTGTTTTCTTCTCGCTAAAGAACGGCTCAAAAGCAACGTGGAGCATCAAAGGATGGACGTGCATGAGCTCTCCCGCGAATCGGTCGGCGAGTTCGACGTGGTCTTCTTCGCCGGTGTCTTGTATCACCTTCGCCATCCGATGCTGGCATTGGATAATATCAGTGCGGTGACCCGGGAATTGTTGATTTGCGAAACGCACGCGCTTATTCCGGCCGTTCATGCCAAGTGGCCGATGATGACCTTTTTTCCCGGGGACGAACATACGAAGCGGCCCTGGCGATTGTGTGGTTATCCCACGTTAGCGTGGCTTCAGGAAGCGCTGACGCATGCCGGGTTCGCTGAAGTTGAATTCAAGTACACGCCGTCGTTCTATTGGTACAAGAAGTTTCTGGCACTCATCACGAATACCCCCCGTTCCGGCCGGTGCGTTGTGCATGCCCGAAAAGCCGGTCCGGTTTAGCAGTGCCTTGATCGTCATCCGAGCGGCGGCTAAATCCGTCCTTCCTCGATATCATAGACATCAAACCACACGCGGACGATTTTGCCGGGCGGAATGTGTCGTGGAATGTAGCCTTCCAGGAATTCCTGCAATTCGATTGGCATTGTGCTGATCCGCTTGTCCCGCATGTCGTTGTTCCATTGGATGATTTCGCGCTGCGGGCGTGGTTTCGCGTTTTTGAGGATCCATTCCGCCACTTCATCGTCCGTAGCGCCTGTTGCAACGAACGCCTTGAAGTCGTCCGCTTTGATTTCCGCGAAACCGAGGAACATGTTGTCGAGCGGACAATCGAAATGATATTCGCCGTTGGTGCCGGCGACGACCGCCCGGCACTTGTCAAGCATCCGGCAGGCGACAACGTAGCCTCCGAGCTTTTCGCGCGGACTGCGGGGAAATGATTTCGTGAGGTCGAGTGATTTAATATCTGTCATGATGGATTTTCAGTTTTGAGTTCGGTCCCTGTCACGTTTGCCGGTGGCACAAGTGATTGTTTCGGGTCGCGCAATGAGGCGCGCGACGAAAGGAGTATAAGGCATCCGGACTATTGGCCAGCAAAATGGATTCTGAAATACCATCTTTCGCTGGGTTTTCCACAGTTGAAGCTCCCTGCGGCGCCTTTGAACGATCGCTTCGACAGCCCGGTGGACGACATCTGCGCGGCGCTGATGGTGCGGTTGCATCGTACGGTGGCATCGCTGTTCGTGACGGATTGCGGCTTGTCTCGATCCGCAGAAGGCCGGCCTGGCCAGGGGTGCCGGGATCGCACCGACGCGGTCAATCTTTGAATCGTCGAGACTGTCCGACGCTTCGACAGACCTGAACGGTGACGGCTATACCAACATCGAAGACTTCCTCAATGGCCTCGATCCATCCGCCCCCAAACGACAGTGGCCCACACCTCGCACCTATCAAGATCTCTGGAGTTCCGATCCAGGTCTCAAAGCGAGCCTTGAAAGGCGATGATGCGCTGCCTGGAAACCCGGCTCTCACTTCTGCTTCGAACCCGAATCCGGACGCGACTCGACCGCATATTTGTCCGGCTCGGACGCTGCCGATAATTTTTCAGCGTCGCTCACCTGGGCAGGGCGGAGGGCCTTCGTCAACGCAGCTCCAATAGCACCGTTCTCCGCGGCTTTTCGAAACCATTTCTCCGCCTCGGCGTAGTCTTGGTCCACGCCTTTTCCAGTGGCGTAGAGAAACCCCAATCGCTTTTGAGCCTCCACGTGTCCAGCATCTGCCGCAAGCCCCCTGATCCTCGCCTAATTTTTTAAAACCCCGAAAAAAGTGAATGGGAGAAAGGGTTTTGTCTTGCC
>JAQBVM010000264.1 GCA_027623095.1 Verrucomicrobiota bacterium
ATCACGGGGCCCAGAGTGGCGACTACCGGGGCACAAAGCTACGGGGATCCCGTGACTGTGGCGGCCGCGTCACCGGGCCTCAACATGATCGGCACAAATATCACGTTCGATCAAAGCGTCAACGCGGACAACGCGTCGAGCAACCGGGATCTGGTCCTCAACTCAACCGGTGCCGTGCTGTTCTCTGGCGGAGTCGGGAATACGGATGTGCTGGGAACGTTGACAGACGTTGCTTCCACGAGCCTGACGGTGAGCGGCGGGTCTGTGGCTGCATTGACACAGAGATACACTCATGGAGTGACTCTCGGGGCGGACACGACCTTTAGTGGCACAGACATCACCTTCGCATCGACTATTACTGGAGCATCGAAGAATCTGACGTTAAGCACGGTGGGAATTGCAACTTTGACCGCAACGTTGGCTGGAGCCGTGACAGGAGTTGTGGATCTAGTGAGCGCCAACGGGGGGACGACCAAGATAGGAGCGGATGTGACAACTTCCGGTTCACAGACCTATGACGACGCGGTGGTGCTGGCAGCCTCGGTGACCTTGGACAGCACGGGGAACAAAGATATTACGTTTAACTCGACGGTTGACGGAACGACAGCATCTGCCGAATCCCTTATTGTTACGACTCAAGGGACCGTCGCGTTTGCGGGGATTGTGGGTGGCACGACTCGCCTGAACGCTCTTACGACATCCGATGCCGGTGGCACGTCCGAAGTCACTTCAATTAGTGGCGGGAGCATTACGACAGCGAATGCGATCACCTTCGGAGACAACCTGAAACTGTCTGCGAACACGACTCTGAACGCAAGTACGGTGACATTTCCGGCGACCCAATCAAACTCTGACGCGAACAACTTCGACCTGACATTGGTGACGACGGGAGGAGGAGATTCGCTTGCCGCCAACTTTTTTAACTCGACAATACGGAATTTGAATGTGACCAGCGCCGGCGGGACGACGTTGAACGGGGCGGTGACGACGGCGGGGAAACAGACCTACAATAGCGCGGTGACTCTGGCGACGGGAGCCGTCACGGTTGCCGGCACTGATATATCCTTCGGGAACACTGTCGGGGGCGGCCAAAACCTGCTCTTAGCCGGAGGCGGTGTAACCACTGTGGCCGGCGCGGTGACGCTGACCGGGACCGCAACATTTGCATTGAGCGGTGGCGGCTTGACTCGCCTTAATTCGAACGTCACTACCGCGACCGGGACGCAGACTTATGCGGAACCAATCGTGCTGACAAGCGGAAGCGTGTTAACTTCCGCGAACGCTGACATTGTGCTCGATGCGGTCATTGGGAAAGGAAACAACTTGACCGTAACCACCGGGGCTGGGGGGGGTAACGTGACACTCGGCACCACAGTTTCCGGTGTTGGAAACTTGTCGGTGACTTCCGGGACTGGAACAATCGGAATTAATGTTGGGGCCGTCACGACGACCGGTTCCCAGACGTACTCGGGTAATGTGACTTTGGGGGGAGCTTCAAGCCTGATAACCTTCACCGGCACAGCGGCGACCTTCACAGGAACGCTTGCTGGCGGTGGAAAGGATCTGACGCTGGATTTCAGCGGGCCAACGACATTGGCATCAGGCTTTGGAGGCGGCGCGATCCGAAATCTGGTCCTGGCCAATACGGGTGGCGGCACTACAACAATCAACGGATCAATCACAACTACCGGTGTTCAAACTTATCAGAACGCGGTGACTCTTGGAGATGGCGCGATAACTCTCACAGGTGTTGGCATCACCTTCGGCGGTTCAATCACCGGCGACGGGGGCGCCGGTGACAACCTGACCGTTACGGACTCGGCCACAACGACGGTTTCCGGAGCGATTACGGCGGTTGATACGTTGACGTTCAGCGCGGGAGCTTCCGGCACAATTCTGAACAATGGGACGGTGACCAGTCTGACGGCGATCAACTTGAGTTCCCCGGTTACTTTGGGGGCGGACGTGACTCTTACCGGGGCTGTCACGACAACGGCCGCCGGAACGATCGATGGCACTGGCGATGGGACTGAGAGCCTGACCATTATGGGAACTGCGGTTCTCGCCGGCCATATAGGAACGGCGGCGAACAAAACTCTTGAATTCTTGAGTGTCAGCGGTACGGCGTCCATCGGGGCAACCATCACGACTTCGACTGTGGGTGGTGGCACCGGAAATCAGACCTATACGGGAGCGGTGACGCTGACGGGCGCCTCGGTTTTGACCGGTGGCACGCCGACGTTCACGGCGGGCGTAACAACGGGCGCCAGTCAAGACCTGACTCTAAACTTCAGCGGCGCTACCGCGATTGACGGTTCCACCTTCGGCAGTGTGTCGGACGTCAATAATCTGGTCGTAGGAAACGGTGGGACAGTCACGCTCGCGGGAACCATTACGACGGTGGGCAGCCAGACGTACGGCGACGCGGTGTCCCTTACAGCCGACACGATCCTGGTAAGTAGCGGAAACAGCGGACTCAGCTTGAATTCGACCGTGGCCGGAGGTGGTTTCAATCTCACAACGACAACCACTGCGGCAACAACCTTGGGCGGTGCTGTGAGTAACGTGAGCGCTTTGGTGACGGGCGGTGTTACAACCATCAGTGGAGGAACTGTCGCGACAAGCGGCGCACAAACCTATGGCGGAACGATTACCTTGGGCGCGAATGCCACACTGAGCGGGACGGCGCCAACTTTTGCTGGAACTGCTGTGACGGGCGCCGGATTCGATCTAACCTTGAACTTTTCGGGCGCGACCACGATCAACAACACGTTCAGCGGAATCAAAGATTTTTCCTCGGGTAACGGTGGCGGGATTACGATCAGCGGCGGTTCGTTTGTAACCACTGGATCGCAGACGTTCAGTGATGACGTGACATTTGGAGCAGCGACAACTCTGACCGCAACGGACATTACGCTGGCGGCGGTCGATGCGGCTGCTTTTGATTTGATTCTGAACGGCACGGGCGCGACGACCATCAACGGCGCGCTTTCGAATCTCGCGGCGTTTACGATCGGAAACGGTGGAACAGCGGCGTTATCTGGAAATGTTACTTCCACAGGCGCGCAGACCTACACGGATGCCTTAACCCTCACGGCCGATACGACGATGAACTCCGGAGCAACCGCCATTGCCCTGGCAGGCGTAACGGGAGGCGGGTTCGATCTTACCCTCACGAGTACCGGCTCAAAAACGTTGTCCGGCGCCATAAGTGGTGTGGTGGATCTTGTGGTTACTGCTGGAGGTGCTGGAACTAGCATCAGCGGAAGCAGTATCGCGACGACCGGGATTCAAAGCTATGGTGAGACGATTACACTGGGAGCCGACGTTGTACTGAGCGGAACAACTCCCACTTTTAACGCCACGGCCGTGACGGGAGCCTTGTTTGACTTAACAGTGAATTTCTCGGGTGCCACAGTCATTGACAGTACCTTCAGCGGCATCAAGAATTTTTCTTCTGGCGGAGGTGGCAGCACCACTCTCAACGGCGGCGTGTTTACCACCACGGGAACGATGACGTTTAACGACAGTCTCACGCTCGGAGCGGCCACGACGCTGACAGGCACGAGTATTTCACTGCAAGCAGTCACGGGAAGCAGCGGCACCCTCACGATTGACGGCACGGGAACCATGACGCTGGGAGGCGCCATCTCAAGTGTCTCGGCGTTCACAGTCACGGATTCGAGTGGGAGCCCGACGGGTATAATAACCATTAACGCTGGAGGAAGCGGGATTGTCACAACTGGCGCCCAGACTTACAACCGACCGGTTACGCTCGGTGGGCAGGCAATTCTGAACGCCGGGACCGCCGACATCGTGTTCGAGGAGACGATCACAGGCGCGGGCAATCCAATGACGCTTTCGACGACCGGGAACAACCAGTTCGAGAAATCCGTAAGCGGCTTGAGCTCGCTCGCAACTTCCACTGGTGGCAAAACGATCTTCGGGTCCAACGGTGGAAGCGCGGTCTCCGTAACATCTTCTGGGAGTCAATTGTACTTGGACCAAGTCGATTCGTGGGTGCAGGCGACGTTGACAGGCTCGTCTGTGACGCTTGCCGTCGGAAAGGCGAGTCCGCTGCTCGGCGGCGGTTCCGCTTCGATTAGTCCATAAGATGCGAAACTCACTCTTGGTCGGTGGGGCGATACTCTGTAGAGCCCTAATCAGCCTTGAGACATAAGATGACCCGAAAGCGGACACTGGCAATTCGAGAGCTTGAACTGCGAATGGCGGGAAAGCGATGAGCAGAATGAGATTACAAAACAAAAAGTCAGGGCTCCACAGAGTGTCGCCCCACCGAGGGTGGGGTTGGGTGTGCATGCTTTAACCTCAATCGATTCAATTGACGAAATCCGTTGTATTTGTTGAAGTTCGTGCGCGATGAGTTTTGATCTAGATCCTAGTTCGACGAGCCCTGATATTCTCTTGCGCTTGAAAGAAGTCACGGCTCCACACAGCGTCGCCCCACCCTTGTTCAAGAAGTGTCGCAATGGGAAACCATTCCACACTGTTCTTACAGTTTTTTATGCCCTATTGCTCGTCGGCTTTGGGGCGGCGAATCTGATCGGCGCGGAATCGGAAGGCAAGGATGCGACCTTGCTGAAGGGTTTAGTACTGCACTCGGATCAGGAGAGCATCTTGAAGGAGGGTGATCCCGCGCTGAAGGTTGCCGGGCTTCAGGTTCGGGGCAGCGGTCTGCTCGCAAGTGAAAAGCTGACGGAACGGATCAATCCTCTCTTTGATCGGGTGATTGATGAGGGGTTGCTGAAGGAGATTCACGGCGCCATTCTTCTTCACTATCGGAAGCAGGGATTTCCGCTGGTTGATGTAGTTTTTCCTCCGCAAACGGTCTCTGAGGGTGTGCTGCAAGTTTTGGTGATCGAATCGAAGCTGGGGAAAATTGTATTTGAAGGAACGAATAAATGGGCGACGACCGATTATGTCCGCAAGAATCTTCATGTCGAAGAAGGACAACCGATCAGTGAGAAGAAACTGTCCTCGGATCTAAACTGGCTCAATCGCAGTCGATCTCGCTCGCTCGATTTGTACTATAAACCGGGAGAGCAAAGGTTTGAATCGGATCTGGTGGTGCGCACATACGAGCGATTTCCGCTGAGTGGAACGGTGGGGATCGATAATTACGGCAATCGGCTTACGGGCGGAGGGCTTGTGTCGGCGGGACTAGAATGGGCGCAACCGGTCGGTGGAAATGATCAGTCTGTTTCATATCGTTATATCAACGATCTAGATTTGAAGTTTTTGAAGGTTCATTTGGCGAGCTATCGAATTCAGTTTCCTTGGCATCATTCGCTAACGTTGTCCGGATCGTATTCAGAGGTGAAAACCGACACCGGGACGAGCCTCATTACGCAGGAGGGAACGAGCTACGGCGGTAATCTTCGATATGAAGTGGAGTTGCCAAGGATTGGTCCTTTCAGGCATCTCGCCTCAGCCGGGGTCGGGATCTTTCGTTCGGATAACAATCTCGAGTTTAATCTTGTCAGCGTGCTCGCCGACAAGACGGATACGTTTCAGACAACACTGGGCTACACTGGAATTCTGCCGGACGACTGGGGAAATACTTTTTTTGGCGCGGAATACACGTTCAGCCCCGGCGGTGTGACGAGTCGCAATACAGACAAGTTGTTTGCGACATCATACCCATTTGCTGAGGCGAAATACATGTACACGCGCCTTTTTCTCGAACGCGTGACGCGTCTGCCCAAGGAGTTTAGCTGGCGGGTCAACGGAACGTACCAAATTGCGGACGGAAACCTTACTCCAGGCCAGCAAATGGGCCTGGGTGGAGCGTACACCGTTCGTGGATACGAGGAGCGAACTGTAAGCGGATCGGAGGGGTTTTTGATCTCAAACGAACTTCGCGCCGGATCATTTTCCCCTGGGCGTTGGCTGGACAAGACCGCCAAGGATGAAATGCAAATTCTGGGATTCTTTGATTATGGTGAGACCAGCAATCCAATTCTCCAGATTGGGGAAGATCCCCACCTGCTGCTCATGTCGGCGGGAGTAGGAATGCGTTACGAGGTTTCGCGGTTTCTATCGGTGCGTTTTGACTATGGCTGGCAGCTTACCGATCCGTTTCGGGGAATCGCTGTAGGGCGGGAGATTCCCAATTCTCGAGGTCATGTTTCCGCGAGCTTGAGTTTTTAGCGGTCTCTCGGTGGGGCGACACTCCGTGGAGCCCTGATCAGGCTTGTGGTATCAGATGACCAAAAACTGGACATTCGCAGATCAGGTGCGTAGAACTGCCGGCGGCCAGAAGGTCATTTGCGGAATGTGATTTCAAAGCAAAAAGTCAGAGCTCCACAGAGTGTCGCCCCACCATGAAAAAATGGAACAGGGCATTGTGAGCGCAGAGGCTTCGCAATAATCGGACGCGCGGCGTCTTTTTCACTTTTGTGCGCTAAGAGTTTGACCGATACTGTCGGCGCGTGCAGTTGTCAGCATTTGCTTTTTTTGGAATTTTGATGTTCGCCGGCGCCAGCTTCTTTTTTGCTCTGGCGGAATCGGCACTCTTTTCGCTCGGAAAATGGCGCGCCGAGCAGCTTGCCTCCGAATCACCTGAATCGGGCGCGATTGTGGCGCGCCTGCTGCGGGAACCTCAGAATCTGCTGGCAACGCTTGTTCTGGGAAACACGATTTCGAATGCGGGCTTGATCGGAATCATTCTCTGGATCGCATTGGAGGACGGCTGGCCTATCGGAATCACGATCGCCTCATTGCTTTTCTTCGTTCTCGGTTGCTGCGAGGTGGTGCCCAAGTCCTTGGCCGTGCGAGCGCCTGAGTTGTGGTCGGTTCGTTTGGCGCGGATCGTTTTGGTCGTCCGCGCGGCTACCCGTCCCTTGCGGTTTATTGCGCAGAATCTGAACGCGCTCGTTCTGCGCTTGCTGATTCCCAAATCAATTAAGCCGAAGGCGACTTTGACGGAAGTGGAGTACCAAGAGTTGGTTGAAATGGGATATCAGCAGGGCGCTCTCGCGAAGTCCGAGAAAGATATCATTCTGCAGGTCGTCAGTCTGGATCGTCGAACCGTCGGCGATGTCATGAAACCCCGATCCCAAATGGCGTCGATTTCCGACGAACTTTCGGTGGAGGAGATGATTTCCGCGGCACGCGCCTATAAGCACCGGAGACTCCCGATCTACGACGAAACACCGGACACAATTGTTGGAATTCTCAACACGCGAAAGCTTTTATTGGATCCTAAGATCGATCTTGCGGACGCGATCGATTTCCCTTCTTTCGTACCGGAGAGCATGAATTTGCTCCAGTTATTGAAGAGTCTTCAGCGCCAGCAACGCGGGATCGCGATGGTGCTGGATGAATTCGGAGGGACCGCCGGACTCGTCACCATGGAGGATATTCTTGAGGAAGTTGTGGGCGAAATCCATAGCGAGGGAGAAGCGCAAGGATTTATTATGGATAAGCTCGGCGAGGGAAAATGGCGTGTCAACGGCACGATGCGGCTGGACGATTTTCAGCGAGAATATCCCGCATTGGGTGAGATGCACGCGGTGGACACGATGGCCGGGCTTCTTCTGTTGCAACTTGGGATTGTTCCCTCGCAGGGCCAATCGGCGACTTACAGGGGGATTCGGATGACCGCTCTTGTCGTCGATGATAGGCGGGTTCGCGAGTTGCTCGTCGAGACCGTGAAGAAATGAGACAAACGATGCGCCGCGGATTTGCCCGCTTGCTCGATCACCTAAAGTGAACACGCAAATCTCATTTTTCATTTTGATCGGCGTTTGTTTGATCCTCTCCTTTCTTTTCTCGGGAATGGAGGCTGGGGTTTTTGCGTTGAGCCGGTTGCGCATTCGCCAGCAGGTTCGGTCCGGCCGCCGGTCCGCAATTCTGTTGCACGGTTATCTGGAAAAACCTGAGGATTTTCTGTGGACGATCCTTGTTGGAAATTCGCTCGCTGCCCTCTCCGCGTTGAGCATGATCGTTGTGGGGCTCCACAAGACTTTGGGTGGTGATCCGGTCGCGTTTGTTCTCGCGTTTTGCGCCATCGCGTTTGTTTTTCACGGTCTTTTTGACTTGCTTCCCAAGACGTTGTTTCGCCTGTTTCCCACACGTCTCTGCCTGCTTGTCGTCGTCCCGTTCCGCTTTCTCCATGCGATCTTGTCGCCGATCGTTTCGTTGATGACGCTGATCTCCAACGGTCTGCTTTGGCTCACCGGCGGAACGCGGTTTAAAGGGCATATCTTTGGGGATCGCAGTGAGCTGAGGATGGTCATGCAGCAATCGGACTACAATCTGAGTTCGGAAGAAAAGGCGATGATCAATCGAGTGCTCGATCTCCAGAATGTCACACTGCGTTCGGTGACGGTGCCGTTCTCGAAAGTGGCGGGTGTGATGGTGGAAACACCGGCTCGTGAGATGCTTAAACTGTGTCGAGAGACGGGCTTTACTCGCGTTCCCGTTTGGCAGGCTGGCAAAGAAGGAAGACGCGTGATCGGAATTGCCAGTGTGAGAAGCATGCTCTTCATGACGGATCTGGACTGCGAGAAACCCGCGGGGGCATTTGTGCAGCCGGCTCTCTATCTGCGCGAAGACCTGCGATTGGAGGAAGCGCTCCGTCGGATGCAGAGGGCCGGGCAAAGGCTGGCGATCGTCGTGGCAATTGACCGGCGCGAGATTGGGATCGTGAGCCTGCAGGACATTCTAAGATCAATATTTGGAGAGGTCAGCCTGTGACTCTTGATCAGTTCACAGCGATCAGTCTGCGGCTTTTTGTCGTTTTGATTCTGGTGTTGATCAACGGATTCTTTGTTGCCGCGGAGTTCGCCCTGGTCAAGATTCGAGACACGCAGCTCGACTCGTTGATCTCGAAAGGGAATCGAAGAGCGCGTGTTGCCCGGCGGGTAATCGGGAATTTGGATTCGTCCCTGAGCGCCTGCCAGCTCGGAATAACGCTCGCTAGTCTTGCACTGGGTTGGGTGGGAGAGCCGGTTTTTGCCGCACTGTTAAGTCCACTGATGGATTGGTTCGGCATTGAAGCGGAGGGCGTTCGGGAAACCATCGCGGTCGTTGTCGGTTTTTCAGTTATTACTTTTCTGCATATTACCGCTGGGGAACAGGCGCCGAAATGGATGGCAATCAAGAAACCGTTGCCGGTTTCTCTTTGGGTGGTCCAGCCACTTGAGTGGTTTCACCACGCTTCCTATCCGTTCATCTGGATTCTCAACTATTCCTCATTATGGATGTTGCGATGTTTGGGACTAGACCCCTCCGGTGAATCAGAACACAGCCACTCGGAGGATGAATTGCGGCTGGTGTTTGCCTCGTCGCACGGCGCTAGCGGCAGAACAACACTGGGGCGGGCGATCATTCTTAACGCGCTCGATTTGCGCTCGCGGGTCGCCCTGGAAGTGATGCGCCCCCGGCATGAAATTCAGATGCTGGATACCGAGTTCACGATTGCCGAGTGTCTCGATGTCGCGGAAAGGTCCCGGTATTCAAGATTCCCGCTTTGCGAGGCGGGAGACTTGGATAGAACCCTTGGCGCTGTCCATATCAAGGACCTGTACGCGGCGCGGGAAACTGCAAAGCGCGGAGCGGACTTGAAAAAGTGTATGCGCAAACTGATCTACGTTCCCGAGAAAGCGCAACTTGAGAAACTGCTCCAGCACTTTCTTGAGCGGAAATTACATATGGCGATTGTCGTGGACGAATTCGGCGGAACCGTTGGGATGGTCACGATCGAGAATATTCTGGAGGAACTCGTTGGACAGATTCAAGATGAATTCGACCAGGAGAAAGCCTTGATCCAGAAACTTGGTGATCAGGTTTGGGATCTCGATGGAGCGTTGCCTCTTCACGACTTGTCGGATCTGGTGGGCGAACCATTTCAGGAAGAGGGCATCTCGACGACAAGCGGTTTTATGACCCACCGGCTCGGTGGATTTCCCAAAGTCGGCGACCGGATATCTCTTCACGGATTCGAGTTACGTGTCGAAGAACTGGACGGCATGCGCGTCTCCCGGCTTCGCTTGGAGCGTCCGCGTGCGCCGTAGCGAAGGCGGATTGGCCGGATCCGAATGAGGAAAGGCGCACCTTCCGCACATCCGTCGGGTAGGAAACGCCGACGGTCGTTTCTCTCGGTGGGGCGACACTCCGTGGAGCCCTGACTACCCCTTTGGGGACGGGCGTCTTGCAATTCGGAGCTGTGGAAACGCCGGATTGCCTCGATGTCTCGGTGTTTCCAGTGTGCCTTCTCGTTCGTTTTTCGCCACAAGGTTAGATCAGATGCCATGAAGAAGCTGGCAGGCATCGTGACTCAAAGACACACTGCCGAAAATAT
>JAQBVM010000007.1 GCA_027623095.1 Verrucomicrobiota bacterium
TAAAACCCGAGAAATCGACGCTTGACGCTTCTCATAGCAGGGCTCCACGGAGTGTCGCCCCACCGGACCAAGAATTTGTGAAATACTCAGGCTAAAGCGAACTGCCATTTGTGCCGATAGAGAGTTTGTCGGCGCGCCGTCTTGACGCGGACAGACGGCTCAGGTACTTTCCGTGCTCGAGTTGGAAAGTTGATCATAATGCAAAATTTTTTGGTTCCAATGGTTGTCGAGCAGACCGGGCGCGGAGAGCGTGGGTACGATATCTATTCCCGTCTGCTGGTCGATCGAATTGTTTTTTTGGGCACTCCGGTGGACGACATGATCTCCAACGTGGTGATCGCGCAGTTGTTGTTCTTGCAGATGTCCGATCCCAAGAAGGACATTCACATTTATATCAACTCCCCCGGTGGCAGCGTCACGGCGGGACTGGCCATTTATGATACGATTCAGTTTCTCACATGCGATGTGAACACGTATTGCGTCGGTCAGGCAGCGAGCATGGGCGCGGTGCTGCTCGCCGCGGGAACCAAAGGGAAGCGGTATGCCTTGCCAAACGCGCGGATCATGATTCACCAGCCTTGGGGAGGAGTTCAAGGTCAAGCGAGTGACATCAGCATTCAGGCGCGCGAAATCCTACGGTTAAAGGACCGGCTGAACGAAATCCTGGCGCATCACTGCGGCAAGACTCTTGAAACAATTGAAAAAGACACAGACCGCGACCGGTTTCTGTCAGCCGATGAAGCGAAAGCCTACGGGCTTGTCGATGACGTGGTAAAATCCAGGAAGGAAGTTCCGGGAATCGACGACAAGGCCGAAGACAAGAAGAAAGATTCGGAAAGCGAAGAAAAAGAAGAGAAAGAAAAGTAGAATGGCCCGTCCGTCACAATTGACCCTTTGCAGCTTCTGCGGGAAGTCCCACGCGGAAGTGAAGAAGTTGATTCAGGGCCCCGGAGTCTATATTTGTGATGGCTGCATCGTCGTTTGCAAGAATGTTCTAGACAAAGAACTGAGGACCGAAACCAAGCGCAATTCGATAAAGTTTAAGGTTCCGAAACCGGCCGAAATCAAGCGACAGCTTGACCAGTTCTGCATTGGACAAGACGAGGCCAAAAAGACTCTCGCCGTGGCTGTCCACAACCATTACAAGCGCATTCAGCAAGAGACCAATGGGTCTGACGGAGAAAACAAAGATCATCTCTCGGTTGAACGATTTTCGGACGTCGAGATCGAAAAGAGCAACATTCTCCTGATGGGACCTACCGGCTCCGGAAAAACACTCCTCGCTCGAACTCTCGCAAAGATTCTGGAGGTTCCATTCGCGATCGCGGACGCGACGACTCTCACCGAGGCGGGATATGTGGGCGAAGATGTCGAGAACATCATCTTACGGCTCCTCCAAAATGCGGATTACGATGTAAAGCGCGCGCAGATGGGGATCGTGTATATCGATGAAATTGACAAGATCGCGCGGAAAACGGAGAACGTCTCGATCACAAGGGACGTTTCCGGTGAAGGCGTTCAGCAGGCTTTGCTAAAGATTCTGGAGGGGACTATCTGCAACGTCCCGCCGCAAGGCGGACGCAAACATCCACAACAGGAGTATATCCGCGTGGATACAGGCCGAATTCTGTTTATCTGCGGTGGAGCTTTCGTTGGGCTCGACAAGATTGTTCAACGACGCATTGGCAATCGGGTTCTTGGATTTGGATCGGTAAGTTCCGTCGAAAAAGTTACATCCATCGATTCAAAGGAATACCGCAATCACGTCGAACCGGAGGATCTGTTGACATACGGATTTATTCCAGAGTTCGTCGGACGTCTTCCGATGGTCAGCATCTTAAACGAACTGACCGAGGACCAATTGGTCTGCATTCTATCCGAACCCAAGAACGCGCTCACTAAACAGTACGAGAAGCTTCTAGCGCTGGAAGGCGTTGAATTAGAGTTCACCCCCGACGCGCTCGAAGAACTTGCGACACTCGCCATCAAGAAAGGCACCGGCGCTCGCGCTCTGCGAGGCATTCTCGAGCGCCTGATGCTGGATGTCATGTATGAAGTTCCTGGGAGAGACGACATCCTCTCGGTCAAGATCACACGGTCGGTTGTTTTGGATGAAACAAAACCGCTGATACGGCACAAAGAAAGCCAGGCCGCAGCCTAATAATTCCGCGCCGGCGAAAGAAAGAATCGCCGGCGCCGTTTTCTGTACAGGAACAATCATGTCCAGTTCCATTCAACCCGACCATTTCATTGCCGAACATGTTCGAAGTATTCCACGCTCGGGCATTCGAGAGTTCTTTGAGCTTGTTCAGAACCAGAAAGACGTAATCTCGCTGGGTGTTGGCGAACCTGATTTCGTTACCCCGTGGCACATTCGGGAAGCGGCGATCTTCGCGCTCGAAAAGGGCCGCACAACCTACACATCCAATCTCGGCCTTCTCAAACTTCGGGAAGCCATTTCAGACCATCTCAGAAACGCTCCAGGACTCGCTTACGATCCATCGAACGAGATTCTTATCTCCGTTGGTGTCAGCGAAGCCTTGGATATTGCCCTCAGAGCGCTCGTCAATCCAGGCGACGAAGTACTCTATCACGAGCCGTGCTATGTGAGTTATTCGCCCAGTGTGCAGCTCACGCATGGGGTGGCGGTTCCGGTGCCTTGTTCCGCGGATTCGGGATTCGCGGTATCCGCGGAGGCAATCGAGCGGGCGGTGACATCACGGAGCAAGATTCTCATGCTGAATTTCCCGACGAATCCAACGGGCGGCACCATGACCCGCGTCGAGCTCCTCCGAATCGCTGAAGTCGTGATGCGCCACAATCTCCTGGTCATCACGGACGAAATTTACTCCGAACTCACATTTGAAGGCGAACACGTCAGCATCGCCTCGCTTCCCGGAATGAGAGATCGCACAGTCTTCTTGCATGGCTTCTCGAAGGCCTACTCAATGACCGGATTTCGAATCGGATACGCGTGCGGTCCAAGCGCCATTATCGAGGCCATGATGCGAATCCATCAATACTCGATGCTCTGCGCGAGCTATATCAGCCAAGAGGCGGCGATTGAAGCGATCACCCGCGGTGAAGCCGACATGATCGCCATGCGCGACCAATATCGGGCCAGGCGTAATTTCATCGTCAAGGCTTTCGAATCGATGGGGCTTCCCTGCAATCTACCGCGCGGTTCGTTCTACGCGTTCCCTTGCATCAAACCCACGGGGCTCAGCTCGAAAGAATTCGCGCTCCGGCTGCTGAAAACAGAGAAAGTCGCGTGTGTGCCGGGAGACGCGTTCGGCGCAAGCGGCGAAGGTTTTTTGCGGTGCTGTTTTGCCACGAGTCTCGACCAGCTTGAAATCGCCGCGGAGCGAATGGAACGGTTCCTCAAAAGCATCTAACCGGACAACTCGCCGAAGCCAATTGGTGGGGAGACACTCTCGGATGAGTCCAGGTCCCTTCCCGCTCATTGACAGGCGCTTCCAGGTGCGCTAACTGTGCGGGCATGATCGCACATCGAGGGCACCGTATCGCGAATGCGGCGTATCCCTTTTCCCACACGGCTTTCACTCCGCTTTTAATCATAAGCTTGTTCACAGCGTTCGCTGGCTTTGCCCCTCAGAGTTTGGCAGACGACTGGCCGCGCTGGCGAGGTCCCGAACTGACCGGCATCTCCAAGGAAACCGGTTGGACCACGAATTGGCCAAAAGAGGGTCCCAAGCAACTTTGGAGCTCGTCCGTGGGTGTCGGCTTTTCGTCCGTATCTGTTGCGGACGGACGGCTGTTCACTATGGGAAACCGAGACGGAATGGACACAGTTTTTTGCCTTGAGGCGGAAACCGGCACGGAACTATGGCGCCATTCCTACCCTTGTGAACTCGATCCCATCTACTACGAAGGGGGTCCGGGCTCAACACCCACGATTGACGGCGACAACGTTTTTATCCTGAGCAAACGCGGGCATGCGATCTGTTTCAGCGGCGCCGATGGCGGAGTTGTTTGGCAGAAGAACTTAACCAATGAAATTGGCGTCACGAAGCCGAGATGGGGATTCGCCGGTTCGCCGCTTGTCGAGGGCGATCTGTTGCTTCTAAATGCCGGGGAATCGGGCACGGCAATCGACAAGAGATCCGGCAAAATCGTTTGGACTTCGGCGACGAACGCAGCCGGTTACGCATCCCCTGTCCCAGTTACGATCGACAACGAAAAATGCGTTCTGATCTTCTCGGGAAAGTCGTTGTTCGCGGTAAAGCCCGGCACTGGCCAGCCCATATGGAAACGGGATTGGGAGACTAAGTGGGATATCAATGCAGCCGATCCCATCGTGTTGGGTGACAGACTATTCCTTTCATCGTTCGATCGAGGATGCGCATTGATTCGATTCGGGACGCACGAAACATCGGCCATCTGGGAGAACAAGAACATGGGAAACCATTTTAATAGTTGCGTCCTCTGGAATGGCTATTTCTATGGAGTGGATGGCAACACGGATCAAGCCAGGAAAGAGTTACGTTGCATCGACTCAGCGTCGGGCGCCGTGAAATGGAGCACCCCAGGGTTCGGCATGGGCTCGGTGACAGCGGCCGACGGGAAGCTCATCATTCTCAGTGAACACGGAGAGTTAGTGATCGCCGAAGCAAATCCCGAATCATTCAAGCCAATAGCCCGTGCTCAAGTGATGGGGGGCAAATGTTGGACCGTCCCGGTGCTCGCGAACGGACGGATCTATTGCCGAAATGCCAAAGGATCCTTGGTCTGCCTGGATGTGCGTGGAAAGTAAATCTGGATTTGGATGTTATCGTGTTTCCATTTCACAGTTTCGTGATCTTCCTGCAACTCAAGTCTGGTTCATGGAGAGCACCCACCTTTTCCAAGCGCGCTCTGTGCCCATGAACCCACCCCCAGCCCCTCCGAGGAGGGGAGCTTCGTTGCAGGGCGGTGGTTTCAGTTCCCATCCTGGGAGGGGTGCAGGGGTGGGTAAGTTCATGGAGAACCACCGACGTTGATTCCAGCGCGCGATTTGGGTTATTGCCCAGCGCCATCAGCCCCGGTGCCGTCGAGATCAATCAAGATATCGCGCGGCTCTGCCCCTTTATTCGGCCCTACGATGCCTCTGTTTTCGAGCTCGTCCATAATCCGAGCCGCGCGCGTATAACCAAGCCGAAGGCGTCGCTGCATTAGCGAAACACTCGCCTTTTGCTCGCTACGAATTATCTCGATACATTGCTGGATCAAATCTTCATCCTCATCGCAACCGCCATTCTCGTCGAAGTTCGATACCGGTTTCGAAAGCTTTTTGTGAATCTCCATTTCGTAACTGGGTTTGCCCTGCTTGGAAATGAAATCAACGATATCTTGAATCTCCTGGTCTGTAATCAGGGCTCCCTGCGCCCGCGTCAACTTGGCAGCGCCCGGAGGCAGGTAAAGCATATCCCCTTTTCCGAGCAGCTTGTCAGCCCCCATCGCGTCGAGAATGGTGCGTGAGTCCACTCTGGCCGCGACTTGAAACGCGATTCGAGCCGGAATGTTCGCCTTAATCACACCCGTGATCACATCCACGCTGGGTCGCTGGGTCGCGACGATACAATGAATGCCAGCCGCGCGAGCCATCTGGGTGATTCGAGCAATCGCCATCTCCACATCGGCCGGCGCTACCAGCATCAAGTCGGCGAGTTCGTCAATGATCACCACGATGTAACTGAGTTTGTCTGGAATAATGATGTCGTCCTCGCGTGGAACGACAATTTCCTCATCCAATTCAACCGCGAAGCCATCGGAATTGGCTTCGATTTTCTCCTTAATCGCGGTAAGCGGCAACTCCGTTTGGGCGGATCGAGGAGCAGGTTTGGCTTTGGGGCGATCATTGAACGATTTAATATTTCGCACGCCTACTTTGGCGAATATTTGGTATCGTTTTTCCATTTCGTTCACGACCCAGCGCAGGGCGAGAATGACCTTTTTCGGATCGTTGACGACCGGCACCACAAGATGCGGAAGCGCGTTATATTGCTGCAATTCTACAACCTTCGGATCGATCATGACAAAACGAAGCTGGTCCGGCGAGAATCGGTACAGCAACGAAGCGATAATCGAATTGATACAAACGGATTTTCCCGAACCGGTACTGCCCGCGATCAGCAAGTGCGGCATTTCGGCAAGGTCGGCAATAATCGGTTGGCCGTACACGTCTTTTCCCAGAGCCAACGGAACACGCGCCTTCGTATTAATCCATTCCTCAGATTCTAGAAGATCCCGCATCATCACTTTTGTCTTGATCAGATTCGGGACTTCGACGCCGACCGAACTCTTGCCGGGAACTGGCGCTAGAATATGGATTCGTTCCGCCTTCAACGCCGCGGCGATGTTGTTTGTCAGACCTGAGATCTTCTCTAGTTTTACTCCCGGAGCCGGATGCAACTCGTAGCGGGTGATGGTTGGGCCCTTCGTAATGTCACCCAGCGCGACCTCAATACCGAATTGAGCCAGGGTGTTCTGCATCAAACGCGCGTTTGCCATGAGCTCCTCTTTCGATTCCGTTGGTTTCGCGGAATGGTCCGGGTGATTGAGCAAACTCATCGATGGCACCTGGTAATTGCCTATATTGGGTGTCGCCGCAACGCTGATGGGTTTGGGTTTTCGCGAAAGAAGCTTCGGTTTGCCGACGAGCGCCGGTGAATCCACCGGAACCGGGCCGTTGCCTCCGGAAGCCTCACCGACAGATTCCCCGACAGAACCGCCATCCGTCTTTTTTTCCGAATCTCTGATTCCAAGCACATCGTTGGTCGTGGCCGCTTCGATCTCGTTCGCGGTTATAACCACCGCCTGTTCGGCGTCCAATTCAGGCAGGGTATCGGAATCGTCCGGCCTCTGAGGGGAAGTGGATTTTCCGCGAGGCTGGGACACACTCAAATCACGGACTGTGGGCTCTGGAACCGGTTGAAGATCGACCCCCAATCCCGACGTTTGAATCTGTTCTTCGAGCTTCTTTGCCTCCTTCTGCAACTGGCGGGCGCGACGCTCCAATTCTCGTTCCGTCGGTTTGACCGTGTCCGACGATACCGCTGCGTCCCGTCTCCGCCGCCAAAGTTCGCGCACCCACTCGCCGAGCTGAAAGTTTGTCAAATAAAGCAGACTGACTACGTAAGCGGTCCCATAAACAATGCTTGCGCCGATCTGTCCGAAGTATCCAAAGACAAGATCGTTCATCACCAGACCAATCCAACCGCCGGCGCTCACGGAATTCCAACCGTCGAGAATGGCTGAATCGTCTGTGATCGTAAGTTGAAACAGTCTCACAATCCAAGCGGAGTGAATATCGAGCAACCCCATTCCAGCAACAATGAGAAGCACCGCCCACACGATCCGATCACGCAAATACCCCAGAAGATCGATGAATCCCGCCAAACCGAAGCCGAACAAGAGCACCGGAAGCAGATAAGCCGCCGCACCCAGAACAAAGAAAAGTCCAAACGCGGTATAGGCGCCCACCGAACCAATCCAGTTGTGAGCTGGAACGTTCGCGGCGCTGCTGTTGAACGGCAAATCATTGCGATCGTAGGAGAAGAGCGCCACCACGAGTAGTACGGATAACGCGAGAAGCACGATTCCCGCGGTGTCACTAAAACCTCGGGTTTCGACGTTGTCCGCTGTCCGGCTTGCCATAGCCGCAGACTAATCCAAGCGGGTTGATTGACAACGAAAATTGAGAATGATGGGGTTCCAGCCAAGACGCAGGGACCCCAATTTGACTTGATTGACAGGTGTGTTTAATCTCCGATCCGCCAGCTATGGCAAAACGAGCATTAAAAAAACTTCGACAGCTCCATCTCCATGTGGATGGGTTCCTAAAGGGGAAAGGCGAACTGTTTGAAGGCACGACACCACTCACCGCCGGACTCAGGGCCGTGCGGTTCTGCGGACATGTCTATCACGGTTTCATAAAGAACCGGGCTCCGATCCGAGCCGCGGCACTCGCCTACACGACAGTGCTGGCGCTTGTGCCAATGCTCGCCATTGCGATCAGCATTTCCACAAGTTTGCTCAAGAAAGAACGCGACACGACAATTCCACTTCTCATCGAGCGATTCGTCGCGAGTGTGGCACCAATGCTCACAGCAGGTACAGGTGACGACACCTCGCCAGAAAGCCGGATCAACCGTCAAGAGGCTGTCGGAAGAATCCAGGAATACGTGAACAACGTGATCGGCTACATCGACGAAGTCAAAAGTGGGACTCTTGGCGTAACGGCTGTTTTAGTGCTCGTGTTTATTGCAATATCGCTTCTGAGCACGATCGAATCGACATTTAATGATGTATGGGCCGTCCGCCGAGGCCGCACATGGATGAGCCGCATCATCTCTTACTGGGCGGGATTGACCCTTGGGCCGCTGCTTTTGCTGACGGCCTTGGGCCTGACGAGCGCGGGACAGTTTGAGGTCGTGCGGGATTGGCTCGAGAGGGTCGAAATCGTGGGAATCTTCATATTTCGATTCTTCATCCCGTTCATGATCTTGAGCCTCGCTTTTTCCGCTCTCTATCTTTTCTTGCCAAACACGAAAGTGGACTGGCGTGCCGCAGTCGTCGGCGGAACCGTCGCGGGCTGCCTGCTGCAACTCAACAGTCTCTGCAGTGTCGTGTATGGCTCCCGCGCCGTAACCTATAGCAAGATTTATGGCAGCTTGGCCGTCGTTCCTCTGTTTCTGGTCGGGCTCTATCTTTCGTGGACGATTATTCTCCTGGGAGCGCAGGTTGCGTACGTTTTTCAGTTTCGCAACGAGGAACACGAAGACAAGCACGCTGAAACGGTGCATCAACGGGGGCGCGAACTGGCAGCCCTGCAACTCATGACCTGTATCGGACGGCAATTCCAATCCGGATCCACGCCCTTGACGGCCTCCGAGATTAGCCGCGAACTCGGCCTTCCGTTCAAGCTGGTACTGCAAATACTAAGTCTGCTCACAAAGAATCAGCTTCTGCTTGAAGTCGCCGACGCGTCGCAAACGTTCAGCCCAGCGAGGCCCTTGGATACGATTCGAGCTCAAGATATCCTTCGTGCAATTCGAATCGGTGAGGGCCGGGATTTGCCGCCGACAACCTCGCGCGCGCACTTGCTGGCTCGAACAGAGCTTGAAGCGATTGAGAATTCTGAAGCGCAACGATCCGCTTCGGTAACGCTCAAGGATCTTGTGGATCAAACCCTGGCTCCCCTTTCCGCGGAGAACGGGGTTCAATCCTAGCCCCTATAATGTCCGTCAATCGAGTGCCGCATACTGCCCCGTTTCCCCAAGGTTCCCGCAATTCTTTAGACTGGCACTCCATCGATTCGGAGCTTGGCACCCGAATGATCTTTTTCTAAGGTGCCCTCGTGCTTCTTTTCCTGAGATGCTTGGGGATTTTAATCGCCGGTGCTTGGTTCGGAGCGGCTGTGTCCTACGTGTTATCCGTGGACCCCGCGTTTTCTTCCGTTTCCATGCTGAAGCTGCTGCCGTTGTCTCACGCGGAGGCCGCCTCGCAGTTGGTGGCCCATCGTTTCTGGACCGCCCAATACCTGTGCGGACTCCTGGCATTGGCCCACATGCTCGGTGAGAAACTTTACACGGGAAGGCCTTTTCAACGGCCGAGTCTTTGTCTCGTGCTGGGACTCTTGGGATTGGCTTTGTTCAGCGCTACATGGGTTCAACCCAAACTTGAGCGATATCATCTCGAAATTTTCGGCACCCGATCAACGCCTCAACAGCGAGTGCATGGGCAGAGAAGCTTCGTGATCTGGAACGGAATCTTGACCGGCGGGAGCATTCTCATGGTCCTTGGACTCTCGGCTCATCTTTTGCAAACGGTCGCTTCGGATGCGTCGCAGCGGTTCGTTGTGGGTGGCAAATTCAGGGGTTGACAAACCGCGTCTCGTAAGTGTCTGTATAGGGATCTGGGCGCAAAAAACGGTCCATAGGGAAGAACGCTGTATGATCTCAAACGAACGTCCCTCTCCATACGGGCATCGCCCCTACTCGCACGGAACCCAAAAACCCCCTGTCGTCGAGGAGACCCTCAAAGCGGGAAAGGTTCAAATCGAGCGAAAGACATTTGTCTTCACCTTGAAAGAGAATCCACGCGGACGTTTCTTGCGAATCACCGAAGATGTCAACGGACGCCGTGACACAATTATTATTCCCGCGACAGGACTCGAGGAGTTTAAGAAAGTTTTTGACGACATGCTCAAGACTTCGGGAGAGGTACCACCAAAAACCGTGAGCGAATAAGTCCCCCTGCCGCTCTGATTCTTAACGAACCCGCTTGGCCTTTGGAGCCGGGCTCGCCTTTGCAGACCGCGACCGCTTCGGCGCTGAACCCAGATTGCGGATAGACACCCGAGGAGCATCGCCCCACAACCCCTCCAGATCGTAACGCTCCCTCACATCCGCCCGCATGATATGAACGATCACATCGAAGTAATCAAGGACCACCCAAGCCGTCTGAAGCGAGCCGTCGGTCGCTCGCGGAATTAAACGAAACTCGGACCTCATTCTTTCTCCAATCTCATCCACGACAGCGCGCAAATGAGACTCGCTCAAACCCGTCGCGAGAACAAAATAGTCTGTAATGCATGAGATCTTGCGGACATCCAGAACGACGATGTTTTCGGCCTTCTTGCTGTCGGCAAGTTCTCGGCACCGTTGAGCGAGTCGCCTAGAATCCATAGCATGTAACCTTGCGTGAATCTTTCCTAAAGATAAAGTCGATTGTTCCGAATCACCTCAGCCACAGCCGAAGGCACTAGCCAGTCGATCGGCAGGCCGCTGCGAACCCGATCGCGAATCTGCGATGCCGATACTCCAAGAGGATACCCCCGCAGTTCCCGGCAACGAAATGGCCGAGGCGGTACCCCAGCTTTTTCGCCGGGCCGCGGAATGACGACAAACTCGGCAAGACTTGCGAGTTCAGAGGCGTCCCGCCAAGCCGGAAGCTGGCCGAGGTGATCCGCGCCTATCAAATAATGTATATCTGCCCCAGGATATTTTGCGGCATACGCACGAACCGTATCGACCGAATACGAAACACCTCCACGCACGATCTCTTGATCGTCAATTTCGAATCCGACCTGTCCGGCGAGCGCGAACCGTAACAGGCGCAACCGTTGACACGCGGGGGCGAGCTGAACTCCAGGCTTAAAGGGCGACATTGAAGCAGGCACGAAGAAAACCCTGTCGAGCGAAAGCTCCTCCGAAGCGGCTCGCGCGACAAGCAAATGACCCAGATGAACCGGATCAAATGAGCCTCCAAAAATTCCTATTCGATCCATCGCATCATAAGGATCCAAACTAAAATTCCCTTAACTCAGAATTCGGAAAAGCATTCATTAAGACCATTGCGCGCAAGGAATTAATACTTAGACACCGCAACCGTCTGTCACACTCCCGCCACTACTCGTCGCTTCATCCCTGAGTCGATTGCGTCCAACTCCACGACACCCTTGACTCGAGGAAACATTCGCACCGCCTCAATTACCATCCAAATCTCCAAAATGATAGTTGAGACGCCAATTACCACTAATATCCACTCCTTCCGGCTGAGCCAACTGGCATTGTCTGGACCTCCAACAAAAATCTGCCAAATCATCGCCCACATTGGCATGACTAGCATGAATATCGTTGGCAACACCAAGAACCAAACGGGCTTATTCCGCCGCCACAGATAAAAGGTGATAACAAGGAACGACAGCCCTGCCAGCAACTGGTTCGTGGCACCGAATAGAGGCCAAAGTATGAGCCCCCCTTGTCCGGCATTTTCAAACCGCCACGGCATTCCCGGAGGAGGCACAGCAGCTAGAAGAGCTGCGGTGACAACAGCAAATATCGTCGCTCCATGCCTGTTCTGAAGCCAAGCTAAAGGACTGCGGTCACTGAATCCCGATGCATTAAGATCTGTCTTTCTTCGGAGAGTTCCCGCTAATTCCTGAACGACATACCGCTGGAGTCGGCACGCTGTATCTAACGTCGTTCCTGCGAATGACGCCACCAGGACACCCATCAGCGCAACAGAGACCTCGGAAGACACCCCAATGGACTTCAGGAAGTTGGCGGAACCATCGACAAATGCCGAAACCAACGGTCCAAGCTTAGAAGACCACACCCCGTACCGGGATACCCACGCATCGTGGCCCACAAGAACAGAACCATCAGGAGCAGAAACACCCAATCCAAGACCGGCAGCGCATGCGAGAATTACCAAAGTGGCCAAGAATCCTTCTGTCAACATGCTTCCATAACCGACAAACCGAGCGTCCGGCTCACTCTTTAACTGCTTGCTGCTAGTACCACTGCTCACCAAGCAGTGGAAGCCGCTAATCGCTCCGCACGCAATGGTAATGAATAGAAAAGGGAATATCAAAGGGGCTCCTTTCGGGCTTGGGTTAAACATTGGAGCAACCATCGAAAGCTCGGGCCGTATTCCATCGGAGAGAGGCGCGCCCCCCGCGAAAGCGGCACACCCCAAACCCACAAGAATCAGACCCAAAGCCGAAATCAACTGCAAAGAGTTAATGTAATCCCGGGGCTGCAGAAGGGTCCACACAGGTAGAATCGACGCAATGTAAGAATATATGAGTAACACGACCACCCAAGTCCACGGTGACCATTCCGCTAATGCCCCATTGATTCGGTGTAGGATTCCGAGATCACCGAACACTACCGTCAAATACATTATTATCAGCGCAGCCAAAGATGGCAGGAACAAACCCCAACCTTTCCGATACAGCAAATAGCCGATGGTGACGGCAATCGGAATCTGAATCACACACGGGAAAATTGAAGCTGGATACTGACGGAATACGCTTGCGATCACTAATCCGAAGATTGCCAAGACGATCGTTAAGGCCATTACCAAAACCACAAGAAATAATAGTCGCACGCGCCTGTTTAGAACTCGCCCCGCAATGTCACCCACCGTCTGGCCATTGTTTCTAAGGCTAACTACCAAAGCGCCAAAATCATGCACAGCACCGATGAAGATCGAGCCAAAAACAACCCACAAAAGAGCCGGCAACCATCCCCACATAATCGCTATTGCGGGTCCGACAATTGGCCCGGTTCCCGCGATCGATGTAAAATGGTGACCAAATACAACCGCTTTTGCGGTCGGAACGTAATCGACCCCATCGTTCAGGCGAGTCGATGGGCAAACCGCATCCGCAGACAACGCAAAAATCTTGCTGCCAAGCCAGCGTCCATAAGTGTGATAAGCGATTATGAAACTGAATCCAGCCAACAGTGCAATTATCAAAGTCTCCATATCTCAATCGTTACTACTTCTATCTCAGGATCGGAAGAGAATCCTGTACGCAGCAATTCTAATGATCAGAAAATGAAACAAGAAGCAATTTTTAACAATCGAGAGAAGAGGATGCGGTTTGCCAGCATTGACACTCGGATTTTGGCTGTGATAGCCTCCGCAGCATTCGCTATGAACTCTTGCTTGAACCAGCAGGTGTTAGTGCTTAACCGACTTTGGCAAGCAGTCAATGTTTGCACTGTGCGGCGCGCATTAACGCTTCTCTTTGAAGGGCGCGCCGAGGCAGTATTTGGAGGGGATGGAGGTTCATTTCAAACGTTCAATTTCGACCAGTGGCAGGATTTCTCACGAAAAGAACCGCATCTGGAAAGTATTCACGCCGTTTCATTCAAGATTCGCGTTCCGAGGGTTATTTTGCTCTTACTATTTGATCGTCTTCCCAAGAAGGAAGTCAAGTTCACAAGGTACAATATTTTTGAGCGTGACAAGAATACGTGTCAATACTGCGGGCGAACTTTCGAGCGTAAGGACCTAAATTTAGACCATGTAATCCCAAAGCATCGGGGAGGACCAACTTCGTGGGAGAACATTGTTTGTTCGTGCGTGAAATGCAACACTCGCAAGGCAAATCGCACACCTGTCGAAGCAGGCATACACTTAATTCGAAAGCCTAAGCGGCCTAAATGGCGACCCTTTATACAACTGAACTTGGGAATTCATCTCCACGATAGCTGGAGGCATTTTTTGGATATCGCATACTGGAATGTTGAACTTGGAGATTAGATCGATCTCCGATGCGTTACTTGGCGGAAGACGCTTTCGCTTCCTCAATCAAATCCCAAAACTTCGGATTTTCCTCCAATGCTTTATCTTCTCCCATTGGGAGACTTGAGCGAAATAAAAAATCCTTCAGCGAATTCCGGCTAAGAATGCGGTTTACTACTACTCCGAGCTCGTGCCTCTCGAAGTATAATCGATAGTCGCCCACGCGGAGGCGGTGAAGCGTTTTTCCATCACGTTCCAATTCGCCAAATCTCTCGAGATCGTTCTGCAATACCTCTTTTGGAAGCCCTTTGAATTCCCCGAGGACGAAGAGCTGTAATTCTTTTGGCATTCGCGCCAACTCCGCCGCACTCAGCGGATTGAAGATAATCTGGAACGGATTCATCCACTTGGATTGGTAGCGCGTACGGGAATCGCACCCGTCTTTCAGCCTTGAGAGGGCCGTGTCCTAACTGATAGACGAACGCGCCAGTAAAGTCGGGAAAATCGTATTCGTAGAAGGCGATTTGTCAACTCTCTACTAGCAAACAAAAAAGCCGCCCTAAAACAGGGCGGCTTAATGAGAATGAGAACAAGGCGGCTGTCGACTTACTTGCGGCGGCGCACCATGAGCGCGGCCAAGCCGAGAACTCCAAGAGCAATTGTCGAAGGCTCCGGAATTGCCGTCATTGTGAATCCAGACAATCCTGCAAGTGCCGCAGGAGGAAGGTTTCCACCGCCCAAAGCGACGTTGATCGTTCCGGATTGTCCGCTAACTAAGGAGGAAGCGAAGTTAGCACCGTTGTATGCCCGAAGTTGCAAGGTCGCCGTTTGACCAGCAGCGACGCCAGGAACTGTAACATCAACAGCGTTGACATAACCTTGAGCGGCAGCGCTCGTAGTTCTGAAGGTCGTTGTCGGAGTCAATGCAGCCAACGCACCGCCCTGTGGTCCACCCAAGAGCTGAGCTGTAAATCCTGCACCGGCACCACTACCGTCTGGAGCCAAGACTCGTGCATCGACTACACCTGTGATGCGATTGTTAAATTGAACCGTTCCCTGACCATAAGCGACCGAAGTCACCATGATCGTTGCCAGCGCGATGATTAGCTTTTTCATGTGTTTAGTTTAACTAAGTTTATGTTCCTGATTCCTTACTTATTGATTTACATTGAATGACCGATCCCAAGATCCAGCTACCTGCTTGGAAAGGAAGAATGCATCGCCCACCTCAAGCTTGCCCAACGGAGGCAGCCAGGCGTTGTCCAAATCGTCGAACGTGCTTGTGGCATAACGTTGCGTTCCAGAATTCCATTGGAAGATCTGATCACCTGCTCCACCCTTGATACCCAACTCCGCTGCTGTTCCAGCTTGCGGAACCTGTGAGCTTCGAATAGAGAGACCCTTGGGCAGCGGGTTTTTCAGATCACCCTGAGGAACCTCACCCACAAACGTTACGGTAATTGCAGCAGCTGTTGGGTTTCTCACGAAGACACCTTCACCTGGAACAACGGTTAGATCCGCAGCGGCCTTAGGCAAGAAAGCGCCATCCAGATCGTCAAACGTAGCCGTGACAAATTGCCCGGTGGCGGAATCAAACTTGAATACCTGCGTACCTGCCGCGGCCGGACTGAAAAGTGCACCGATTGAATTATTGGCAGCTATCAAAGGATTTGCGATCAACGCAAAACCACTTGCAGGAATGGTCTTTGTCACATAACCGACAGCATTCACCGAGAATACTTGCGCCATTGAGGTGGCGACACCTGCCGCGCTGAGCGCAGCCGTTAGGAGTAGTGTTTTTGTTCTCATTTTGTGTTTTTATTTATTCCGTGTGTGCGGCCAATGTCTCAAAACACACAATTAGTGTCAATAGATTTTTGAACAATTTTTGAGCCTGATTGCCGCGACATTCTCTTTAACACCGCACCCCTAATTTCATCAACGTATTTCGCAAGACTGATCGCCCTTATCGTGTTTTTAGATACGGTTTAAACCCATTAAATTCAACAACTTGCGAGATAAGGAGGAAAGAATATCATTGATAGAGCGCAGCACCCACAGAGCCGCTCGCAAGAATCAGCCAAGCAGAGTTAAGTCTAAAAAAGTGGAGGGAGACTGTCGCTGCGAGGAAAAGGAACCCTGTTTTCCAATCAATAATCGAGGCAACGCCAAATCGGAACGAAGCCACGGCAATGAGAGCGAATGAAGCGCCGTTCGCACCGTCAAGGAAAGCTGCCGCAGGAGCGTATCTCCGGAGGCGAGGGATCAGCGGACCGCTCAGCCAAACGAATACGAACGCTGGCATAAAAATCGCAGTTGTTGCAGCGAGTCCTCCAATTGGTCCCTCCAGCAGGTAACCGAGAAACGTTGCCGACGAAAGGAGCGGGCCAGGTGTCATCTGCCCGACGGCGATCGCGTCAATTAACTGGGATTCGGTGATCCAACCCAAACGATCCACAAAATCCGCGCGCAAGAAGGCTATTAACACGTATCCACTTCCGAATAGAACGGACCCAATCTTGAGAAACACCGCGAATAAATAAGGAACAGACAGAGGCACTGCATTGATAGGTGCTCCAATGGCTGCAAACAGAGAGCAACATGAAAAACCCCCAACAGAAAGCAGAGGCAGGGAGTTTCTGGAATTGCGGCGTTCAGCAGTTCGGATGGCGACCAAGAGAATTCCCGTGCCGAATAGAATAGCGATCTCGTTAACGCCTAAAAAACAAAGGATTCCTCCCGCAACGCAAACGACGACCAGAAGAGGTGTTTTGAGAGCGGATCCTCCGAGCCGCAGAAGCGCCTGAACAACAACCGCAACAATCACCGGTTTCACCCCATAAAGGAACCCCTGAATCTCGGGGATTTTTCCAAATCGGACATACCCCCAAGCGGCTGCCGCTGTCAGGATTACCGATGGAGCGATGAAACATAAGCCCGCGATTAACAATCCAATCCCCCCTCCGCGGCGGCGGCCCAAGTGGAGCGCGAGCTCCGTGGAATTTGGTCCCGGAATCAAGTTGCTGGCGCTGATGAGATCCATCAGTTCATCGCTATCCAACCATTTTCGACGATGAACAAACTCCCGTTCCATCAGAGAGATGTGAGCAACAGGACCGCCGAAGGCTGTGAAGCCAAGCTTCAGAAACACGAGCGCGAGCTCCGCGAAGACACCGAATTCCCTCCGTTTTACTTCGGATGTCACCCAAATTTGCGAGCAAGCCGGGCTCGATCGTAATTCCGGCGCTGCGCCGGAGTCATCCTTTCAAAGGAAGGTAAACCGTCGGCTTGCACGGGCCATGCAGACGTTTCTTCTTTCTGCGTGCCGGAGGGCGGCAGTGAATTCTGAGGAGGATTGGACAATGGATTGCCGCGAACCTCAACAGTCGATCTCCGCGTCGCCGCGCCATCGTAGCTCATCGCCTGATCCGTTAGTTCAAGATCCTTATCCAAGGTTCGTCTAGGAGAAATCCTCATCGCCTCGAGTATACCGTGGTAGGCACGGACAGCTTCTTTAGGCTCAATCTTTCCGTCGGTGATTAACCGGAGCATTTCTATAAATGCGAGTTGATGTTCGGCGTTGTTTATCTTCCGGCCGAACAGGGCGACCCGAGCACCGTGTTTCTGCGCTTCATGAATCAACCTGAAAGCATCGTGGGTTGTTCCCGCGCTTCCCCCCAAAATCCCCACAATCAAACTCGGATCATACTGAACCAACTCCTCCAACAAACGCGGTCCGTGATAAACGATCTTCAAAAAGAGCGGACGGCCCGCCTCTGTGACACCCGACAGAGTTCGAAGAATCGTATCGTTGATAAACTCACCCAGGCGCTCTGGTGCAATTCCGGTCGGCACATTGGGATCAAAGACCTCGAGAAAATATCGAAATCCCTTACGTTCCGCCTCCTCCCGGAATTCTTTGAACGCCCGAAGAGTGGCTTCGTCGCGCTCAAGATCGTTGACGAGCGTTACGGAGTAGAGACCGAGATTGGCTCCAGCGGCACCGGAGGATGTCCGATCGCACTCAATCTGCCCGCATTGAATATGGTCAATTGTCGCGGACCGAAACGGCTGCGAGGCTTCCCCTGAATAAGACCCGTGCCGAACAGCCCAAATATCCGAAGTATCATTGGCACGCACCGCCGGTGTAACCGGTGAGTCAAGAAAAAGACCTTCTTTCATGGTGAGTTGCTCATTTACAGAAGCAGACATCAACATGATATCGACGAGTTTCTGGCGTACCACTTCCCGAATAATGTCGAGAAATTCCGGCAGATTCCGGTATCCAAATTCATCGCGCGTCCAAACTTCAGGTGAAAACAACGCCCGTCGCTCGCCGTGATGCGACAAATAATACCGCGGCCCAGGCGCCCGAACACCGAAAGCCATGTCCGCATCCTTTGCATCGGCAAGAATGAACGTCTTGGACGACGGATCACGTTTGATCTCGGCGAGTTTCTTATCGAGAGATTTCATTCTAGAATGCAGTCCAACTACGGTAAATCCGTCTCGCGCAAAAATCGTGAATTTTTAGGCCTTCACCTTTGCGAGCGTCTCAAGGAGGGATCGTCCGGAGTTCTGGAGCCCCGTCAGCTCCTTGGGCCAGAGCTTGATCTCCACATGTTTTTCAACTCCGCGACTCCCCACGATGGAAGGAACACTGAGACAAACGTCTCGGACGTCGTAGGCGCCGTGAATTAGCGACGAAACCGGCAACAAGCAACGCCGATTCAGAAGCACAGCATGAATCACATCCCGGATCGCGATTCCAACCGCCCATCCTGCGCCACCCTTGCGTTTGATCACCTCAGCGCCGCTTCCTTTTGTCCGCTCAAAAACCGCATTCTGAAAACCGGGTGAACACTCGGGAACACCGGTCATAGGCAAACCGTTTACCGCGGCCGAGGACCATATCGGAACCATTGAATCTCCATGTTCTCCCAAGATGAGCGCTTTGACCTGGCTTGGAGCCAATCTCAATTCCTCCGCAATTAAAGAGCTAAAGCGGGATGTATCCAGCATCGTTCCCAAACCATAAACCTGATGCCAGGGCAGCCCAAGCCGTTGCACCGCCAATTGAGTCAGAATATCGACTGGATTGGATACGACAAAAACGTGCGCATCCTTTCGCATACCAGCCGCCTTAATACTTTCAAGAATCTGAACGAACAAGGCGACGTTTCGGTTGATCAGGTCCAATCGCGATTCATCCGGCTTGCGGCGCAGTCCGGCCGTTATCAAGAAGATGTCGCTATCGGCGGCCCGATTGTAGTCGCCCGCGTAAATGCGCTGGTCGCCGGCAAACGCGCTTCCGTGCAACAGATCCAGCGCCTCGCCCTCGGCCATCGCCTGATTCGCATCCAGAATCTGCATCTCGGACACCAGCCCGCCACATTGCAACGCGAATGCCGCGCAGGCGCCCACACGTCCGCCGCCTCCAATGATCGTCACTTTCATCAGAGATTCTCCCTCCCAATGATTTGATCGGTTATCGCTTGAACAAGGGCCTCCGCTTCAGGGTCAGGACTTCCAGGACGAATCGCGCCAGACGACTTTCCGGAAGGAACGGCGCAGGTCACACCGGGGCGCCATTCTTCGTTGTCGCAGAGCTCGCACTCCTTTAGGCCGAATCGAGGATCCGGAATGCCAAGTGTTTGTTTAATATTAAGCAAATCTTGAAGCTGATTTGGGGTAAATGTTTTGAGTGGTTGCCCCAACTGTGATGCCACAATGACGGTCCGACAATACGCCTCCAGTATCTCCATTTTGAAGTAAGCGTCCTCAACGTCGTTGTGACTCCATGAAACCACTCCATGATTCGCCATCAGCACGGTGTTGTGCTTCTCGACCAAGTCCGCGACGAGCTTGCCCATCTCTGGTGTGCCCGGCGTGCGATAGGGTGCGATAGGAACCTTGCCGATAAAAACTTCGATCTCCGGAATCATGCAAGACGGCGGCTCGACTCCCGCCACTGCAAATCCGGTGGCGTGTGGAGGATGACAATGGACGGTTGCCTTCGCCTGCGGAAGGCGCTTCATGATCTGAAGGTGCATGAGTATCTCGCTCGTGCGCTTCTTGGATCCCGCCTTCTGATTTCCCTCCAGATCCACGAGGCACAAATCATCCGGCTTCATGAAGCCTTTCGAAACAAGCGTCGGAGTGCAGAGAGCCAAGCCGTCCGCAACGCGAACCGCGATGTTCCCACCGTTTCCATCCACGTAGGCGCGCTGCCACAAACGCTGTCCCACATCACAGATTTGCTGCTTCAGTTTGCAAATCTCAGGAGAATTGAAGAATTCATCAAGGTCTCCCTGGGAACTGTCAGCGGTCACGGCCTTCGCGATCCTTTTCGCCCCCGCCTCTGGACCACTATTTGTGTTTTGACGGTTCGTTCCCTCCAGTTCTCGAAGGAGATCACGGGCAGACGGCGTGAAGACGGCGTCGGCAGGCAACCCACGTACATCGCCCCCGTTCCGCAGCATTTCTTCAATGTCTTTTGCGCTAATTACAGTTCTCATTATTCAAGGGGAGCGTAGAAGATTTCGTCCACCAACGCGGCGTTGAACGCGTCAATTGGGATCGGTTCCTCAAACGGAGACGCGGCTTCGCGTCCCTCAATAAAGCCAATGGTTTGCCCGATCCCGCCGCCGATATTGTCATAGACAACCGGGCTCGGATCAGCGCTCAGGCCAGCTGGTGCTTCCGTGCCGCGCTGAAAATGCTCCCGAGTAAACGGACTTACGATCAGCCAGCGCCCGCCTTTAAGCGCCGGCACAGTCTGACTTAATGTTACCCTTCCAATTACCGTACCCAGTCTCATAAAAATCGTTAGCGGCGTTCGTCACTTCATACCGGCACGCCGGGTTCTTTTTCATCGACGATCCCAACAATCATCCACCGCGCCGGACTCTTGGAATCCCCAACCGCGCCGCGCGCCGCGCTGCCGTCGGAAGAGATCAAGACTCTCTGGTGAAGCCCCGCCCCATGGGCGTCGATCGCAACCTGTGGAACCCCCTCAGGTTCGCCAGAGTTGCCGATGGGCTGGCATATGACCAGCCTCCAACCTTCGAAGCTCGAATGCTTTCGAGTTGCAACCACATTTCCTTCGACGCGCGCAAGAAGCATAGGACGGGAGAATCAATAAATCCTCAGATTATCCACCATGACACATCGGCGGACACGGCAGAATGTTTTGGGATTTGTCACACCCTCTCCGGTTGGCGTCGCGATCGAGTAGCTTAAGTACCCTTCGCCGCCGAGCCCCAAGCCCGCCATGCACGGCCCGTTCTTGATAAAGATCGTCGTGTCGAGCGCCCGCGCCATCGCGGTCATATGCTCCACATTATGGGAATGAATAATCGCCGTATGTTTGTAGTTGTGCTCGGCCGCCTTGGATAATTGGATTCCTTCCTCCACACTCCGAACTCGGACGATTGGAACAAATGGCATCATCTGTTCTTCCTTCACAAAGGGATGGCTGGCGTCGGTTTCGCCAAAAAGAAGCTCGGTCTTCTCGGGCGCGTTCACACTCGCTGCCCGCGCCAAAACAGACGCATCGCGTCCAATAAAATCCCTGTTCACGACAGGCTCGGGACATCCCCCTCCCTGACCTTCCTTAAACGTGAAGGCACTTTGCGTCAGCCTGTCCAGTTGCGCGTTGTTTAATCGCACAGCACCGTGGTTTTCCAGCTCCGTCATGAATTGATCGGCCACAGAATCGAGAACGAACACTTCCTTCTCGCCGATACAAAGCAAATTGTTGTCGTATGCGGCTCCTTGAATGACCGCCTTTGCGGCGCGCTTCATGCAGGCAGTATTATCGATGAAAACAGGGGGATTCCCCGGACCGGCGCAAATGGCCCGTTTTCCCGTCTGCATCGCCGCTTTCACAACCCCAGGCCCACCCGTGACCAGCAAAAGACGAACAGCGTCGTGAGCGCAGAGCGCTTTGAACGATTCGAATGTGGGCTGCTCAATAATACAGGCAATATTCTCAATGCCGGTTTCGCGATGGATTGCCTGATTGAAGGCGCGAACTGCCGTTGCAGCGCACCGGCTTGCCGCTGGATGCGCATTGAACACAACCGCATTTCCTGCGGCGGCAATATTCACAATATTGCCGCTCAACGTTGGAATCGAATGCGTCGATGGCGTCACTGCGCCCACAACGCCGAACGGAGTGTATTCCTCAAGTGTGATCCCGTGATCGCCGCTAAGTCCGTCCGGCCGCAACCACTCCACGCCGGGAACGAGCTTGATGATCTTCAGCTTTTCAATCTTATGATCAAGCCGGCCAATCTTCGTCTCTTCGAGCTCGATCCTGCCCCATTCCTCGGCATTGGCATCGGCCATTCCTTTGATAATCTGGACAATCTTCCGGCGAGCTTCCATTCCTTTGCTCTGAAGTTGCAAGAACGCCTCATGAGCCGCCTCGCAAGCCTGAGCCGCATCTGAAAAAACACCAAAAGCACCCCTCGTATGCGAGGCGACGTTTCTCGCGCAGTTGCAGGAATCCGCCGCAGGAGGAGGCAAGGTGGGAACCAGGGCCGGGGCAGGAACTTCCTGTTTACCAAGACGCCCAAGGACCTCCGAAACAACATCACGGATTAAAGATTCGTTTACAGCACTCATTGTTCTTCTTGAAAATGGTCTTAGGACCGACTGGAACTGATATTATCGAATTTCGCTTGGGTCACGCGCCCTTCGAGTTTGAGCTGAAAATCTGCTTGCCCAAAACATCAACCGAATCGACGATCCCGACGATTACAGCATCCACTGGAGCATCCTTCAGGTTAGGCGCCAATCGCGCGGAACTTCCCTGGCAGAAAAGCACCATCTCCCCGATCCCGGCGCCGACACTGTCCACAGCCACAATCGTGTTGGAACCGGGCCGAAAACGGGACGGATCTTTGTCATCCACAAGCTGCGGACGCAAAAGCAGGAGCTTTCTCCCACTCAAAGCAGGGTCTTTCTTGGTCGCCACGACCGATCCCTCAACTCTTGCTAGAAACATGGTTTGATTGCTCGCAGGTTCTCGGTTGCATTTTGCCAGGCACCCTGCCCATGACCCTTAAGGCCGGCATTCGAAGAATCCGACCGTAAAGCGGCGGATGACTGGTCCCACAGTGCCGAAATCACTTCTTTTTCGGCAGCACCGCGGCGACATCCGCGTGCGGACGCGCGATCACGTGAACGCTGACGACCTCTCCCTGGATGGCCTTGATGGCCTGGGCTCCAGCGTCCGTAGCCGCCTTCACGGCGGCGACATCTCCCACAACGACGGCTGTGACGAGAGCATTGCCAACTTGCTGCATCGGACCAGCCAGTTCAACGTTCGCAGCCTTTAGCATCGCGTCGGTGCCCTCAACGAGAGCGACCAATCCGCGTGTTTCGATCATTCCAACAGCTTGTTGAGCCATAGTTTTACCTTCGATTTGAATCTAGTTTGAGATTGTGGGTTTGTTTAGAAATCGATGAACCTCGCGTGCCACGACCAATTCTTCGTTTGTCGGAATAACCATGACTTTCACGCGGGATTGCGGAGCGCTGATAACAAGTTCTTTGGCTTGTGACAGAGAGTTCAGATCCGAGTCGATAAGAATGCCGAGCTGATCCAGGTTTGCGCAGATGGCGGCCCGAAGTTCACTGCGATTCTCGCCAATGCCCGCCGTAAACACCAACGCATCGGCTCCGTCGAGTTGAAGAAAATAGCTGCCGATCCAATGGCGCGCCTGATGCACGAACAGATCGAGCGCGAGCTGTGCTTTCGCATTGCCTTCCGCCGCCTTGGCTTGGATATCGCGAATGTCGTTCGACACACCGGAAACGCCTTTCAGTCCGGACTCACTGCACAACTGGCGCTCCACCTCCTCTAGTGAAAGTCCGAGAGTCCTCATCGCAAACGGCACCGCAAACGAATCGAGTTCACCCACCCTGTTGTTGTGGGGCAACCCGGACTGCGGGCTCATTCCAAGACTGTTCCCGATGGCCACGCCGTTGAGAATTCCGGAAATAGACGAACTGCCTCCCAAATGGCAGGAAATAACGCGCAAATTGGCAGCAGCGTCGAAAGGGCTGTTACCGCCATCGACATATAAGTTGCGCGCGCGGGCGGCAATATCAGCGCGACCCAACAGTTCGGCCGACCGCTCAGCGATGAACTTATGACTCGCACCGTGAAAACCCCATCGGCGAATTCCCGCCTGGTTCCATGCGTCCGGAACCGCATACCGCATCGCCGCCTCGGGAGCCCATTGATAGAAAGCCGTTTCAAAAAGCCCAACCAAAGGAGTGTCAGGCATTCGCGCAGCGAAAAGTCGAATTCCGGTGATATAGGGTGGATTATGCGCAGGCGCGACCTGATTAAACGCCTCCATCGCGCCAACAGTGGCTTCGTCCAATCGGACGCAGCCATTCACGCCGCGAGCCATTATCGTTTTGAAACCAACGGCGGCAAGATCGGCTTCGGACTTGATGTGGCCGCCCTTCTTGAGCTCCGCCAAACAGTCTTCGATCGCCTTGGCGTAGTCCGTGACGCGTTCGTATCCGCCCTGCGCCAGCTTCGCCTCCCGGTTGTTCGAGAAGTCGAACAACCGAAACTTCAGCGATGTGGATCCGAGATTGGCGACGAGGATCTTCAAGAGGGCGATCGGCTTATCCTATTGCAACCATTTGCCAAGACCGGAGAGCCCTTCGTGCGGGCGGGGAATGACTTGCACGCTGATCACCTGACCAACTTGCGAAGCCGCAGCCGCGCCAGCGTCCGTTGCGGCCTTTACAGCGGCGACATCTCCCCGGAAGAATCCGGTCACGTATCCGCTACCGATTTTCTCCCATCCGACGAGCGTTACGTTCGCGGCCTTCAACGCCGCGTCGCATGCTTCGAGCAACGCGCAAAGGCCCTTTGTTTCGATCATTCCAATTGCTTGTTGAGACATAGGTATTAGAAAGTTGAGGTTGAAAAACGGGTTGAGCTTACTTGCCGCCCTTTGCAGGTTCTCCGAAAAAGGCTTTGAGCAAATCGTCATGCGGCCTGGCGAGAATGTGGGAACTCACTAGTTCACCCACCTTGCTTGCCGCTTTGGATCCGGCGTCCACTGCAGCTTTCACACTGCCCACATCTCCCGTCACGAAAACGGTTATCAATCCGCCACCGATCGGAATCGTTTTCGTCAAAGTGACATTGGCCGCCTTCACCATGGCATCGCTGGCTTCAACACTGCCAACGTAGCCTTTCGTCTCGATCATTCCTAATGCATCGCTCATACAATTCTGGATTTTGGATTTTGGATTCTAAATTCGCCAGCCTTCTGCAGGACCGGAGAAATTCGACAGATTATTTCAGCAGTTCGCAAGGCGAGTCCGCCTGCAGGTTGCACGCATTGCCCTCGTCCGTGTCAATATGCACCTCAAGTTTGAAACTCTTGTCCACACGCACCAGGAGTTTCTCGAACACGATCCCGCAAGGACCACCAACTCTTAGTTTCATTTCGGCACCGTGGTCCACGCGGTAAAAAGCCGCGTCGTCCGGATGCATATGCACATGGCGCAACGCACGAATCACGCCCTGGGGCATCTTAAAGAAACCTGCAGGACCCATCAGCATCGCTCCCGGCGTGTCCGCTATGTTTCCGGATGGCCTCAAAGGGATTTCGAATCCAAGCGCAATCGCGTCGGTATAGGCCAGCTCAACCTGATTCAACGTTCTGCACGGCCCTAAGATGCGGAGATTCGAAATCACCCTGCTGCGCGGTCCAATCAGCGTCACGGTTTCGCGGGCCGCGAATTGTCCATCTTGATATAGCCACTTGAACGGAGTCAACGTGTGCCCCTTCCCAAACAAAGCCTCCACAGTCTCCTGAGTCACATGACAGTGGCGGGCGCTCAAGTTCACCACCAGCGCATTCGGGCCGGCAGAAGTGCCTGGCAGCGGTTTTCCCAACCGCCGATAGACCGCCTGCCGAACCATATGTTCGACAACAGCACGATGTGGAGTGGCATTCGCAATCGCCATAAACGAGCCATGTTTTTGAAATAATCTGACGGATTGTCAAATAAAATCTTGCACAAGTTGTCAAATTCTATCAAAAGCTTGCAAAAATGCAGCCCGAAGAGCGCCAGCATCGGATCGAGGATTATCTTCAAAAAGTCGAGTTTGCCTCGCTGGACGAACTTTCCGAACATGTCGATGCGTCCACATCGACGGTTCGCCGGGATCTGGATATTCTTGAGGCAAAAGGCACCCTTCAACGAACCCACGGAGGTGCGCGGCTGGTGAATCCGCGATCTGATGAATTCACGTTCTCGGCTAGAGACACCCATCAATTGGCGGAGAAGGAGGCGATTGGCAGAGCGTGCGCTGATCTCATTCGCCCGAATCAAAGTGTCATTATCGACGCCGGGACGACCGTGTATCACGTGGCGCGCTATCTGGAGGGAAAAATGCCGCAGATCATCACAAACTCTTTGCCGGTCGCAAATCTCTTTGCATCCGCGAACCGATTGGAGGTTGTGGTAACCGGCGGAGTAATCTACCCGCGTCTAGGAGTGCTGGTCGGCCCATCGGCTGTCGAGGCATTCTTAAAAATTCACGCCGATGTGGCGATCATGAGTGCCGGAGGCATCACCGAAGACGGCGTCACAAATTCACACGGATTGCTCATCGACATTCAACGGGCGATGATCGAAGCGGCCCAAACGGTCATTTTCTGCCTTGACCACACAAAGTTCGGCCGAAAGTCAGTTTCACATCTTTGCGGACTTGACCGTATCGACACGATCGTTACCGATAGTGCCGCCCCGTCCGGATTGGTAAAACTTCTTCGCGAGCGAGGCCTCCAAACAATTCTTGCACAAGGAAGCTGACAATTAAGCTTGCTCCATCGGGCACTGAACCTATGTTTTCAGCGCTTTGACACCGAGCAGTTCAAACCCGAGGCAGCGGATCGTCCGATGGTTTGGACTGCTTCTCTTGATCGGCATGGGAGCCTGTCCTCCGTGGAAAATGACCTATCGCACTGATGATGAGACGGTTTCGTCATCGTTGGGCTACCATCCCATTTGGAATCCACCTTCCGAGATTTATGAGGTTCCTGAAGACGCGACGGAGAGCAGGCACCAAGTAAACCTATTTCAGGTAGGAATCCAATTCGCTGTCGTACTGATCCTAATCAACCTCGGGAACTACGCGTTTCGGACACACCCCACGTAAGTCGGATCAGTTTCTGAATTGCAGATCTCCTCTCGCTTTGCCAGCAGGGTTCGTCGCCATGAACCGAAAAGTCGCCCGACGCGCCTATGGAGTGCGAGGGTACGCGCAGCGATTCACCGCTTTCGCGCCGGAGCCTCCGAGCCCACAGAAACATTCCAGACACTCTGGTTCCAGGCCCAAAGCGGCAACTTCGCAGGCTGCGTTGCACGCACTCCAAGACCTGCCGGAGATTTCAAAGGGCCTCGAGATAACGCGGCAGCGTCGTGGAGTGCGGTGACGAGCGTAGCGATTCACCGCTTTCGCGCCGGTGCCTCCGAGCCCACCGGAACATTCCAGGCACTCTGGTTCCAGGCCCGAAACGGTACGCTAGAGACTGGGTCTCTACGCTCCATCAACAATGGCGGACAGCAGGCGCGAAGGCGGCCACTGACCACCCAAACCGTCACATCTTTTACAGCTTCAATTCCTTAGCCGCCTTGTCCAATTTGGAGAGAAATTTTGCAGGTTCTTTGTCGAAATCCTTCTTGCAGTCGGCGCAGCAGATTTTTATTTCACGACGTTCACAGACTCTATACGGCCCCAAGGATTTCTTCACTCAAAGAAACTGCAACCAATTGTTCCTCGCCAAAACAGCCGGGAGTTTCATACACTCCAGCCATGCACCAATACACTGAGAAGCTTGTTGATCTGCTTGATCCCGCGCGCAACCAAATCACTAACATGACGGTTGAGGATGCCATCCCGCGCGTCCTCAGCGGCGATCCGCAGCGCGTCCGAGAGATAGACGGATCGTTCGCCCTGGTCGCTCGCGACGGAAAAACGGTGCGCCTGGCGCGCTCCCTGGACAGGCCCGTGCGCTATTTTCTGGCAAAACGCGAGGAGGGCCCGGCGTTGGTCGTTGCCGATCGAATTGATACGATCCACGACTGGCTGAAGTCGCAGGGATTCGAAAACCAGTTTCATCCAAGCTACACCCGAATGGTACCAGCCCACTACGTCCTGGAAATTCAGTTGATCGGCTGCCCGGATCCGGACCCGACTTACACTCGATTTTTTGATCCTCAGCGCAACTCCCTTCCCACCGACGTCAACGAGCTCGGACGCCGTTACGTCGGAGCACTAGCCGACGAAATTGCGAAGTGGCTTCGCAGAGTGCCCGAAAGCGAACCAATCGGCGCCTGCTTTTCCGGCGGGATTGACAGTGGCGCGGTGTTCGTCGTGACCTACCACATGATGCGCAAGCTCGGAATAAGCCCGAGCCGATTGAAAGCATTCACACTCAGTTTCGGGGATGGACCGGACCTACAGCAAGCACGCGAGTTCCTGAGCCGCCTTGACCTGGGACTGTTCCTCGAGCCGATTGAAGCCGAACTTTCCGATCTCAATGTTGCCGAGACGATCCGAATCGTCGAAGACTACAAACCCCTCGATATCGAATCCGCTTCAATGGCGCTGACCCTTTGCAGAGGTATCCGTGCCCGGTATCCGGAATGGCGGCACTTGATCGACGGGGACGGAGGCGACGAAAACTTAAAAGACTATCCGATCGAAGAGAATCCCGAATTGACAATCCGCAGCGTTGTCAGCAATCAAATGCTGTATCAAGAGGGCTGGGGCGTCGGCCGGATCAAGCACTCGCTCACCTACAGCGGCGGACTCAGCCGCAGTTACACACGCACTTACGCGCCCGCGCGGCACTTCGGATTCGAGGGATTCAGTCCGTTCACTCGACCCAATGTGATCGAGGTCGCTGAAGCAATTCCATTTACCGAACTAACCGAAATGAACGTCGAGAAGCTCTATTCGCTGAAAGGGGAAATTGTTTCGTGCGGCGTGAAGGCCATTACTGGACTGGAAATTCCGATATTCCCGAAAAGACGATTTCAGCACGGCGCGCTCCCCATCGACCGCCTGCGCAGTCACATGCCAAACACTGAAGCGGAGTTGCGGAAGCAATTTCTGGCGCTTTACACCTAGCACTACAGCACAGTTTTCAATTCGGAGTGCGGCCTTCCAGACAGGCTGCAGATTAAAACCGAACTCTCGCAGCTTGCTAAATCTGCACGCCGAGGGCGCCTTTGAATGAGAAGCCAAATACCATTGAAAGGACAAAGAAGAGGATCATCCAGTCAATCCCCCAGCCAAAGATCGAAATATCAAGTTCGGGATAGAGTATTTCAATAGACTCGATGGCGGAACTATTGGGAATTGGCGATTCTCCCGGATAGAGCAGATTTGTCAGCCAATGCTCTCCTGTGCGGAGGGAAGAAACGCCCTCCTCTCGCCCGCCAACGGCCATTGATTTGGTCATGGACTCGCCCCCGGCATTCACGACGAGATCGAATCGTCCGGGTGAAGCTCCACGGATACGCCACGAGACTTCTCTCATTTCAGGAATCCGCACACCGAGAGTTTCGATTTCGAGCGCATCGCTTGCTTGCAGAGTAATCGGGGTTTCCAGCGCTAAAGTTTTTGCATCACGCAGCTTTACTTTCACGAGACTCTGTTCGCCGATTCCCAGCGGTCGCACCCCGTAGTGAAGGTTCAACTGGATGAGAATCGCCATCACGGGCATCATGATGATGATCATGGGGATCATGGAGTGTTTTAGATACTTCAGCGTCCAAACAAGAATCTGATATTGAATACCGAAGAAGACTCTCAAGTCGTCATTGAACAATCGGAGCGCGATGAGTTCGGCGTTCATTCTCGTTCGGGTTTTCTTGATCGCGTCCTGATTCGAAACCTTGCCAAATAGCCACACCATCAGGATGCCTCCTAGAAAAGAGATTCCCACGAGCGACCAAAATGGCCCCAGCCATTTCAATGCGCCGTAAAGCAAACCAAACAGAAGGGTAAACCCCGAATTGAAAATGGAGATGAGGGTTGTCAATTGTCGGAAGCTGTTTGGATTTTCTGAATCCTCCGCTTAAGAGATGTAGCCCAGACCTTTTAGTTTCTCCCGAATTTCTTCCTCGGAATCAGCGCCCTCGAATTGCTCGATCTCTTTTTCCAGCGCGTGATGGACGAATTCCTCGACGGATGAGTAACCGGCGATGTCCGAATACATTTTGATCTTATTGTATAGACTTTTCTCAACTTTGACTTTGGTTCCGAACATAATAATTCCTTTAGTCTTTTGGTTCTAAAATATCATTGCCAATCAGTTCTTTGGGCGGCTCAATTCCAAACTCGCCCAGCACGGCCACCGTCAAATCCGCCAGAGACGGGGAATCACTGGTAATTCGCTGATTGGTCACTAATATGCCCGGCACCAATCGATTATCAATACAATGATCGCCGCTCCAGGCGCTCCGGTTATCGACGACGACTTCGCGCGGAAACATGCCGAGCGGACTGTCCCACGAAGTGCGATAGCCGTAACTGTAACCCACCAGAATATCCGGTCCTTTATCTTTCTCCAGCCCGTGAAAATCCCGGCCCGGTCGCAGAACTAACGAGACTGGCGCGTGATTATTTCGCGGGTCTTTCATCGCCAGCAGTGCCTGTTCCAATTCATTCAGCAACGCCGCATGCTCCTCCCCTTGCGCCACTATGCCTTCTTTTTCACGGCCTTTAAGGTTGACATACAATCCATTCAATCCTGCCGCGTAAGCCTTGGTTCGCGACCAATCGACATTGGAAAAGAATTCCCCGGTTTCCTGCCGAGACGGATCTTTGAGTGTGATGAAGCCTTGCTTCAGGAGCCATGTGTTCAAATTGACACCCCAGTAAAACGGCGCGAATCCGTGATCGGACATGACAATGAGCGTCGTGTTTTTATCCAATGCGCCGCGCACACGTCCGAGTCGGGAATCGAGTTTCTCATAAAGTTTTGCAATGCCGTCCTTCAGGAAATCGTCCTTCACATGCGCCGGATGTTGATCGTCCATGAAGTGCCAGAGCATGTGGCTTCCCTGATCGACCGTGCCGAAATAAACGAAGAGAAAATCCTCATCCTGATTGTCCAGCAGGTAATCCAGCGCGCGGGAGCGCTCCTCATACACAGAGAGCAACTGATCCCAGAATTCTCTGGCGGTCAGGATTCCATTGTTAAATGCCGAGGTATCTTCGGGCAGGTTTTGCGTGTAAAAAGCACCAAGTTCGGCGCATAGATGACTCGACCAATTGGACGGATGCGAAATCGGCATCACCGGTTCATTCGGATCAATCTGCAAAGGACTGACATAAAGCTCGAATTTTGGGCTCATCTGTTTGAGATAAAACCGGGCCGCAGACCGAATTGTAATCAGCAATGGGATCGCTTCAAATTCCACCGGCACCCAGTCGCTCCACTCTTTCTCTTTCAAGATGAATTCCTTCTCGCCGACGGTAAATTTTGCCGCGCCGGCTTTCGGGTCTAGATACACAACAAAGTCCTGTGTCATCTGTGGATGTTCGTATTGAATCTCGACGGCTTTGCCTTTCCGGCTGAGTTTCAAACTCTCCTCAGTCGGGAAACGACGAAACGAATTCGCGGGACCGTGTAGTTGCGCGTCCATTTTGTTGTTCTTGATATCCACTTGGTATATCTCTCCGCCCGCGACGACTGGCGGCCAGTCCCGCCGCTGATTGGTATAAAACGAAAACGTGCCGAGCGAACCGAGGATGTCAGGCGTGCCCATTCCGGAGAGGGCTTTGCCGGGAGCTTTCACAGGAGGAAAATTGACCGGCATCCGAAAGATCGTCGAACGGAGCCCGCGGTCGCCCAACATCTGCCAGAATGTCTTGCCTTTTCGCAATAATCGAACGTCGCCACCCGATGTCGGAAACGACCACGAACCAATATCAATTGAAGGACCGCCTTCATCGGCTTCCGCCATCGACGAATAGGGCGACATCTTCGCCTGGTTGACATGAATGAAGTCAAAGATTCCATGTCCGCCAGGATCCATTCCTGTGATGAACGTGGACCATGCCACAGGACTTTGAGGCGGCATTGTCGTCTGGAGTGGCCGAAAATCGCCCTCCTCCATCAATGCTTTAAAATTCGGAAGGCGCCCCTGATTAACAAACGTTTGCAACAGCTTCGGATCCATTCCGTCCACGCCCAGCACAACCACTTTTTTGCCGGCGTCCTGCGCGTGCAACACCATGCAAAGCCAGCAACAAACAGCCAGGCTCCACGAGGCGAGAAAGGCCACCAACCGGGACCATGAACCGGAGCGGTTTGCACGTAGTCCCGCCTTTCCGCCTTCGCGGCGCGCCAAAGCGCCGCTTCGGCACGACGGCGGCAGGCGGTTCCGGCCGACAAAAGCCGGAACTACATACAGGTTACTCCGAGAATGGGAGGGTACCGCTCCTGCCGAACCCGGGAACTCTGCCAAGAAGGGATTCGACTGGAGTCTCACCCTCCCGCAAAAAACGAGGAACGTGCTTGGATCGGTGTTTTCATCCGAAGCGGTGTCCATTTTGGACGGCGGATTCATGGGAAAACGTTCATGAGATGAATGCGAATCGGGACGATAAACTGCCTGGACAGTTTTCTGTCGCACATACGACATAAACTTGTCCTTCCGGGAATCGTAGTTCATGGGTAGGGATCACCTCCAAAGTATTGATGTGAATCGTGACCATGTACCGGAGCTGTTTTCAGCACACCGGCCCCACCTAGGTTGCTACCTTCCGATTTACAAACAAAGCCATTCACGATCAAATTATTTCAGATAGGTTGAGGCAATTCGGTCTCATTTGGTTTGGCAATGGGTGCTTTTTGAGCTGTGCTCCGCTTTCCGGTCATGATCGGTTTCCCGTCCATGTGCGCTGGGATCGGAACACCAAACAAATCCAACACGGTCGGCGCAATATCCGTAATATGGGGCGACGCGCAATCAATCGGCCGATTGCAAAACAGCATGCCAGGAACCTGCGGCGGGTTCATGTTGTGATCCCCGCTCCAGGGGCGCACATTGTCTGAAACGACGTCTTTGCCAAATCCACCGGTGACCGTCTCCCAAGCCACACGATAACCTGGCGCGAATCCCACAACCAAATCCGGCGCATCAATCACGTAAGGTCCTTTGTACGCCTTGTCGCGGTCATAAACCTCGCTAACGGGAGAACGATCATGCTCGGAGTCGCGTATTGATCGCAGTTTCCCGCAAATCTCCTGCTTCAGGCGTTGCACGTCCTCTTTCTTGACGATCCCCTTCGCTTCACGCCCGGCCATGTTGATGTAGATACCGCCAAAGCCAACCGCATACGCCTGAGTTTTCGACCAGTCCACGCGTTGCAGGAGGTCCGGAGTTTGGGCGTCCGTCTTCTCTGTCAAATAGCCGTTCTGTTGTAACCAGCGATTCAGTTCGACCGCGCGCCGGAATGGCTTGAACCCGTGATCGGAGAGCACCATCAGAGCCGTTTCATCATCGAGTTCTCTCATTACTCGACCCACGAGCGCGTCCATTTGCACGTAAAGATCGCGAATGACATGTTCGAAACGCGCATCGTTGATTGATGCTCCCCAGTTTTTGTCTTTGTGAAAACGGAAGAACATGTGCTGAACGCGATCCGTAATATCGAACACACAAACGACCGCGCCTTTTCGCGTCTTGTCGAGCGCATCGAAGAACATCTTCTCGCGCTCCTGATGAATCTCCTGACACTGTTGCAAAAACGGTTCCTCGCCAATGATGCCTTCATTCAACCCGGACGTGTCCTCCGCGACCCCAAGCGTCGCGAAGGGTCCGTGGCGTTTCGCCAGATACATCGAGTAGGATACCGGATGGGAAATCGGCAATGCCGGGTTTCCAGGGTCGATCTGGATCGGCGTGACGTAAAGTCGGGTATGCGGTTCCCGCTCCAGCAACAGGAAGCGACAAATCCCCTTCACGGTGAATCCCACGGCCGCTTTGTAGGAAAGCGTCACCCACGGCGTGTATTCGTCCTTCTTTAATTCCAGCGTCTGATCGGGCAATTGCAACGACGCCGCGCCGCTTCCGTTTTTCGCGTTGGTGATCGTAAAAGGAATTCGCAGTTCGCCGCCGTCTTTGAGCAGCGTGTTTTCGGGACCGGGCAATTCTCCTTTCACCCCGGCATCGGTAATTTGCAGCGGACACTGCTGACCGCTCATCAACGGTCTCTTATCCTCCGCGTTGCTGGTGAAATAAAAGTAAGTGCCCTGGCTTCCTTTCACATCGGGCACATTCATTGCGGAGAGTAACACGCCGTTGAACTTCTCGGGCGGAAACGTGATCGGCACGCGAAGCACCGCGCTGAAGACTCCGAACTTTCCCAGAATCGACCAAAACGACTGACTTTTTCGCCCGGCTTCAATGATCGGTTTTCCCAGCGGGATGATGTATTTTCCCAGCTTCAACGTGCGCGCGGAGGAGGTGACATTCGCGGAACTTAATTCCGGCATGAGCGACTTCCGATTGGGAACCAAAAAATCATAGATCCGATGTTTTCCGGGATTGCATCCTGTCTGGAATGAAGACCACGCGACGGGTGACTCAGCTGGGAGTGTGGTCCCGAGCCGGGCAAAGGCGCCTTTCTCGCGCAACCGGGAGAAGTTCGGCAACAATCCTTCGTTCATCCACTTTTCGGTCAGTTCCGGATCCTGCCCGTCCAGGCCGACAATGACCACGCGTTTGGCGTGGCGTGCCCCTGTGCGCTTGGGGCGAAAGAACAACTTCCAAGCCCAGCGAATCGGCCAGGTCAGGAGCACAAGAAACGCTGAAGCGAACGCGGCAAACAGGACAAAGAACGTGGAAACAATCGTGAACCCCGCGCCCGGCCCGAGGTAAGCCTGCGCTGTGATCGGACTCAGCAGAATTCCGCAGAAAACGATGAGAAAGAGTCGGCGAGGCGTTTTACGCACGGGCGGTTTTCGAGTGACGGTTTCGGTAAAGTCCGGATTGAACAGCGGTCGCCATCGTCTTCACATCCATGTCTCTGCCAAGGAATTCGCAAATCCGACCAGCCTCGTGATGAGGATCCGCCACGACTTCCGCGTAGTCCAAATAAAGCGGCCTAAAATTCGGTGTTCGGTTCAACCTGTAATAAACTTTGCGCAAATGCAGTTCGTAATTCCGGCGCATCTTTTCGTCGCTTGCGTCCGTGCCTTTCTCACCATTTCGTTCCAGCATCTTGTTTTGCGAACGCAGCACTTCATCGAGATTCCGGCGCATAAAGATGACTTTGTAATTCAGATCCATCGGCAGATCCTGAAGCAGAAAAGATATGATTTTAATCACCTGTCCCCGGTGGTCTTTCAGCCAGTCTTTTTCGGTTGTCTTATCCAGCTCCTTGACGCGTTCGAGTTCGTGATAACCTTTCGGGTTGTCCTCATCCGCTGTGCGAATCTGATCCGATACAATTGGCATCCCGCCCTTTTCCAGCATTTGCATCAGCATGGAAGTCCCTGAACGTGGCAGACCGGACACCAGGATAACAGGCTGGCCATATCGGATTCGGCAGTAAAGAGACTTCATACGCGAACCGGAGTTTATGATTACACGTTACGGCTTGTCAGCGTCTTTCTTGTTACTTTGATCTTTGGAGTCATCACTGCCTTTTGTCTGAACACCCCCGCCGACATATCCCAAAGCCTGAAGGCGCCGCAGCTCGTCCGAAGTCAGTTCTTTTGACATCTCTTCGTCACTCGGCAGCTTTGCGGCCTCCATTTTGGATTTCCATTCCTCAAAAGTTTTTCCGATCGCTCTGGCGCGCTCGCCTTGGCCTTCGGATTCAATCAGATTCTTTTGATCCAACGGGTCGTCCTCACGGTGAAAAAGCTCTTTGACCGGATCCGGATCAATCTCCTTGCTCACAAGCTTCCATCCTTCTTCAATGATCCCGAAATGGGGCTTCTGCCCTCCGCCGCCTCGCCCACCGCCTCCCATCGGCCCACCCACCATGGCTTGGGTCACGGCAACACGTTTTTTCCATGCCGCGTTTCCGCTTCCATCAAGCAATGGTACGAGGCTTCGGCCCTGCATGTTTGAGGGACCCTCAATTCCAGACAGCTCCAAAAGCGTCGGCATGATGTCCACGTTTTCCACGACGTGATCCACCATCACGCCTTTTTGAATGCCCGGATTATTCGGCCAGCGGAAAACCAGCGGCACCTGGCTGAGTTCGCCGTAAACACTCTGCCCGTGGAAGAACTGCCCGTGATCCCATAACTCCTCGCCGTGATCGGAGGAAAAGACGATCAACGTGTCGTCTTCCAACCCCATTTCCCGCAGAGCTTGAAAGAGACGTCCAATCTCGGCGTCCGCGCCGCGGATCGAACCGTCGTACCAATCCTTGTAGATCCGCAGCAACTCGTCCGGGTCATTTCCGGTTTTCAGGTACTCGTCTTTATGCGGCATGTTGTCCATGGCGGTGCGGACATTGGACGCGCGTATGTCCTCCTCGATCTTCGCCATTCGCTCTTCAGTTCCGGGCGCGCCCCAAATGGTGTCGTAAGGCGGACGCGGCCTGAATGGGGAGTGCGGATCGAACACATGAAGGAAGGCAAAAAACTGCGTATCCTGGTGTTCTTCGAGCCACTGGATCAATCGATCCACATAGTGCTGCGACGTCTTGGTTCGATACTCGGTGTCGGAGATCGAACCGCTCTCGTGAAGTTCCTCGTAGCCTTGATGCATGTTGTTTGACTTGCCCGTGAACGGAACCGACGAATATGACACGGTCGCATAACCTGCCTCGCGATAAGCCTCGGCGATCGTGACGGCTGAAGCGGGAAGGCCGCGATCCATTCCAAGGACGGTATGTGAGACAGGATAGAGCGATGTGACCATTGATGGTTGAGATATCTTCGTCATCGTTCCTTGGGCTATGGCATTGGCAAAGGCAACGCCTTCATCCGCGAACTTCTTGAGGTGGACGAGTGTTTCCCGTTCGTAACCGTAGATGTTCAAATGGTCCCTGCGCAGCGTATCGATCACCAGAAAGATGACACCACGCGGCCTTCTTGCTTTTTTGGATGAAGTACCGGCAATCGGCTGTTGCACTGTGGCCAAACTGCTGCGAATCGTTGGAGCCCCCCAAAAGCCCCACAGCCCTTTTGTTTCACCTTTCAGCGCAAGTTTCATCACGACGCTCTTTCCAGCGTAGGCCGCGAGATCGACACGCAACGTTTGCCATCGGTTCGGTATCGTGACAGTTCTTTCCATTAACGCTTTGGATTCTGATCCTTCCGATTCGCCTCGGTTCGCAATGGAAACAACAAACGTAACCGGAGTTCTCTCGGTTGTGCCAATAGCTAAATCCAGCCAGGGTCGTTGGGGCAAATCTCGGAGCGACATCCGAATCGTCTCGGACGTTTTTGTCGCGAGCGTTTCCCGGAAGATTTCTGATAAGCCAGCCCACTGCTGACCGGAGGGCTCGGCCAGTTTGACTTCCTTCTCACTCACCAATCGAACCGATTCAACGGCGAAACCGGCTCCCGCTCCACAATCACGGAATGTAAGAGAAAAGTGACGAAGGTCTTGGCGTCCCGCGTCGCCTCCGGACGGAAAAGGAAACCCACCTGGAAACCCACCGCCTCCAGGTGGACCGAAGCCGCCGCCGCCCCGCCGCCCGAATCCACGCCCCCCTCTCTGACCGAATCCGCCGTCACCTTGCGGAGGGCCAAATCCAGCGCCATCAGGCGGAACAAAGCCGCCGTCTGGAGGAGGCCTAAATCCGCCACCATCAGGTAATGGGAATCCCGCTCCATTTGGCGGCCCTCCGCGGTTCCCCCCAGGTCCACCGCGGACTCCGGGTCCGCCCCGCCCGCCGCGTCCGCTACCAGCAGATGACACCTCAAAACGGTACGTGTGAACCTGCCCATCGACTACCTCGACCGAACCATTCCAAGAATCCGACTTCGATGCCCAATCCACAAGCGCCGCATCGTCAACCGTCTCTTCACCCTGAGACCGCAGCCAAACGTGTTTCGAACCAGTCACTCTCATGCTTACCTCAACAAACTTGACCGCATCCGCGCCACCTCGATTCTTTCCAAGTGCGAAATGCAGAACGGGCGCTGGCCCGGCGATCGTGCCCTGAAGTCCTCCCTGATCGATCTTGATTACGTCTAGATCATTGAGCGCTCTGAAACCGAGATTTGGCGCTGGCTTGGGCGATTCCTGAACACCTCCGTCTTCGGCTTTGGCAGGAGGCTGCCACGGTGCCATCTCCTCCGCCGACCACTCAATGCGCTTCCACCCTGCGTTGTCTGGTGTGATCTTTCCAATCAGATCTTCTGCTTCAAAGATGTCGAATAACCGGACAGTTGTGGCTTGTTCCTCAATGGTAACCTTCTGGCCACAGGCCGAAAGAAAAAGGCAGAAGACAAAACCGGAAAGAATTAGAGAATTATTGGTTTTCATCCAAAGTTCCGTGGTTTGAGTTAATCTGGAGTAACGCTTTTAGCGACTCGCGCATTCAGAGACGATTAAGATCGGTACGAAGCGGCTTCAAACAAGAATAAGTGACGCTTCAACGAGGCCAAATGTTACCCCGAAAATGAGAGGGTGGGGCGACACTCTGTGAAGCCCTGATCTAATCTTGAAGCGATCAAACTGAAGAAGAAGGCGCAATGGAAACAACGGGAAATCCGGAAGCCACGCCTTTCCAGAAGCCCATTTTTGCAGGCAGAACAATTCAAGGAGAAAGCAGGGCTCCACAGAGCGTCGCCCCACCAATTTTTTGAACGGTTCATGGGAAGTCACTTTTTGTTTCAGTCGGACTGTGAATAGATGTATTGTCGCTCAATGCTGTCATTCGAATTCGCGTGCTTAAGGATCGGTGCCGGAGTGTAGAAGAGACGACGGAACCGAATCAACTCATTAAGACTCTTCTTTTTATGGCAGGTCCAGGAAATCAGAATTCTCAGCGGAAACCCACGCGGCGCGAATTCATTCGAGCGTCCGCCGCAATCACTGCGACTCTTGCCGCGACAAATTCACCGTTTGGAATTAAGGCTTATGCGGCCGCAGAATTGTCGCATTCGCCGCTTTTTCTTCCGCCATTTCTCTCGCGTCCGACGGAGAGATCCATCTTCATCTCCGCATTAAACAACAACCAACCGAGTGAAGCTGTCATTGAAGTGCGCAAGGAAAACGCCACCGACTGGGAACGTCGCGGACCCGCGCAGAAGGTGCCGGAATACGCTTTTTTCAATTGGGACGTGCCGAATCTTTCTCCGGCAGCACGATACGAATATCGGGTCCTCGTTAAGCGCGCCTCGGACGAAACTTTCGCCTCGGCATCAAACGGTTCGTTCAGGACGCAACGGAAAGGTCCCGCGTCTTATAAGGCGGTCCTGATCACCGATCCTCATACAGGCACTTTTGCCGAAACGACCGGCCCCGTTCAAACACTCGACAAAGTGATCCGGAACGCTTCCCAGGAAAATGCTGAATTCGTCCTCGCGCTCGGAGACAATGTGGCTTGGGCTGGGTCCCGGGAATATGCGCAAACCAATTCTCGAGGCGCGGTCTCTGCATACGCTCTTTATCGAAAACACATCGGCCCACTCACCCAGAATTGTCCGCACTTTGGAATCATCGGCAACTGGGCCGGTGAGAGCGGTAAATTCCCCGAGGCCAGCATTCGGATGATCTCCGGCGTTCGTCAGACGTTCCTGCCAAATCCTAATCACGAAACCTATCCACAAGGCGGCAGCGAACGTGAAGATTATTACGCATTTTCCTGGGGGGACGTTCTCTACGTGATGCTCAACGTTCAGACCTATTCCAAACCTTCCAAACCGGATCAACTGCCCAGTCTGATGGCGGATGTGAACACCATCGACGAGTGGACCATCGGCGAAGCGCAAATGAAATGGCTGGAAAAGACCCTGCAACATGCAACCGAGCGTTTCCGGTTCGTTTGCATGCATCATCCCGCGGGAGGCAATGCCGGCGACGTGCCGAATACATTGTATGGGCGCGGCGGAGCCAGAGCCTGTAACACAGGTGAGCAAGTCAGAATCCACAACTTGATGAAGAAGCATAAGGTCCAAATCTTCTTCTACGGTCATGACCATGTCTTTGTGGATGATATCGTGGACGGCATCCACTACGCCTTGCCGGGCAGTTGCGGTGCGCCTTGGAAATTCACCAAAGAAGAGACCGGTTATGAAAGGTTCTGGCCGGATTCCGGGCATGCCCGATTAGACGTTACACCCGAAAAAGCCACCGTCACCTTCATCAATCTTGAGGGCAAAGAAATTCATAATTTTTCGGTACTTCCGGCGTGAGGGCGAATTCTCAAATAGGCGCGACCATGAAACGAATTCGCAAAAGGTTCTTTAGGCCTCCGAAACGTCAGCCCTCCAGGCGATGCCGACTCATGGGTGGTCCCCTCCTCAAAGAATCTGATGCGCTTTGTGCTCATGAACCCACCCCCAGCCCCTCCAAGGAGGGGAGCTTCGTTGCAGGCGGCGGTTTCAGTTCCCCTCCTGGGAGGGGTGCAGGGGTGGGTCGGTTCATGGAGAGGAAAACCGTCTTTGAATTCGACACGAACCGGAACTGTGAACTCGGACCGCGTGAAGGTTGGCGCGCCAGCGTCTTGGACTGCGGTGACGGAACAAAGTGCAGTCACCGCTTTGGTTCCCGAAGACATGTCCGAATCAGAATTGACCAATTGGCTCGTGGCCAAGCCAAAAGCGGTAACTTCGCAGGCTACGTTACCGCAGTCCAAGACCTGCCGGAATTTCGACGGTTCCGACCGGCTCAAGCCGACACTACAAACGAATCCCAAACACTATGAAGACCGAAACGATACCATTTACACTAGCCACGCTCGTTTACGCTCTCTATCTCATTGTAGCAGGCTTGCAGACCACGAGCCCTGCCGCGCCTGCCTCGGACAACAAAAAGCCGGAAGTCATCCGAGGGCTCCGGCTCAACTCGGATGAGGCCGCCCCAGGCTACGTGCTCTACGCGCGAGGCCGCATGACCTATCTAATAGACCGCGAGGGTATGGTCGTCCACACGTGGACCGGCAAAGAGACGTCAAACTCTGTTTACCTGCTCGACAACGGCAATCTGCTCCAATGCGCTCAGGAACCGAACCCTCCGGTGTTCAAAGGGGGCGGACAAGGCGGGCGGCTCCAGGAATATTCCTGGGACGGCGAACTGTTGTGGGATTGGAAGTTCGCCAACGAACATCATTTGCTTCATCACGACATCCAGCCGATGCCCAATGGCAATATTCTGGCAATCGCCTGGGAGGCTAAGAGCGCCCGAGAATGCATTCAAGCAGGACGCCGAATCGACCTCACACCCGAGGCGGGGATTTGGCCCGACATGATTATTGAAATCGAACCTCAACGTCCAAACGGCGGGCGAATCGTCTGGGAGTGGCACATGTGGGACCACTTGATTCAGAATTACGATTCAACAAAGGCGAACTACGGGACGCCATCCGAACATCCTGAGCTGATCGACATCAATGGCGGGACCAAACAGCCCGAGATGGATTCCAAAGAACTGGCGCGTCTCAAGGCGCTGGGTTACATCCCGAACGACGCAAAACCGAGAGACCTGAGATCGGACTTCCTCCACACGAACGCGGTTGACTACAACGCCGACCTGGATCAAATCGCGATCAGCATCCATAATCTGCACGAGATCTGGATTATCGATCACAGCACGACCAGCGAGCAGGCGTCGGAGCACTCGGGTGGACGACACAACAAAGGCGGCGATCTCCTTTACCGATGGGGCAACCCCCTGATTTACGGACGGAGCACTCAAGACCAGCAGATGCTTTTCGGCCAGCACGATATCCGATGGATTGAAAAGGGCTTTCCCGGAGCGGGCCACCTGACAGTCTTCAACAACAATGCCAAAGCGCCGGAGGGCGTGCATTCCGCGGTGTTAGAGCTCGTTCCACCGATGAATGCGGACGGATCCTACGTAACCCCATCGCAAGGACCGTTCGGACCTGACCAGCCTCTTTGGAAATATGAAGCGCCCGACAAACAATCGTTCCACAGCAATTACATTTCCGGAGCTCGGCGGCAACCCAACGGCAATACCCTCATCTGCGCGGGGGCTGACGGAATTTTCTTCGAAGTGACCCATGAAGGCAAAATCGTTTGGGAGTTTTTGGAACCGTTCGGCGAAGGGACCCCTTCGGCAGACTCCCGTCCTAATCGCGATTCCGGGCGGAATCATTCCGTCTTCCGAGCCACAAAGTATCCGCCTGAACATCCGGCGTTCGCCGGACGCCAATTGAAACCTATCAATCCACAACCAGCATACGCGAAAGCCCCACCGTCCGAGAAGTAGGGGTCCGTTTATTCGATGGTCAACCGAAGGATCGCTGGAAACAGGAGTTCTCATTTTGACCCGGAGCGCGCCTGTGGCGTCCCGACCAGCCGCAGCACGTCCGAACAACACTAAGCGGTTATGCATATCCACGCGCTGCGGCTGATGCTTCGCTCACAGCCGCGCTCCGCAAATGAGGATCGCTAGCAAAGAGGGAGCGAAGTTGACACTGAATCGTTACAACGCGGAAACGCAATGGAGAATCGCTTCCATAGATATCACTTCATAGATCCCTGCGAACTCAGGATGAATGGGCCAGCCAGCAGCACGGCTTCGTGCAATCCGCGCTCCGTCCGCAACCGCACCAGCCAGTCTCGTTGCACTTCGGCCAGCGCGCTCGGCGCGTCGCCGTTGGCGTGGAACCGTTCGTAAAACTCCGCCATGATTTGCGCGGTCTCTTCATCCGCCACACTCCACAAGGTCATCAGCAAGTTCTCCGCGCCCGCTTGGATGAAGGCTCGGCGCAGGCCCAGCACGCCTTCACCGGAGCGCACTTCGCCCATGCCCGTGTCACAGGCTGAGAGGGTCACCAGCCAGGTCCCCTGCAAATCCAGCGTGCCCACGTCCGCCGCGGTCACGATCCCGTCGTTGGCGGGTGGCGGTGTTTCGCCTCGATTCCAGGCCTCCAACGTCGCTTGCGCTCCGGCCAAGGCCAGACCGCTCCGATGCATCGGATTCTTCTCGAAACGGGGGCCAGAAGGCGGCCCCAGGGACGCGAACGGACCTTGGCCGACAGGCGGTTCTGTTGCCGTTGACAAAGACTGCGGCCGCCAACCGCCTACGCCGCGGAAGGCCTCATCGTTTGGACTCGGTTTGGGTTCCTCATCTGCGAGGAAAAATCCGTGTGTCGCGAGATGCAAGATGCGCGGGGAGCGAATCGTGTGCAGGTTCACCTCCGTGGCCTCGGCACCCACATGGACTTCCGTGGGCCAATTCCATTCCTTGGCCCGCACGGCCAACGCCTGGCTTTCCTGCGCCGTCCCCGGAAGCGGCGGCAACGAAAGTCCACGAAAATCCCGACGCTCCATCTCGCGCAAGCGGCCGATTTGTCCTGAACTTGTGGCAGAGCTTGTCGAGGGCGGTGTCTGAGGCGAATTTGGCGCGATGGTTTTTTTGATGTCTTCTTTCCCCTTACCCCGACCCTCTCCCCCGCGGAGAGGGAGAACCGAAGGCAGCGGTGGATAAGGGCCAGAGTCGTGGGGAAAAACTGGATCGGCGGCAATGGATTCCCTCTCCTTGGGGAGAGGGTTAGGGTGAGGGGAATCAAGACGCTGACCGGTCAGAGACTCAGCAACAGCCGAGCGTGTCATCCCCTCAGATGTGCCTGTCCCACTTCCACCCGAAAAATCCGGATCGGCAAAGATCGACATCGGCCCGGCGTCCCGCGAGCCCGTTTCGCGCAACAAATCCCGCCCACTCGTCACGTAACGAATCGAGTACTTCTGGCTCAGGAACTGATCGTCCGGCGTCAACAACGTGGCGAAGGAAAGAAAGTTCAATGCGCCGTCGGGACTGATGATCACGGTTTTCGTGCCCGGCGGAAGAAGCGGTTCCAGTGGCGACCAGAGCTGCTCGAAGAGGCGGTGCAACAGCGGTTCGATTTCTGAGTTCTGACTTATGATTTCTGATTTGGGATCGGCGCTCTCCAGCGGCTTTGGACTTCAGACTTTGGACCAGTTCGGACTGCATCTTGATACTGCTTGAGCGTTGTTTCGATGAGATCCGCCTTGCCTAAATCAATCCACTTTGGATCACCGGATGATGCCAATGCGATAGCTCCGTAGTGTCGCTCGTGCCGGGAGCGCTCAGGCGGCACGGGAGGATGCGGGTAGTGCAACAGCTCCAACAACACGGCATCTGGCGGGATGGCTTGCTGCACCTGTTCAACCGTCACGCTCAAGGCCCGGCGCGCGCGGCCCAGCCCCGTCACCTCCCGCGCCAAAGCGCCTTCCAGTTGTTCGATCTGTTGGGTTGACGCGAGTTTCTCGGCTTCCCGATTTTCACGGTCTTCAGGACAAGACTCCGGCGGCGCCTCAGAGAACGACCGCGCCAAGCGTTGTTTGGTTGCCCGCAGTTGGTCCACCAGGGCACGGTGTTTCGGATTCTGGCTTGTCTGAGCCAGGAGCCGGTCTTCCAGGATGGAATCGAGCACGATGCCTTTGTATCGCAACACGGCCAACGCGATGTGCGGCGCTGACTCCAAGGCGACAGGATGGCTATAAGGGTTCTGCGTAGATAAGTAGCCCAACCGTTGTGATTCCGAAGTGAACGAGAGGACGTTCGCTACACCCGCGGCCTCCGCCCGCTGCGCTTTGGTGGCCAATTCCAGAGCGGCCGGTCTCTTGTCCGCTTTCAGGAGGAGCGTTGCTAAATCCATGTAAGCGTGCCTGAGAATGGGATGGTCCGGTCCATGCAGCTTTTCGTAGATTCTCAGGAAGCGCTGCAGATGCGCCTCAGCCTTCGCGTAGTTTCCCATGGACCGGTAAAAATTCGCCAGCTCGTGGTGGGTGGAGGCCGTGCCGATATCCTCCGGGCCCCAGGCTTTTTCCTGTGCCTGAAGAGCGCGCAGGTAGAGCGGCTCGGCTTTGGCATATTCGCCCATCTTTAAATAAAGCGAGGCCAAACAACCGACGATAATACTCTGCATCTCCGGCCGGCTGGTTTTCTCGAAAATGTCTAACGCGCGCAGGTAAGCGGTTTCCGCCTTGGAGTAGTCGCTCCGCATGTAATAATGCTGGCCCAGCGCCCACAACATGTCGGCGGTTTCCCGGGCTTCCGGTCCCCATTTGGTTTCGTTGGTTTTCAAGCCGCGCAAGAGAAGCGACTCGGCCCGTTCATAGTCGCGCAGGTCCCGGTAGTTCCCCGCTAAGAAAGACAGCGTCCTGACCGTAAGTGGATGTTCTGGCCCCAACGCATTCTCCCTAATCGTCAGCGCACGTTGCAGAAGCTGTTGTTGCTTCGCCAAATCGCCTATCCCGGAGTAGAGGCTGGCCAAATTGACGAGCGAAGTGGCCACCTCGGGATGATCGGCTCCAAGCGCTTTCGCCCGGATACCAAGCGCCCGCTGGCAGAGCTCCACTGCTGCGGCCAAATCGTGCCTTTGGCAGAACAGGGAAGCGAGCCTCTGCAAGATCGCGGCGAGGGCAGGATGTTCCGGACCGAGGACTTGTTCGTAACGTTGCAAGGCGTTCTGGAATAGCTGTTCCGCTTTGGCATCGTCTCCCATCCGCGAATAAAGGATATTGAGACGGCCAACGATTCCGTCCACACCTGGGTGCGCGGGACCCAAAACCTTCTCGAGGGTGTGCAAGGCGCGCAGATAGAGTGGCTCCGCCTTTTCATGTGTCCCTGGTTGGAAAAAGATTTCTGCACGCAGAGAAACAATGAACGCCGTGTTCGGATGATCGGAACCAAGAACCGCCTCGCAGATTTCCAAGGCGCGCTGCGAGAGAAGGTCGGCGCGGTCGTATTCTCCGCGGCCACAGTGTGTGCCCGCGATGTGACCGAGCAGGTAAGCAACTTGCGGATGCATCGCTCCTAGTTTCTCCCATATAGCCAAAGCCTGTTCAAAGAGGGCTTTTGCTGCGGCATGCTCTCCCTTTTCCGCATGCACGACTCCTGCGTAGAAAAGCGCGTCGGCGGCATCCGTGTGGTCCAGCAGCTCTAGCCGACCAAATATGTCCAGAGCTCGCTTGGCCAACGACTCGCCCTCCGAAAAATTCCCTTGGACTATGCATAGGCTGGCCAGCGTATTGAGCTTGGTGGCAGTCTTGGGGTGGTCGGCCCCGAGAGTTGCTTCGCAAATCATCAGCGCCTGTTTCACGAGCTTTTCTGCTTCTGCATACTCGCCCAGCTCGCGATGGGTGGCGCCTAGTCCTTCCAGCGTCTCGGCAGTATCCGCGTGTTCCAGACCGAGCGTTTCTGTCCGGATGGCCAAGGCGCGTTCGAAAAGACTTTTGGCTTCCGGATAATTCCCCATCTCCTGGCGAAGCAGGGCCAGGCCATTGAGAGCCGCGGCCGTTTGCGGATGTCTCGAGCCAAAGGCCTTTTCGCAGATTCGCAATGCTCGCTGATAAAGCCGTTCGGCCATTGCGTAAACTGCCTTCCTTAGGTGAACACTTGCAACATAGCTGAGACTGATCGCGATCTCGGGATGCTCGGGATCAAGAGATGACTCGCGCAATGCGAGGGCCTTTTGCGCAGCAACCAATGCCTCGTTGAATTTCCCCTGATCGAAGAGTTTCTGAAATTCTTGGTCTAGTTCGGTCGGGTTCATAACGGTCGCCACTTTGCTTTCAGGTTTCCGCCTCCTGGTTCTGACTGGAATCATCCCCGTTCCCCTTCCGCACGGTCGGTCCTTGAAACGTCAGGACGAATGGACCCGCTAAACGAACGGCCGCTTCGAGACTTTGGCTGTTTCGCAACTTGACCAGCCAATCGCGCTGCACGTCGGCCAAGGCTTGCGGCGCATCGCCGGTTGCATGGAAGCGTTCATAAAACTCCGTCATCAATTGCGCGGTCTCTTCGTCCGCCACACACCAGAGCGTCATCAGCAGATTCCTCGCGCCGGCTTGGATGAAACCGCGGCGCAAGCCCAAGACGCCTTCGCCGGACTTCGCTTCGCCCGCGCCGGTTTCGCAGGCGGAGAGCACCACCAACTCCGTCCCTTCCAATTTCAACGTGCCTGCTTCCGCTGCGGTGACGATCCCGTCGGCGATTGAGGCCGTCTCGCCACGACGCCAGGCTTCCAACGTTGCTTGCGCGCCGGCCAAGGCCAGTCCGCTCCGGTGCATCGGATTCTTCAACACCCCGCGCGGACGCAGAAAACTCGTGGACTCGCCGCCCAATTCCATCGGCTCAAACGGACGAATCCCGCCCACGCCGCGCCGTTCCTCAACCCTGGTCTCGGGGAGCGCACGCGCCTCGCGTGCCCCGGTCGGCCTGTCTGCCGAACATGCAGGCGCCTCGCCGACCGGAACAGAGAACGTTCCGCTGACCGGCTCCGCAGAAGGGTTCGGCGAGGGCGCCGAACCCAGCACGCGAGGCGCGTGCGCTCCCCCGTCACTGAGAAAGAAGCCGTGCGTGGCTAGGTGCAGAATGCGCGGCGAGGACACCGCTTGCAGTCGCGATTCCGACGCCTCCGCCCCTTCGAACACTTGAATCGGCCACTGCCAACGCCGCGCTTGCTCCGCCAGCAGAGCGCTCTCCCGCGCCGTCCCTGGCAACGGCGGCAAGTGCAACGCCGCGAAGTCCCGAATCTCCACCTCGCGCAGTTGCGTCCCCGGCGCGCGGGCGACCCCGCCCGCAGCACCTGCGCCGAAGCCCGAGGTCTCAGGCAAATCCGTGCGCTCCGGACACGCCGACGTTGCTGGGGACGAGGCCGTCCGCGCTCCGTCCGCCGACCGTGTCGCATCACCAACCGTTCCCGCGCCGCTCGGCCCGCCGAAATCCGGGTTCGCGAAGACTGTCACTTGCGTGTTCTCCGACACCTGAAACTCGCGCAACAGATCGCGTCCGCTGGCCACGTAACGGATCGAATACTTCTGGCTCAAGAACTGATCGTCGGGCGTCAACAACGTGGCGAAGGAAAGAAAGTTCAACGCGCCGTCGGGACTGAGGATGACGGTCTTGGTCTCGGGTGGAAGGAGCGGCTCGACCGGCGACCACAGTTGCTGATGCAGAGCTTGGAGCAACGTGGAGAGTTGCAAGTCACCCCTCACCCGGTCTTCGACCACCCTCTCCTCTTCCAACCTGCCTGCCGAAGCCTCGACGTAGGCAGGAGGGGAGAGGGCAGAGAGAGGGGTGGTTTCAGTGGCTTTGGGACCGTTCGGCGCGGCGCTGACCGGCGCAGGCGAGACGCCTGCGCTCCCCCGCACCGCTTCTTGATACCGCTTCACGTTCTGTTCGATGGCTTCCGCGCTGCCCAGGCAAACCCACTTCGGTTCGCCGCTGGCAGCAAGCACAACTGCCCCGTAGCGCGACATGGGTTCGTGGGGAACTCTATGGTTCCAGTAACGCAACAGTTCCAATAACACTGCGTCCTTCGGTAGCGCTTGCCGTACTTGTTCCACGGTCACACGGAGCGCACGGCGAGGGTGCCCAAGAGCAGCCACTTCCCGTGCTAAGGAGCCTTCTAATCGCTCCAGTTCCTCAACCGATTTCGCTCTTTCGGCTTCTCGAGCCTCGCGGCTTTGGAGACTTAACATCTCCGGCTCTTCCAACAGAAACCGCGTCATGCGCAGCTTGGTTGAGCGAAGCTGTTCCACCAAGGCTTGGTGCTCCGGCTTTTGGCTGGCTTCAGCGACCAGGCAGTCTTCCAACAAGGAATCCAGCACAATGCCCTTATTTCGGAGGACGGCTGTGGCGACACCCAGCGCTGATTCGACTGCGGCAAGCAAGCCGTAAGGATTCCGTCTTTCTGTAAATGCGAGGCGTTGTGATTCGGACGTGAAGGAGAGGACATTTATCAAAGTCGCCGAATCCCCGCGGTCGGCTTGGACAGCCATTCCCAGCGCTTCGGATTTCTTGCCTATCCCGACGAGGTGCCAGCCGAACTGCGTGTACGCTCCTGCCCTGTGCGGACTCTCCGGGCCGAAGGCGGTTTCTGAAATTTTCAGCGCGCGGCGGTAAAACGGTTCAGCCTTCTCATGTTCTCCGATTGCCGCATGGTGCAACCCCAGGCTGTTGAGCTTGCTGGCGGTGAAGAGATGCTCCATCCCAAACTCCTTTTCCGCGAGGCTCAGAGCCCGCCGAAGAAGCATCTCGCCTTTCGCAGGTTGGCCCCTATTTCGGTAGAGCGCCGCGAGGCGCTCTTGACTGAAAGTGCTGGCGGCATGGGCCGGGCCCGGCTGCCTTTCGAGGATACTCAATTCGCATAGCCGGACGGATTCCGCCTTGTCGCAATCGCCGATCCGCTCATATTCGGTCGCGAGTTCGTTCAAAGCTCCAGCCGCTCCAGTCAAGGCCCAAACCAATCCAGGACTTTTCGGCGGAATTTCTTTCCGGGCATTCTTCATCAGGTTCTGATAAAGCGGTTCGGCCCTGTTCCCATTGCCCATCCGTAAATGAAGCGCGGCCAGATGGACAAGACTCACGACTGTGTGAGGGTGCCTCGGCCCATTGATTTTCTCGCTCGTCTCCAACGCGCGTTGATAAAGTGGCACAGCCTTACCGTCGGCGCCCATCCTCTGGTAAAGCGCGGCAAGGAAGTGCCGATTGTTTGCCGTGACCGGATGTTCTGGCCCGAGGGCACGTTCGGTGATCTTTAACGCGCGTTGATAGTGCAGTTCGGCGCGAGCGCAGTCAGACATTGCCCATTCGTAGAATAGTCCGAGCTTGATGAGATGGTTGGCCGTTTCCGGATGCTCCGGCCCTCGGATAGTTTCCAGGACAATTAACTGCCGTCGGTAAAGCTGTTCTGCCCTGGCAAAGTCCCCGGTCGCTGCGCAAGTCGAAGCCAGGGATCCGAGGAGGAGAGCTGTTTGAAAGTGTTCTGGGCCCAGAGATTTCTCGGTAATCTGCAGCGCCCGCTGATAAAGTGGTTCCGCTTTCGCGTCGGTGCCCAGTTGTTGGTAAAGCCGTCCCAGATGGTCCAAACATCGGGCTGTGAGCAGATGTTCCGGTCCATGAAGCTTCTCGCTGATTCTCAACGCGCGTTCGTAAAGCGGCTTGGCGTTCGCATAATCCTTGGATTTTTCGTAGAAGAACCCGGCTACAGTCAGGCTGTCCACCAGGGAAGGATGATCTGGGCCCAAGGCTTTCTCGCGAATCCGCAACGCACGCTGATAGAGCCGCCCAGCGGCGTGAAACCTGCCCAGCTTGTTACAGACAAGAGCGAGAGCATTGATAAAGGCGAATTCTCCCAACTCAAAGTTCAGTTTCTTCAGGTCCATACGTCGTCGTCGCGGCGCGTGCCGCTCAAGTTATCCTCCGAGTCGAACCACAATCCGTGCTTTCGTTGTGCTGCAATATCGATCCTTGAAACGTCATGATAAACGGACCCGCCAAGTTAACGGCGGCCTGAAGACCGCGCTCCTTCCGTAACGTGACTAACCAATCGCGCTGCACGTTAGCGAGTGCTTTTGGCGCGTTGCCGCTGGCGTGAAATGCTTCATAAAACTCCGCCATGATCTGCGCCGTCTCGTCGTCCGCGACCGACCAGAGCGTCATCAACAGGTTCTGCGCTCCGGCTTGAATGAAACCACGACGGAGACCCAGCACGCCTTCGCCCGATTTCGCTTCGCCCGCGCCTGTTTCGCAGGCCGACAACGCGACCAACTCAGTCCCTTCCAATTTTAGTGTCCCGACTTCCGCCGCTGTTACGATCCCGTCATCGCCCGACGGTGGAGTCTCGCCGCGGTTCCAGGCGTCCAACGTTGCTTGCGCTCCGGCCAAAGCCAGTCCGCTCCGGTGCATCGGGTTCTTTAACACGCCGCGCGGCCTGAGAATGTTCTCCGATTCGTCGAGAGACCCAACGCCCCCAAACGGTCTCAACCCGCCCACTCCGCGACGCCCTTCAACGTCTGTCGCGGGGAGCGCAGCCGCCTCGGCTGCCCCGGTTGGCACCTCGCCGACCGGAAAGGAGAACGGTTCGCTCACCGGCTTCGCGCCTGGGTTCGGCGAGGGCGCCGAACCCGGCACGCGGGGCGCGTGCGCTCCCCCGTCCGGCAGAAAGAACCCATGCGTGGCCAAATGCAGAATGCGGGGCGACTGGATCGCGTGCAGTCGGGATTTGCTGGCTTGCGCTTGCTCGAAGACCCGCATCGGCCAGTTCCATTGGCGGGCGCGTTCGGCCAGCAAGGCACTCTCCCGCGCCGTCCCCGGCAACGGCGGCAACTGCAAGTTCGCAAAGTCGCGTCGCTCCATTTCTCGCAAACGCCCAATGTCCGCCGCGGGGCCGCCGGCGGTTGGTTCAGAGAGTGCGCGCGCATCCGCCGGAATGTTCGGTGTCCACGCTTTAGCGTGCTCTTCGCCAGACCGGCTAAAGCCGGGACTCCGAACCGGCCGACTCGCATCCTCGGGGGAGTCAGTGCCGCTCGGCCCACCGAAATCCGGATTGGCGAACACCGTCACTTGCGCGTTCTCCGACACCTGAAACTCGCGCAACAGATCGCGTCCGCTGGCCACGTAACGGATCGAGTATTTCTGGCTGAGAAATTGATTGTCCGGCGTCAACAGCGTGGCGAAGGAAAGAAAGTTCAAAGCGCCATCCGGGCTGAGGATCACGGTCTTGGTCTCGGGTGGAAGGAGCGGTTCGAGCGGCGACCAGAGCTGTTGATACAAAGTTTGGAGCAACGTTGAGAGTTGCACGGCACCCCTCTCCCGGTCTTCGACCACCCTCTCCCCTTCCAAAGGGGAG
>JAQBVM010000265.1 GCA_027623095.1 Verrucomicrobiota bacterium
TAGCCCGACAAATTTGAGGAAACCTCACTTTTGCTGGGCTTTTCGCTTTAGGCGGGAGGAAGTTAAGTTCGGTCGAGCACATTCTTTGTACCACTATAAAAGTAGTCTTTATTTTCTGCGAAGATGTTTTGTGAGCCGACCACGGAAGACACCGAATACAGGAAAAGGACCAAGTTGCAATAAGTCGAGATTCGTGTCGGCCTTCTTCCGTGAAACGAGAGAGGGCCGAGATGTTCCATTTGAATCGCTGCCAACATGAAAAACACCCGTTGCTGAAGAATTTGACGAGACTTCGATGAACGCGGCAGCGTCTTGGACTGCGGTGACGAGCGAAGCGATTCACCGCTTTCGCGTCGGCGAGTCCGAGGGCTCGGGACATCCAAACGACTTTGTTCCATGTCAAAAGCGGCAACTGCGCAGGCTCCGTTGCCGCACTCCAAAACCTGGCGGAAGATTTGGCGGTACCCTGAGTCTCGTTGCAAATCAAGTGAGTCGGAATTCGTGTCCCCATTTACTGTTCCGAGTATTCCGTGTTCCCTCAATCCCTCATTCGGTTGCGGCTCCGCTGCTCAGGGTGATCCGTGGTCGTCTCCATCTCAACTTCCTTTGGTTGGGGCTTCGCCGCGCTGGGATTCCGTGAACCATCGTTCTTAGATAAGCTCCCTGATATTGCGGATTGAACGATGTCCAAATGTGCGAAAGACTTGCCGGCACGACCAGTGTGTTCGGCGGTCTAATGTTGCGTCATGTTTGTGTCACAAGTCCAAGCTCTTCGATTCGATCGTCCGGCGGCGCAAGCGCTGGATGACGAGTTTTCGGTCAAAAGGCTAATCCCATGAGCTTGGTTATTTATCTCGGATTCTTGGGCATGTTTGCAGGGCTTACGGGCCATTATTGGAATCAGCTTTTCGGGAGAGAGAAAGTAAAGAGTCCGTTGAGTTTCGGTTTGTGGGTCGCCCGAGGAATTGGGATTCCCGTTTTCTTCTGGACCGTTTCCAATTTGGGAATTTTCAAGGTTCTGCCTCCGTTGCTTCCGGATCTCGCTATGGCTCGAATGGGTGGATTCCCATGGTTCATTTTCCTGTGCGGCGAGATTTCCCCGGGAATCGCGCTTATTGGTTCTGTTTGGGCTTCCGTTACGTTTGGCTGGTTCGTTGTGATAATTTACAGACATGCGGAAAGCCAGAGAGAGTTTTTGCTGATGTCGCTTCTTTGTTCCGTGGTGTGCGGGCCTTTCGCGTGGTTGTTCCTGCATTTCGGTGGGTTGCCGATCTCCGGTGTCGCCGCGCTGATCTGGCTTGTTCCCGTGGTTCATACTTCATTGGATCTATTGCCACGAAAAGAGACGCGTCCCATGTATTCCCGGGCGATCGCAAAAATGAAGTTTGGCAAATACAGCGAGGCGGAATGGGAGATGATCCGTCAACTGGAGAAATGCGAGGATGACTTTGAAGGATGGATGTTGTTGGCCGACCTCTACGCGACTCAATTCAAAGATGTTCCGGGAGCGACACAAGTAATCAGCGATCTTGTCGAACAATCAAATCTGAACAGCATGCAGATCTCCGTTGCACTGCACCGGCTGGCGGATTGGCACTTGAAGCTGCGGGAGGATCCCGTTTCCGCGCGCACGATTCTGGAGGATCTATGCCGCCGCTGTCCCGGGGGACATATCGAGAAAATGGCCCGTCTTCGGATCGAGCGAATGCCAGCCACACAAGACGATTTGCGGCAGCAGAACACTCCGAAACCGTTTCATCTCCCGGCCTTGAATGACGATTTCGGTGTTCCTCCGGAAACAGCCGGTTCGCCGCTGCCTAAGGGTGAAGCGGTCGATCGGGCGAATCGTTGCGTCCAGAGGCTTACCCAAAACCCGGACAACGTTGCCGTGCGCGAAGAATTTGCGCGCCTGCTTGCCGAACAACTGGGCAAGGTCGAGACAGCGATCGAGCAGATTAATCTGCTGATGGAAATGCCGGGTCAATCCGACAAACAGAAAGCGGAATGGCTCAGCCTCCTGGCGTCCTGGCAAATTCGATTCAAGCACGATCCTGAGCAAGCGAGAACAATGTTGAACCGGTTGATTCACGAATTTCCCGAATCACCCCAAGCCTTCGCCGCGCAACGCCGGATCAGTTTGATCGAAATGGAAGAGCGGATGGCAACGATGAAATCGAAATCGGCATAGTGGTGAAACTCTCGGAGAATTGAGTATGCAAATCGATTGCTTGTAAATTCGCAGAATGCTCTGTATCCACAAACAGCAATTGGATCATGGCTATCTTAACGAATCTATTCGGCGCGTCTCCCTTCGGCACCCTTGAGGCCCACGGCGAAAAAGTGCATGCCAGTGTTCGACTACTGAGGAACGCCTTTCAATGTCTGATCGAAGGCGATCAGGACCAAATGGTTGAAATATCGGCCAAAGTGTCCGCCATCGAATTGGAAGCGGACAAGTTGAGAAACAGCCTTTACGAAGAACTTACATCGAAGGTTCTCATGCCGATGCGCAGAGAGGAGTTCTTCGATATTCTGGACAGCCAGGATCTGATGGCGGATCGCGCCGAAGAGATAGCCGCGACACTCACGTATCGGAAACTGAACGTACCCGAGCTCTTGAGAGCCGATGTGACGGCCTACGTCGAGACAGTCTTCAAGAATTGCGAATTAGGGGCTGGAGTCATTTCGAAACTAGATCTTCTGGTTGAGTCGTCGTTCGAAGGCCGGGACGCGCTGACTGTGTCGCGGTTGATCAGCGAATTGGCCGAGCGTGACGACGCTCTGAGACAGAAAGCCTTCGCGCTCACGCGCAAATTTCTTTCTGTTGGCGAAGAGATTCCCCCGGTCGAGACTGTGCTTTGGCTTAGGATCATCTCGATGATGGCTGAGCTTTCGAGTTCCGCGAGCCGCACAAGCTACGCCATCCGGAAGACGCTAAGAATCGAGAGTCCGTCTAAGACCTAATGTTTGCGCTGCTTTTTGAGACCGCCTTGCCGAACGGCCAGATTCTTCTCACGATCGGCCTCATCGCGGGTTTTTACATGGCATGGAGCATTGGGGCGAACGACGTCGCCAATGCCATGGGTACCTCCGTGGGTTCGAAAGGGATCACTCTCAAACAGGCGGTGATCATCGCGGCGATCATGGAATTCGTCGGAGCTGTTTTCGTCGGTTCGCACGTTTCGGAAACCGTTCGCCAGGGGATTTTTGATCCGAGCATGTTTCAACCCAGACCGCTCGTTCTCGGATTCATCGCGGCACTCATTTCTTCCGCGGTTTGGCTGCAGATTGCCACTTATTTCGGATGGCCGGTATCAACCACCCATTCCATCGTCGGCGCGATAATCGGCATTGGGATCGTCATTGCCGGATTCGACGCCATCAATTGGGGCAAGGTCGGCGGAATTGTCGCCTCGTGGGTCACCTCGCCGCTGGCAGGGGGCGTCATCTCGTTTATCCTCTTCAAGTTCATTCAGAAGTCCATTATCAACAGCAAATACCCCGTCCGGCAGATCTATAAATTCATCCCATTCATTGTTTTCTACGTGGCGTTTGTCTTGTGCTTGGTGATGGTCTGGAAAGGCCTTAAAAACCTCAAGCTGGACTTGGACCTCGGCGCGGCGCTCCTCATCTCTGTAGTGTGCGGCATCGTCTGCGGGGTCCTCTCATTACTCTGGGTTCGCAAGCTGAAAATCCGGCACGAAAAAGAGCGCATTGAGCGGAGTATCGAGCTGACTGGAGATTGGGAGGAAGGGATTCCCTTTGTCCGCAAAGAGGACCGCGACAAACCGGAACCGCCGGCGGAATTGCGTCCCGCCCTGGCTCCGGGATCGGACCTCCCTAGCAAACGATGGGAGTACCGGCGCGAATTTGAGTTTGAAAAAGTCGAGGGCGTGTTCACGAGTCTCATGGTTGTCAGCGCCTGTTTTCTCGCCTTCGCCCATGGCGCGAACGACGTGGCGAATGCCGTCGGCCCGTTGGCGGCAGTCATTTCAATAACACGGGATGGTGTCATCAACTTGAAATCGGCGGTCCCAACTTGGGTGCTCGCAATGGGAGCGGTTGGAATCGTCATCGGATTGGCCACGTGGGGCTACAAGGTGATGGAAACTATTGGAAGCAAAATCACACAACTGACGCCTTCGCGCGGATTTGCGGCGAACATTGGAGCGGCCAGCACCATCGTGCTGGCAAGCCGTCTTGGATTTCCGATCTCAACGACTCACACGCTTGTAGGCGCGGTCCTCGGCGTTGGACTTGCGAGGGGAATCGAGTATTTGAATCTTCGCATGATCCGCAGCATTATCGTTTCCTGGATTATTACGATCCCCGCCGGGGCCATTATGGCGATCCTCTTTTACTACGTTCTGAAATTCTTTTTCGGAACGGCTTGAAGCGTGTCTGGAATGTCCGCGACTTGATTGAGGGCATTCCCCTTTTAATCATAGTTGTCTCTCCCCTTCCGACTCGATCTCCGTATATGAGTCAAATGCTGAATTCTGCATCTGATGCTATACAGTTGGTTTGATGAGAACGACACTTGATCTTGACGCCGACATTTTGAAAGCCGCGAAGGAAATCTCTGGACGCACGAAGCGGACTGCGGGGCAGGTCATCTCCGAACTTGCTCGGAAGGCGCTCGTGTTCTCCGGAGTCGTGCCCGGGGGAACTTCTCGGGTCATCAGCGGTTTTGAAATTATGCCCGCCACTGATCGCATCGTGACGCCGGAACTGGTGCAAAAACTCATGGAGGAATCGGATCGCACATGATCTCGCTCCAGGATGCGAATATGCTGATTGCGCTGTTCGATGCCTGCTCCTTATACGCATTTCCTAATCGCGGTGCGAACACCGAATCCCAACGGGATTCCGTCTCAGAACCCAGGGTTGCGAGGCACGAGCTACCCTGGGAAACCATCGGAAAATGGCCCTCAACCCCAACGGGGTTGCGTCCTCGGGCGCACTCGGACAGACGCAACCCCGTTGGGGTTGGCTTGACCGGTTTCATTCCACCCAGGGTAGCTCGCAAGCTCGCAACCCTTGGGCTTTGAGGCGCAATCCCTTTGGGATTGTCGTTGGGTGACGCAAAATGTGTATTAGGAGCAGGTTCAATGCGGCGCATCTTCATCATCAGCAAGCGCATCAGTGGCTTGCGCGAAGCCGCGCCTACAAAGCCCACCCCTCGCGGAACACCGGTTTAAGAAAACCGTTCGCGCGTTCGCTGTTTGTGAATTTCATCTCGGTCGCGTTCCATTGGAGTTTCTCGCCCTTGCAGCGAATGGCGATCGCGCCGAGCAGGGCGATTTCCGTGAGCGGGCCGCCGTAATCGAAATGGGAGCCGGCGGGCTTGCCGGTCTTGCACGACTCGATCCACTCCGTGTAATGGCCTGGCGATGTGGCTAGGCGCGTTGGTTTCTTGCTTACCGCATCCATCACGCTCTCGGAGAGGATACGCGGCCGGCCCGCACCGTGTGAGCCATAAATGATTTTTCCCTTGTCACCGATGACGAGCGCGCCAATGCCGGGAAGGCTTTCATTGGACTCCAGTTCCTTCGGACGCGAAGGTTTGCTCGCGCCATCGTGCCACACGAGTTTCACCCCGGGCCGTCTGCCGCGCGCCGCAAATTCGTAGCGAACAGTGCTCGCCCGCGGAAATGTTTCGCCGTGTTTAACAGGATCGAAGTCTCCTGTCTCAGCCTCAATGCTCGTGGGCGCGCCGAGATCGAGCGTCCAGAAAACCGGATCAACGAGGTGGCACGTCCAGTCGCCGATGACCCCCGTGCCGAACGCGGACCAGCCGCGCCAATTTCCCGGCAAATACGCGGAGTGGTAGGGCCGTTCCCCCGCGGGCCCCAGCCACAGATCCCAGTTTAACGTCTCCGGCACCGGCTGGCCGAGCTTCACCGCTTCCAACAGATCGATGCGCGAATACACGCTGCCGCACATGGCGTGGACTTCGCGCACGTCGCCAATCGCGCCGTCCTCGATCCATTCGCGGAAGACACGCATGGAGTCGAAGGAATGCCCCTGATTGCCAAGCTGCGTAACGACCTTATGCTCGCGGGCGGCGCGCATCATCTCCCGCACTTCATAAACGGAATGAGCCAGCGGTTTCTCGCAATAAACGTGTTTGCCACGCTTGATGGCGTGCATGGCCGCGACGCTGTGCATGTGATCCGGAGTCGCGACGAGCACGGCGTCGATCTGCGTTTCCATCGCGTCGAACATGCGTCGGAAATCTTGGAACCGTTTCGCGCCGGGGAATTTCTTGAATGTTGCCGCGGCGCGCTGCGAATCCACGTCGCACAAGGCGACGATGTTTTCACTGGCAAGGTTGTTCAGGTCGGAGCCGCCCTGCCCGCCCACGCCGATGGCGGCGATGTTGAGCTTGTTGCCGGGCGAAGTCGCTCCGCGCAATCCGAGCACAGAACTCGAAACGATAGAAACCGATGCTGCGCCGGCGGCGGTTTTGGACAGAAAGCTCCGGCGGTCGAGTTTAGACAGGTGAGTATTCATAGTATCGATGGGTTCGCGGTTATCTTGCCCTATGTATTGCGCCAGGAATTTGACGGTCGTCAAACTCCTTCTTCATGCGCGTCGAGCGCCGGTGCATCTCCGAGTTGGTCGTGGAGTTGCATCTCGCGATCGGACCGCGGCTTGTCCCAAGCCGCAGCGCGTCAGACGAGCAGAGACCGCGGACCAAAATCCGAAGGTTCCAGCAAATCTGGGGCGCAGCGGTTTGAGACAAACCGCGGTCCGAACGATCGTTCCAATAAGTCCGGGATGCAGGGGGCGAGCACCCGTCCGAAACCTAGGCTTTGCTTTCGTGGCGCAGACATGGTGAAATGGGATCGAAACGCAAAAACAACTTCAGACGCTTATGAAATCAATGACGCTCTTTCGTTGCCTCGCTTCGCTCATTCTTCTTTCGCTCGGGCTTACGGGATTCGCATCCGGCGCCGAACCAAGAAAGATCGTTCTCGTGGCGGGTAAACCCAGTCACGGGCCTGGCGATCATGAATTCCGTGCCGGCTGCCTTCTGATTCAAGAACGCCTTAATCAAATCCCCGGAATTCACTCGGTCGTCTATACAAACGGCTGGCCGATGAAAATGGAGAACGGATCGAGCGTGGACGATAACAGCGCGTTCGAAGGCGCCGCTGCCATCATGCTCTTCATGAATGGTGGAGGCGGGCATCCGGTCGTGCGTGGCGACCATCTGCAAATTATCGGAAAATTGATGCAGAAGGGGATTGGGCTCGGTTGTTACCACTACGGCGTTGAAGTTCCCAAAGACAAAGGAGGTCCCGAATTCCTTGATTGGATTGGCGGTTTCTATGAGGACAAATGGTCCACAAACCCCCATTGGGACGCTAAGATTGAATCGCTTCCCCATCATCCAATTACGCGGGGAGTGAAACCGTTCACGGTTCGAGACGAATGGTACTACAACATTCGATTCCGCCCGGATATGAAAGGCGTGACTCCTATTCTCGCTGCCAAACCCGACGACGAAACCCGCCAGGGCCGATCGTCGTCACCCAGGGGGCCGTATGCGCATATTGTGGCTGCGAGTGGGCACACCGAAATCCTTGCATGGGCTGTGGAGCGCGCGGATGGCGGGCGTGGTTTCGGTTTCACAGGGGGGCATTTCCACAACAATTTTGGTGACCCAAATTTTCGAAAACTCGTGTTGAACTCGCTTGTCTGGCTTGCGAAGGCTGAGGTTCCGGAGGATGGCATTCCCTCTTCGGTAACCGAAAGCGAACTCACACAAAATCTCGACGATAAACGCCCTCGCCGACCCCGCCCCGCGTCGGCGGCAAATTGAACTCTCCGCACTTCGGCAACCTTTAACCTCATGATTCCTATGAAAATCTCTCTTATAAAAATCGTTTCACTTGGGTCGCTGTCAATCGCGACCATCGCAATCAGCGGTGCAACCCTGGACAATGCCCGGCAAGACTTCTCACCCGCACCTGGAGAAAAGCAGCTTCCAATGGCCATGCACTCGCAGATGACAGAACTTCCCCGAATCACGGTGGGAATCCGCAGCGGCGATATGGTGGGCGCAGACAACCGCGTTCTTCAGGCTGCGGTCGATTATATCGCCGGGTTGGGCGGTGGCATCGTTGAGATCGGTGAAGGTGAGTTTCTCATGCGGGATTCGCTCCACCTTCGATCGCATATCACCGTTCGCGGCACTCCCGGAAAAACGATTCTGAAAAAATATCGTGCCTCCGTTTCGCCACTGGCTCTGGACGGCGACTACGGTGAGGAGCAATTCACCGTAACGGACGCTTCCGGATTTGAAGTCGGCGCCGGTGTTACGGTCTGGGACGCGGGATCGGGTGGATTCCATACCACGGTCGGGCGCATTACCGGGCGAAACGGCAATACGTTCTCGATCGACACTCCATTGAACGCGGATTGCATGATCGGCAACAAGGCGCAGGCGGCTACCGTTTTCCCAGTCGTCAGCGGAACTTACGTCGAAGGGGCGCGGATCGAGAATCTCACCATTGAAGGAAACAAAGAAGAAAACGTGCATCTGAACGGCTGCCGTGGGGGAGGAATCTTTCTCTATCGCGGCTTCGGCACTGTGATTCAAAACTGCGTGGTTCGCAATTACAACGGCGACGGGATCAGTTTTCAACAATCGAATGATGTCCAGATCCTGGGCTGCATTAGCGAAAACAATGCGTCGCTCGGGATTCACCCGGGAAGCGGATCCCAGCGGCCCGCGGTTCGGGACTGCATCGCGCGGTCCAACGGAGAAGACGGGCTCTTTCTTTGCTGGCGCGTGCGTCACGGCATCTTTGAGAACAATATCCTGGAAGGAAACAAAAGGTTCGGAATCTCGATCGGACACAAAGACACCGACAATTTCCTGCGCGACAATGCGGTTCGAAACAACCATCAGGACGGCGTTTACTTTCGGAACGAAAGCCTGGGGATGGCTGGACATCGAAACCGGCTTGAGAACAATCTGATCGAGAACAACGGTGCCCAAGGATCCGGCGCCGGAATCCGCATTCGAGGTGAGACAAAAGATCTCGTGCTCAGGAACAACATCATCCGCGACACCCGGCCGGCGGGATCGCAAACGCAGTCGGTCGGAATCCGAATCGAAGAGAATGTGGGCGACGTGCTTCTCGACCGGAATTCAATTCAGGCCCCGACAGAAATCGAAGATCGCCGCAAGGCCGATTAGAATCATCTCGCATGAAATCCGCTCAAATCGACGCCGTTTATCCAGATCTCAAGGAGAGGAGCGTCGTCGTCACCGGCGGGGCGAACGGAATCGGCGCCGCCATCGTGCGCGCCTTTCATGCGCAGGGAGCCCGCGTATCTTTCTGTGATCTCGATTCGGTCGCTGGCGCTAAACTGGCGGACGAATTAGGGGAGAATGCGGTGTTCCGAAAGGTGAACCTGTTCCGGGAATCAGAAATCGTCCAATGGATAAAAACGATCGGAACCCGGGAAAGTACGATTCACACGCTGGTCAACAATGCCGCGGCAGACACCCGTATTCCGTTTTCTGAAACCACAGCCAAAGAATGGGACTCTTTATTCGCGCGCAATCTGCGCGCTTATTTCCTGACGAGTCGCGAGTCGGTCAAATGGATGCCGGAGGGAATCGGATGCATCGTGAACTTCGCCTCGATCGTGTTTCATACGGGTCCGGTGAATCTCACGGCCTATACCGCTACAAAAGGCGGCATCCTCGGCTTCACCCGTTCCTTGGCTCGGGAACTTGGTTCAAAAGGAATTCGGGTCAATGCCGTTTCGCCCGGATGGGTGATGACCAAACGGCAGATCAAGGATTTTGTGACCCCGGCCACGAAGCGGCTGATCCGAGCCAGCCAATGCGTGCCTGAGTTGATTCAACCCGAGGAAATCGCAAACGTCGTGCTGTTCCTAGCCAGCCATTCAAGCCGGGTCATTACCGGCCAGGAAATTCTCGCGGATCGGGGTTGGGCGCATGGTTGACCAGGCTTCCATGAATCAAGGTGGGGCGACACTCTGTGGAGCCCGCGTAGTTGGTCTTCGGAACACTGTTTGTCCAGGAAACCCCGTGAGCGTGACGCCCGCATTGAGCCCCAGCTCGCCCTTTTGAACCTCGACTTCACCGGACCCGGCAAAATCCGTTGCCTTCCAGCCATCAAGCGTTTTCCCATCGAAAAGGGGCTGCCAAGCCGAATCCTGGGCCTGGCCCGCGGAGGATTCGCGAACC
>JAQBVM010000266.1 GCA_027623095.1 Verrucomicrobiota bacterium
ATAATGGAGAGTCTGCGAGCTTGTCGTCCCGCAGTTGACCATCCTCAATACGAAAACATTATGAAAACACTTTTCACGTCTTCGGTTTTTCTTTCCGCAAGTTTGAGTCTTGCTTTTGCCCAGCGCGATTTCTCGGGAGTCGAAATCCGGTCCACTCACGTCGGGGGCAAAGTGTATATGCTCGAAGGTTCAGGCGGGAATATTGGTGTTTCCGCGGGAGAGGATGGAGTTTTGATTGTGGATGATCAATTTGCGCCATTGGCGGAGAAAATTGAGGCGGCGATTCGGAAGATTAATCCGGGTTCCCTGAAGTTTTTGCTGAATACTCACTGGCATGGGGATCATACGGGCGGCAACGCTCATTTCGGAAAAAAGGCGAGCATCGTGGCGCACTCAAACGTTCGAAAACGCCTGGCGGATGCACCGGGTGCTGCCAGAGAATCACTGCCCGTCCTGACGTTTGATCAGTCGGTTTCGGTTCATTTCAATGGTGAGGAGATTCGCGTAATTCATTTGCCGACCGGGCATACAGACGGAGATAGCGTGATTCATTTCACGAAATCGGGTGTTGTCCACATGGGAGACCACTTCTTTAACGGTCGATTTCCGTTCATAGATTTAAACAGTGGAGGGGACGTGAAGGGATACCTGAAGAACGTCGAGTCGGTTCTTCAGCATCTTCCGGATGGAGTAAAGATTATTCCCGGGCACGGAGCGTTGGCGACGCGGGGCGATCTCGAAACATTTCATGCGGCGCTGGTGGAAACGACCGGCATTGTCAAGCGTGGGATCGACGCGGGAAAGAAGTTGGAAGACCTGAAGGCGGCGGGATTGCCGGACAAGTGGAAAGACTGGGGTTCCGGGTTCGTCAACACAGACCGATGGATTGAGACGGTTTACAATAGTTTTACAAGGAACTGAGGCTCCGACCGAAAAGGCACTCACGATGGGATTGCAGGGAGGCGCGGCACGCAGGGACGAAGGACTCGGCAATTCGTATGGCTCTTCCGGAATCAGAAAAAACGACTTCACGCTTGGTCAAATCAATTCGTTCAATATAGTAGGGCCGCAATTACGATATGCGAAGAATCTGTGAATTTCTGGGATGCGTCGGCATCGTCTTTTTCTCTCCAATCACCCGCGCTGAGATCATTACCGTCACAACGGCGAATAATGCGAACCCCGGCGCATCCGAAATGTCCCTCGCACGTGCCCTCGAAACCGCCTCGGACGGGGATGCGATTCGGTTTAACCTTCCCGGCGCTGGACCGCACTACCTTCTGACGCCGGCCGGGGGATACCCTGAGATCACAAGTCACAACATCACGATTGACGGTTATAGCCAGCCAGGCGCGGTTCCCAACGCCAATCAAATTCTCGCGCCTAATAACGCGCAGATAAAAGTGATACTCGATTCGCGAGGCGGCGGGGGCACCGTGCTCGACTATGACGGGTATAGCACGTCCGAGAGCGCGGTTTTGGGGATTGTGGGAGCAACCAACGTAACCGTGCGGGGATTGGGTTTTCTCGGACAGATTGTAGAGAATGTCTCCGATTCCTCTCCCGCGCTTTATTTTGTTTCGTTCGCCAAGAAGGCAACGGACGGGCACGTCAACGGATGCTGGATGGGAGTGGATGTTGATGGAACGAATGTGTTCGGAGCAAATGCCGGGGTAACTGGGTTTCGGTTTAATGACGCTGGCGTGCCTTTCTTTTCGGATCGAGTGACGGTGGGAGTGGGCAACGAGACCACCAATGCTCCGGCGCAATTCAACGTTTTCTGCGGATTGAAAATCCCCGTGATTGTAGAGGGATCGGGCCTTCGAGTGTCGGGGAATTTCCTAAATGTGCTCCCCATTGGAACGAAGGATGTCAATAACGCGCTTTCCGGTCTTCCGAACGAGGGAGCGATTCAGGTCGGGCGTGATGGCAACCGAACCCTGATCGGGACCGACGGTGATGGGGTCAATGATGAGAATGAGAGGAATATCTTTGGAGGAGTCCTGCCACGGACGATTGAACCTGCAAACGGCTATCGCCATTTGATCGAGTTTTACGGCGGGGGCGAACGCGCGGATGTGGTCATTGCGGGGAATTATTTTGGAATTGGCGTTGATGGAAAGACTCGGTTCACGACTGGAGTTCCAATCGTCAGCGGACAAACCGGGAATACGCGGATCGGGTCTGACTTTGATGGGGTGAGCGATTCGATCGAGGGGAATTGGATTTTCAATAACTACCCGCCGGATCTTTTGACGAAGGATACAGTGGTCCGAGATTTTCTGGATGGCGCCGGTTCCGGAGCACTAATTTCTCTTCGCGGAAACCGGCTGGTCAATAATTTCGCGCCGCCGATCAATCCATTGCGAGACGACGGAACGTTCATTCTCACTTACTATAGCAAAGCGATTCTGGATGTGAACGCGGGTGTTGCGCCCGAGTTGTCGGCGCTGAGTACCGTCGCGCGGTTAATCGGGAGGGTTCCAGTTGTCGAGACCATTCTTTACCCGACTACAATCGTTGATGTTTACATTTCAGACTCGGAAGGAATGGCCAATTCGATTCCAGAGCTTGCGGATGCCTTTGTGCAGGGTTCCGTGTACCTGGGTTCGTTTGTGGAAGGTTCGGACGACGATCTGAATCCCGAGCCAGGCGCGTTTGAATTCAGTATCCGCGGACTGAACCTCCTCGAAGGTGACGTTGTTACTGTCACCGCGAATTTTTCCGAGGATCCGGCCGGAACGCGTAACGCGAGAACGCTCACGACGCCATTCGCACTGCCGGTTGTGCTTGGTGAAGCGTTGGCACCAGCCGAACCTCCCGTGCTCGTGGTTTCCCGTGACGGGAATCAGGTTCGCGTTTCTTGGACGGGGGCCGGATTTGTCTTGCAGACCGCTGACAATATAATGGGTCCGTGGAGCAACCAGGTGGGTGCTGGGAATGCGGCTCATTTGTTCATTGTCGAGGCGGATGGAAAGGAGCGCTTTTTTCGTTTGATTAGCCAGTAGTGGAGTTAAACAATGCTTTCACGTCATTGCCTTGGTCGAATGGTCCTTTAATTCTCAGCATTATGATTTCGCCGTTTTCAGGTTCTTTGCGCCACTTCGTGATTTCTGGGATCGCGTCTTTGCTATCCATCTCAATCGCAAGTTCTGTGGTTTTCGTCCGCGCTGCGGACGCTTTGTTGATCACAGAGGTAATGTCGAATAATCAAACGACCCTACTTGACGATTTTGGTGAGTATCCGGATTGGATTGAGATCCATAACGCCGGATCAGAATCGTTGGATACCGCCGGCTACTTTTTGACAGATGATGCAGCGGACCTTCGGAAATGGAGATTCCCGTCCCGGAAACTAGCTCCTGGCGGTTTCTTGCTTGTGTTTGCGTCGGGTGCCGATCGCCTGGAACCCGATCGACCGTTGCACACAAACTTTCGGCTCAGCTCTTCGGGGGAGTACTTGGCATTGGTGAAGCCGGACGGAGCGACCATTGCCCAGGAATTCGCTCCTGCGATTCCTGCTCAAGCCATCGATGTTTCATACGGACTTGCGTTCGAGGAACTGAAAGGCGGCGTGGTGGTGCCGACGACTGCCCCGAGCCGGATTTTAATTCCTTCGAAGGAGATCGGATTGAATTGGACAGGCGCCGGATTCGACGACAGCCAGTGGGTCGCGACGAGCATGCCGGTGCGATATAATCGGAATCGTCCGGGAACGGTTTTCGATTCGATCGCCGGGAATGATATTGAAGCTTTGATTTTTGGGGAGAATGCAAGCGCTCTGATTCGGATTCCGTTCTCGATGCCGAATGTATCTGGATTAACCGATTTTCAGTTTCTAATTTCTTACGATGATGGATTTGTCGCGTATTTGAATGGAAAAGAGATCGCACGGGACCGTGCCCCTGAAGTGTTGGAGTGGAATTCTGAAGCCAGTGTGCCGCGTATTCGCGAGCTGGATCCTGTTAATGGTCGGATTGATTTGACTGCTCGGCTGGGTCTCTTGATTCCGGGAGAAAACGTTCTGGCGATCCACGCATTGAATCGAAACGCATTTGATCTGGACTTTTTTATGGGACCCGAGCTGATCGCGAGGGACGCGCGCGTAATCCCGGGGACAGCGCGGTTTTTTTCGAGGCCCTCGCCAGGATTTGGGAATTTTGGTGGATCTCCCGGGCGTGCCGCTGACGTATCGTTCTCGCGAACAACGACGACTTTTGCGGAGCCGTTTAGCGTCACATTGGAATCGGTTGGGCAAATCCCGGGAACCAAGATTCGATATACCACGGATCGCACTGCGCCCACGGAGGAATCGCCTTTGTACATCGGATCGATTGAAATCACCGCTACCACTCAATTGCGGGCCAGGGCATTTGCTCCGGGTTTTCTTCCGGGACCTCTGAGGACGGAGACCTATCTTCAAGTGGATTCCACTGCTTCAAACTTCACATCGGACTTGCCGATCTTAGTTATTCATACACTGGGCGGGGGATCGATTGTTGAAGGCACTGAACGGCCGAGTGTCATCACCGTTCACGAACCTGTTCGCGGGCGGAGTTCGATTTTGAATCCCCCTCAACTCACGACCCGGGCGGGTTTCAGAACCCGCGGTTCAAGCACGGCCGGGCAGGTGAAGGCAAATTATGCGGTCGAGTTCTGGGACGAAAACGACCAGGCACGCGACCTGGAGTTTCTCGGGATGCCTGCCGAGTCGGATTGGGTATTTCATGCGCCGTTTAATTTTGATCCCGCACTCTTCCGCAATCCACTGGCGTTCGAGATGAGCAATCAACTTGGACGTTATGCGCCTCGCTACCGGTTTGTGGAGGTATTCGTGAATTCGCGAACGAGTGGAAGTACGCTGGCCTTTAGCCATTACGTCGGTGTGTATAACATTTTGGAGAAGATCAAACTGGGGAAGGACCGGGTTGATATCGACGCTCTCCGGCCTGGAGACATTGAGGAGCCTGAGGTTACGGGAGGATATATTTTGAAGGTTGACCGGGTGGACCCGGGGGACACGGGATTCAGTTCAGGAGGACGGACCGTTGCCTATGTCGAACCGAAAGAGGACGAGATTCAATCTCTGGAGCGCGATCCACAGGAAAAGTATATTGGGAGCTACATGGCCGCGTTCTGGACAGCTCTTCGCGGAGCCGCATTTACTGATCCGATTCGGGGTTATTCACCCTTCATCGATCTGGGTTCATGGATTGACCAGCACATTGTGGATACTGTCACGTTTAATGTGGATGCTCTGCGGCTCAGTTCTTACTTCCACAAACCGCGCGGCGGTCCATTGGTGTATGGACCGGTGTGGGATTATGATCGCTCGCTTGGTTCCACGGATGGCCGCGATGTCAACCCATCTGTGTGGGGTGGAGGTTTCTTCACGGAACTTTGGTGGGACCGCATGTTTCGCGATCCGAATTTCTGGCAGGCGTGGATTGACCGCTGGCAATCGACACGAGCGGCTCAACTCAGCGACCGAAACATCAATGCGATGATCGATTTGTTTGCCTTGCAAGTGAAAGAATCCGCGGAGCGAGATTTTACCCGATGGCGTCAAGCGAAGCGCGGGCGGAGCCAGGAAGGGGAGATCCTCCATCTCAAAAACTGGCTTTGGGAGCGAACGACCTTCATGGATACGAATCTGTTGAGCAGACCGCAATGGACGCGGGCCGGTGGATACTTTGTGGAAGGGGTGGATCTTGGAATGATTGGCCCTGAGGGCAGCACAATCTATTACACACTGGATGGATCGGATCCGAGGCTGCCAGGTGGAATCGTTTCTCCTACAGCCATTTCCTATAACGGCCCCATTAAACTCCGGACGGACACCGTCGTTCGCGCGCGCGCTCACGATTTGACTTTTGCGCCACGGAGAGCCGGAGGCGGACCGCCAATTGTGAGTCCTTGGTCCGGAATAGTCGCGGCCGAGTTCGCATCCAATCCTTTGGCGCGTTTTGGAGAGATCGCTGTGATGGAAATTCACTATAACCCGGCGGAGCCGACTGCTGGGGAGCTGGCGCGAGACCCTCAATTGAAAAACGACGATTTCGAATTCATCGAATTGCAGAACATCAGTGGAAAGCGAGTGAGTCTTTTCGGTGCAAGATTTGAGGATGGAATTCAATTCTCGTTCGACAGTAACTTGGCCCGCAGTATTGATTCGGACGGCAGGATTCTTTTGGTTCGGAACCGTTCTGCGTTTGAGATGCGATATGGGAATCCAACCGGAATTGTCGCTCAATATTCGGGGACATTGGGAAACAACGGTGAAAGGCTGCGCTTGAGAGCCGCGGATGGCACGGAAATATTCGATTTCTCTTTTCGAGACGTGTGGTTTCCGGCAACTGACGGCTCTGGTTTTTCATTGGTTCTGGCCGACAAGCGTGCGACACCGAAGGCTTATGGGGATCGATCCAGTTGGCGGCCTAGCGCGGCTCGAAATGGTTCGCCGGATGGAGCGGATCCGGTTCCTTCGGAAGTTCCGGAAGTCGTTGTCAATGAAGTGAACTTATTCGGAGACGCGGGGGATGGAGTCGAACTGCGCAACCTTTCCGCGAGTATCGCCAATATCGGCGGCTGGTATTTGACAGATGACAGAAACACACCTCGAAAGTTCCGAATCCCCTCCGGTGTTTCGATTCCCGCTCACGGATTTGTTGTTTTTGACGAAGATGATTTCAACTCGTCAAATGGGCCCGGATTGAAATTCTCGTTCAGCCGCTTTGGCGATAATGTTTTTCTTTTCGAAGGGGATGCCAACGGAAACATTGGACGATATGCTCATGGATTTTCGTTCGGTCCGTCGGATAAAAATGTGTCATTTGGGCGGTATATTAGTTCCGCTGGCGACGAACATTTTGTCGCGCAGAGCGCCGTCACATTGAGCCAACAGAATTCCGGCCCTCAGATCGGGCCGATCGTCATCAATGAAGTAATGTATCACCCCCCTGATATTCTTTTAAACGGCCAGTATTGGGATTTTCCCGAGGATGAGTTTGTGGAGCTTAGAAACATCACGGATCAGCCAGTTGATCTGTCTGATCCGGAAAATCCAGGAAAGGTTTGGACATTGCGAGGTGGCATCCGTTTCGATTTCCCTCCGAAGGTGGCGATTCCAGCCCGGGGATATGCGGTAGTTGTCCCATTCGATCCCGCCACGGATGGACTGCGGCTTGCGGATTTCAGGTCCAAGTTTTCGGTTGCGCCCAATGTGCTCGTGCTAGGCCCGTTCACAGGTAAACTCAGCAATGGTTCCGACACATTGCGATTGCACAAGCCGGGTGTAGCGGATGAACAGACTGAGCCCAGAATCTTGGTGGACGAATTATCCTATTCAGATCAACTTCCGTGGCCTGGAGCGGCGGACGGCTTGGGACATTCGCTTCAGCGATCGGTTGGCGATCAGTATGGGAACGATCCGGGCAATTGGATATCGGCGGATGCCACGGTGGGCGCGCCGAATCGAGTCGCCGCTCCGCCTGTTATTACAACTCAACCGCTGGACGTTTCGGTGGTCGCTGGAGGCGATGCTCAATTTGGTGTTATCGCAACTGGAAGCGGGTCGCTCCGTTACCAGTGGCGTTTTCGAGGCGGCGATCGTGCTGACTCCGCGTCGGCGGTTCTGACGCTTCGCAACGCGCAAGTTTCCGATGCAGGGGATTACAGCGTGGTGGTCTTCAATCCGGATGGTTCGGCGCTCAGTCGAACGGCGGCGTTGAAGGTGACCGAGTCGCTTTCCATCACGCAAAACCCAATTGGCGTTAACGTGCTCCCCGGTGCGAATGTTAAGCTGAGTGTCACTGTGAAGGCGCCGGGCAGATTGGACTATCAGTGGCGATTTAACGAAAGCGATATCGCGGGCGCCAATGGTTCGGCATTGGCGTTGACGAACGCGCAACTCGAGGAGTCGGGCGATTACAGCGTGTCCGTAAGTGATGGATTGCGAACCGTCGTTAGCGCCCCCGCGAGAGTGAACGTCATGGTGGTTCCTGTTATTTCAGAACATCCACACTCCTCGATCGCGCTCGTTGGAGACACCGTTGTCCTGAGTGTTTCTGCGATTGGCACGCCACCCCTAAGCTATCGTTGGCGCGCGGGTTCTGTAACGGTTCAAGAGGGTCCTAATCCGGTGCTGAGACTGGAGAACGTCCAGACATCCGCCGCGAATTCGTACACGGTACTGATTTCAAACGTGGCTACCGGGACTCGAGGAATACTCGGCCTTCCGGCGGTGCTCATTGTGCTTGATGATTTGGACGGTGATGGAATGGCGGACGATTGGGAGCGCCAGCACGGGCTCGCAATCAATGCCCTTTCTGACGCGCTCCTGGATTTGGATGCGGATGGATACAGCAACATTCAGGAGTATTTTGCGGATACCGACCCGATGGATCCTCTGAGTCTATTGAAGTTCGACTCAGTCTTGATTGAAGGCGGATCCGCCGTTCTCGAATTTGTGGCACGGACAAACCGGCTTTACGCGGTTCAGTATTTGAATTCGCTTTCGGATAGTTCGTGGCGGAACCTGACGAATATCAGTGTAAGTTTTGAAAACCAGGTTCAGCGTGTTATTGACACGAACCTCGACCGCGAGAGCCGTTTCTACAGACTTTTGATCCCGTCCAAATAACGAGGCTGTCGCTCCGCGTGGTCCTTATTTCGAAATCAAAGCGTCGCAGGGAGCTACGCCGCGAGTGGCCTCTGTGCCGCGAAACCCTGTTTTCTGTGCTTGCAAACTGGAGAGATTCCAGTGCCTTGGTGATGGCAAGATTAGGGATGGTTTTTTCCGTGGTTTTAGCAACGGCTTCGAGGTTTAATGCGCCGGATGCGACTGATCTTTCCCGGAAAATATTTGAGCGGGAAATGCGTTCGCGCTTTCACGCTGATAGAGCTCCTGGTCGTGATCGCCATCATTTCGGTCCTGGCGGGACTGCTGCTCCCAGCGTTGAGCCGGGCGAAATCGAAAGCCCATGGAATGACGTGTCTAAACAACGTTCGACAACTTACATTGGGATGGGGGCTCTATGCGGACGACAACTCGGATCGATGTGTTAATAACCACGGAATCGATCAAACGCGCGCGGCACGAAATACGTGGGTCAATCAAGTTCTTTCCTGGGAAACCGAACCTGACAATACGAACGCCGCGCTCCTGACAGACGCGTTGCTGGGGCAATTTATCGGGCGATCGGTAGGTGTCTTTAAGTGCCCGTCCGACAAGGCGCCCGCCGCGAACGGTGCCCGGCTTCGATCTGTCTCGCTGAATTCAATGGTGGGAGATCCAGGTGTGCTGCTCGATGAATTCAATCGAGATTTCCGCCAGTACTTTCAGACGAGCGATTTCCGCAATCCGTCGAATACGATGCTTTTTCTTGACGAACACCCGGACACCATCAACGACGGTTTTTTCATGCTTCGTCTTGGACGGTACGAGTGGGCGAACCTGCCGGCATCGTTTCACAATGGAGCCGCAAACATCTCTTTTGGCGACGGCCACGCGGAATCTCATCAATGGGCTGTTACCGGTACGGCTGGAACGGTTCGGCCGGGCAAACAAGGAGCGGTTGGAGGAGATTTCCCGGCCGAACCGCGAACGGATTATTTATGGGTAATGGAACGGATGAGCGAACTGAAACGATCCCGTTGACTCATGGGAAAAAGACACCGAAGGGTTCTGAGTAAGCGATGATGGCGTTGCAATTGTTCATTGCGAGAGTTCCCGGTTGTTGTAGGTTTGATGCGACTCCTATGAAAAGCTTCATATTGATTCTTCGAATCGCGCTCGTTTCCATTGCTTCGGCACTGATCCTGGGCGCCGAGCAACCTCAGATTGATTGGAATCACGCGCGCGAATTGAATCGGCGATTTCAGCGCGCCGAGAAACTTTCTCAAGAAGAATCCGCTTATTTGAACCGGGCGCGTGAGGTGCGGGCACGCGCAACCACGCTACGCGGCATTCCAAGGGAAACCAGACCGCCGGCGTTGTCGGAGCAGCCGATCCGGCATTTTACGCCGCTCACGGAATTGGCGGACGAGCTATATGAGGGTGAACGCGGCGGACTTTATGGGGGTGGCCTCAACATGCCATCCGAGCCCCATCGTCTGGCGGCTGTAATCGAAGCGGCGAAGATCAAGCCTCTGGATCGGATCTTCCACAAGGAAATGAGGGAAGAATTCACTGATAGGCCTGATTTCATTGACGTTTCCGGTT
>JAQBVM010000267.1 GCA_027623095.1 Verrucomicrobiota bacterium
CTAAATGCCCCCTCCAGGCACCCTCCTTCGGAATTTTTTTCACCCCGCCGCTTAGGCGAGGATTTGGGAGAATTCTGCGCGCATAATCGGCAGGCTCATGCGGCTGCCTTCCTGACAAAGTGGTCAGCAAGAAGAACGCGGCACCGAGCCATAGGGTGTTGGTGAGACAACCGGCCAGCAAAACGTCTGTCTGAAATTTGTTCGTCGTTCCCATCGAATGAGCCCACATCGTCAGACCCGCAGCCGCTGCCAGCAGCAAAGCGGGGAATCCTACCGAAACAAACCACCAGGCTCGCGCCATTTGCCGGGTCGATACCGGCAAGGCGAGCAGCGCTCGGCTGTGCCCGCGTTGCAAGTCGTATGAAAGTGGAAAGACACCTGCGAAATAAACAATTTGAAGTGTTATGAAAGTGATCGTGGAAAATGATTGAAATGAATCTTTACTAACCGAGGAACCAGCCAAATCCATGGACCGGACACCTCCCGCGAATAACCAGATCCACCACCAGCGCTTTAGATGATCGAGAATGAGCCGTTTCATGCCGCCTCCTCATCTTTGACGAGCGCCACGAAGAGATCCTCCAGCGTCACGGGAGTGAGAGTGACTTGCCTCGCCCCGTGCGCTTGAAGCCATTCCGTGAGATTCTGGCGCTGGTCAATCAATGCGTGCCACCGATTCGCCTCGCGCCGAATGATGGTGAGACCATCGCGCGTTAGAAAGCTTGCGCCGTTCTCGGTGAAGAAATCCGCCATGCGAAATCGATCGACCACTTCATCCGTGCGGCCTTCGAGCAAAAGCTTGCCGTTCTTGATCAGGCCGATGTGGTCTGTTAACCGTTCGATGTCACCCAATCCATGTGACGAAATGAGCACGGTGCGGTCGCCTTCCTCCACCGCCTTGAGCAATTCTGTGAAAACTTGCTGTTTCGAAACGGCGTCCAAACCGGTAGTCGGTTCGTCGAGGATCAGCACTTTGGGCCGGCGCGACAGCGCGAGCAACAGGCTTAACTTGGTTCGCGCTCCGAAGGAAAGCGTGGCGATTTTGTCGGCGTCGCTCAACCGAAATTCTTTCATCAGTCGCGCGCAATAGTCGTTGTCCCACTCGGGGTAGAATCCCCGCACGAAGCGGACGGCGCGGCCCACTTTTCCCCAGACCTGAAAATTCAAGTCTGGGCTGACGTAGGCAGCGGCGCGTTTGACGTCCACATCGCGCTGGCGATGGTCCAAGCCGAGCACGTGGATTTCACCGCCGTCATTGCGCCCCATACCGAAGACGAGATCAATGATGGTGGTTTTTCCCGCGCCATTCGGGCCGATGAGTCCGTAAATCGCGCCAGCCGGCACCGTAAGGTCGAGTGGCCCAAGCTGAAACGCGGAGTATTTCTTGGTCAAATCGCGGATTTCAATGGCGTTGGGGTTCATATTATTGGTTCTCCTTAAGAACTTCGCGGGCGAGATCGAGAATTTCCGAAGTTTTGAGGCCCGCCTCCGCAGCTTCGCGAAAACCTTCGCGCAGCAATTCTCGGGCGGATTTTAACTTCGCTTCGCAACTGCGTGTGTGGCCGTGTTCGGACACAAATGTGCCGAGCCCCTGGCGCCGGTAGATGATGCCTTCGCGCTCCAATTCCTCGTAGGCGCGCTTGACCGTGATGACGCTGACCAGCAAGTCTTCCGCGAGAGCGCGGAAAGACGGAAGCGGCACGCCAGGCTTGAGGCGGTTCTCGCTAATCTCACACTTCAACTGATCCACGATCTGTTGGTAAAGCGGCCCCGGCGCTGCCGCCGAAATCGGCTCCATCAAAAAAGTTTTACGATCGTCCGGCATTTATGTTTACTGTTTATACTCATCATATACAGTAGTGTCAATCTAAACTTGCATGTCGTTGACCGATGGACGCTTAAATAAAAAAAAAGCCCCGAGCGAACGGCCCGGGGCGCTGTGAAATTGGCTTCGAAGATTTAGCTGCCGCTCTCGGTCTTTTGCCCGGCTTTCAGCCAGCCTGAGATCCCAGCCGAGAGATGCTTGATATTCTTGTATCCAAGTTCCTTCGCGGCATTCGCGGCGGCTTGGTATGCGGTGCATTGAGGTCCGCCGCAATAGGCAACAATCAGTGCCTTCTTATCTTTTGGAAGAACCTTGGCGAATTCTTTCTTGGCGGTCTCAAAATTGACTGCTCCTGGAATTCGGTTCTTTTCCCAAGTCTCCGAGCCGTTCACATCGATGACCACGACCTTCTTCGCTGCGATCGCGGCATTAAGATCGGTGATGCTAATATCCGGGAATTCGCCGGCCCAAACGGTTCCCGCGACAAGCGCGGCTGCAAGCAAGGCAACAATTTTTTTCATAGTGCTGTATTATTTAAGGTTTTCTCTGTTTTACCGCCCCATCAACGGGGCGAAATCAAATCGTCCCCAGTCTTTTTAACTTTTCCAACCGACAAGTATGATCAGCCATACCGCCGGTGACTGAAGATCGAGTTCGTCGTGAACGCCAGGAAAGTAATCAATAATAAGAATTCTTCAACTTATTATGCTTCGGCCTGCAGAATTTTAGCAAATGAAGATCGAGGACATCCAAAGACTGAGGTGCAATTCGTGCCGATGAATCTCCTCACATTAGAGGAAACTGCTTCAGATGAGAACGCTGATCCAAGCACGTTCCTCTGGGTAACGGTCAAAGGTTCATTTTATGTTAACTGAAAAACTCTTTGTAAAAGGCGACCACAGACAGCACAAAACCGATTCCGGTAATGATGAATCGAACGTGTTTCTGGGGGATTTGCTGCGAGAAATGCGAACCCAAATAATATCCGATCAACGCGCCACCGGTCATGACGGCCGCTTTGGGCCAATGAATTAATCCGGCAAAGATGAACCAAGCCGCCGCCACCAGATTGATCGCGGAGCCCAGTACTGTCTTGAGGGTGTTCATCTCGTGGATATTGTGCAGTCCGATAACTCCGAGGGAGGCCAGCATCAAGATTCCGATGCCGGCTCCGAAATACCCTCCGTAAATCGCGACGCCCAGTTGGAACACAATCGTTCCGATCACTCGGGATTGTGCAGGCGGCAAATCAAGCGAGGCTTCGAAGTGTACCTTGCGCCGGAAAAAACCCTGAACGAGGAAAAGGCTCGTCGCGAAAAGAATCAGAAACGGAATCAGCTTGGAGAACACCGTATCGCTGGTCTTGGTAAGCAGGACGCTCCCGATCAACCCTCCAATGATGCTTACGGGGAGGAAACGACGCATCCAAGGTTTGACAGTATGAATGTGCCGCCTATACCCAAAGACACTCCCGATCGTTCCGATAAGCAGTGCGACCGTGCTGGTGGCATTGGCGACGACGGGCGGGGTCCCAAAGAACAGCAACGTCGGAAACGTGAGCAGCGTGCCTCCGCCGGCGACAGCGTTGATAAGTCCAGCAGCGACAGCCGAAGCGCTCAAACCCAAGATTTCAGCAACTGACATCTTCGAGCGCGGAGACTATCGATAAATCGCCGCAAGACAAGGATTGCAAAGCAAACTTCGGTTTATGATAGCCGCGCGTCCTGCCCCCGGGTTATGATCCCTCACAGTTCAGTTAGGAATACGACGCTGTTTGAATGAAGACTAAAGACAGGCAAGGTCGTGTGGGAGGAACGTCTCACAGGAAAAGGCAAGACGACGGTGAATTGGTCTTCCGCTGTGCTAGCCGGCGGGAATGTTTACGTCATCACCCAGGGCGGCGACACATTTGTGCTCAAGGCGAGTCCCAAGTTTGAGCTCATCGCAGTCAATCCGCTCGACGAGTCTTCGAACTCATCCCTCGCTTTTTCCGAGGGCGAGATATTCATCCGCACGCATGAGGCGCTGTGGTGTGTCGGCAATTCCCGGCTCAACTAGCCTGGTTTCGCGACGCATCTCCTCGCGCTGCGAGACGCTACGTTTTGACAATGAAGCCCGATTTCAGTATTCGAGGTTCATGCAATTCTCCGACTCACGGCGGGCGTTCCTTAACACCGGACGGTCGCTTGCCATTTCGGCCCTACTTTCCGTGTTCTTACTCCGCGCCGAGGAACCGCTCCCAAGCGCCGAACGACTTCAAACCAGTCCAATCCTTCGACATCTCAAGAAAAACGTTTTAGCTTCACCGGCTCAGTCATCCGCTGAACAAACGGTGGCGCAGATGTACGTCCCGGAAGGATTTCGAGCGGAATTGGTGGTTGCTGAGCCCTCGCTGCATCAGCCGATCGCCTTTTCTTTTGATGAACGAGGACGCATTTGGGTTGCGGAGGCATACAGTTATCCTCAGAAACGCCTGACGGGCCAGGGACTTGACCGGATACTCATTCTAGAGGATGGCGATGGCGACGGTCGGTTCGAGTCGAGCAAAATCTTTATCGAAGGCCTCAATCTGGTGAGCGGATTCGAAGTGGGTTTCGGAGGCGTTTGGGTCGGCGCAGCGCCGGAGTTGCTGTTCATTCCCGATCGCAATCACGATGATGTTCCCGATGGCGCGCCTGAGGTCTTGCTCGACGGGTTCGGTTTTCAAGACACGCACGAATGTCTGAACAGTTTTCTCTGGGGGCCGGACGGATGGTTGTACGGAAATCAGGGCGTTTTTAACTATGCTCGAATAGGCAAGCCCGGCGCACCCGACAATGGTCGGGTTGAACTGCGCGCCGGAGTTTGGCGATACCACCCCGTGCGGCATGAGTTTGAAGTGTTCGCGCACGGCGGCAGCAATCAGTGGGGCCTCGACTTCGACGAACGAGGTCAGATCTTCATGACCCATTGCCGGAGTTATTGGGGCCGGGGAATGACGACGCACGTGATTCAGGGCGGGCATTTCTGGAACCAGGCGAACGCGAACTACGCACCTTATATCATTGCCTCGCCCCCATCCGATTTTCCGGAGTTCCGAAACTACATGCTGGCGTCTGCCCAGTACGGCCACGGCGCCGGGGGTGCCGGCAAACGCGGAAGTGACGCCATCTATGGAGGGCATTCCCACGTGGGCACAATGATTTATTTGGGAGACAATTGGCCCGACGAATACCGGGGCCACCTCTTCACGCACAATCTGGGCGGCCATCAGATTAACCAACAAATCAATAAGCGGCTCGGCTCGGGATTCGAGACCGTTCACGCCGGACGTGACCAATTGTTTTGCAGCGATCCCAAATACGTCGCCGTGGATTTGCAGTATGGTCCCGATGGCGCGGTGTACATGATTGATTGGTACGACCGCCAGCATTGCCACAACCCGAACACTGAGCAATGGGACCGCGGCAACGGGCGCCTTTACCGTTTGCGCTATGACAAAACCTACACGCCCCGCAAAGTGGATCTGGGAAGGCTCAGCGACGTTGAGTTAGTCGAACTGCATCAACACAAAAGCGAATGGTTTGTTCGGACCGCGCGCCGCCTGCTCAATGAACGGTCATTGCGGCGATCCATCGACCCGAAAGCCGTAGAGGCGATGGAAGAACTGGCGCTTCGGGATGCGGATTCGATTCGCCGTTTGCGCGCGATGTGGACACTTTACGCGATCGGAAGATTCTCAGATACGGCCGGCATGAGCGCGCTTGCGGACTCGGACGAATTCGTGCGCGCGTGGGGAATCCAGTTGCAGGGAGATTATAGAGAGGTTTCCGGTGCGCTTCGCGGCAAGCTGTTGCAGCTTGCGAAAACGGATCCATCACCGACGGTGAGGCTCTATCTGGCCTCGGCAACGCAACGTCTCCCTCACGCAACGGCTTGGGAAATAATCGAGGCACTCTCACAGCATAGCGAAGATCGGGACGACCGAAACCTGCCGTTCATGATATGGTACGGAATCGCCCAGCGAATGCCACACGCACCGGCTTTGGATCGGGCTTTTGCGGTAGCGGCTCAAACGAAGATTCCAGTGCTGGCGGATTTTATCCACTGGTACGCCGCCACTGTGAACTTCGAAGGTTTGGTCCGCGTCATCGAGCGGCTAAACCGTGTCGAGGGGGAAGATCAGCGGCGTATGCTTTCAGCTATCTCTTTGGCAATGGATCGGAGCGCGGCGATCACCATGCCTGCGCCCTGGAACCAAGTGGCACCTAAACTCTACGCGAGCCAAGACGTACGGGTTCAAAAGATGGCTCAACGATTAGCCGCTGTTTTCGGGGACAACTCCATGTTCGCCGGATTGCGGGAGACGCTTGCGGATGCCAGTGCTAGCGGCGAATCCCGACAGCATGCGTTTGCGGTGCTCAGCCGCGCACAAGATTCCGAATCTCTGCCTGTATTCTTGAGACTTCTGGATGACGCCAATTTCCGAGTTCCCGCGATTAACTTGCTGGCTCGCTTTGGCGCGGAAACAATCCCAACCGCTCTGCTAAACCGGTATGAGACGTTTAATCCCGCCGAGCGCTTGTCCGCTCTGAACACCCTCACGGGACGATCCAATTTCGCGCTCCCACTCCTGGATGCCGTCGCTGCTGGGCAAATGAAAAGAGACGAACTGACCGCATTCTATATTAGCAGGTTATTGGGCCTAAATAATCCGGAAGTCAACAACCGCGTCAATGCCGCGTGGGGTAAGATCCAGCGAACTCCGGTGGAGAAGCAGGCTCAAATCGAGAAACTGGAACATGTGTTTAACGAGGCGCCACTCTGGGCCTATGCGGCCAGCGAGGGGCACAAACATTTTCAAAAATTGTGCAGCCAGTGCCACCGAGTGGGTGAGGATGGAACGCGCGTGGGCCCGGAGCTCACCGGCGCGGGCAAGAACGGCATCCGGTATTATCTTGAAAACATCATCGACCCCAACGCGGTCATTGGACTCGACTATCAGATGACGAGCATCGAAACGGACCAGGGCGAGATCGTGTCCGGACTGGTGATAAACGAAACACCAGCGACGCTGACTGTTCAAACAACTACAGAACAGCTTGTTCTCGCGAAATCGAGCATTGCGCTGCGCTCGAAGAGCGAATTATCGCTGATGCCGGAAAGTCTCATCGATTCTCTCAACGATCGAGAGCGGTTGGAACTGCTCAAGTTCCTGACATCGAATTAGTGCCGACTCATGTTTCTTTCCGATAAAGGGGATCCTCTACTGAAGCTTCGCGAGTCCCTCGGTAAGTTCGATATAGACTCCCCAAGGGTCTGTGAGAAAAGCGATGCTCAAGCCAATGGAGGCAACATTGCGATACGGCATATCGAACTTAACACCATCGGCTTCGAGTTTCTTGCAGAACGCCTCGAGGTTCGCGACTTCGAATCCGATATGATCGACGCTGCTTCCCTTGATTCCCGGGAGCTTTTGATCGGCTGGATTCCATCGAAGGTTGACTCCGGGAACGTCGGCCGCCTTGAAGCGCCCGCTCATGCCAAGCTTGGCGCCGAACGTCTTTTCGTACCACGCTCGCTGCTCCTCGATCTGAGGGGTGGCGAAGTGAATGTGATGATGAACGACGGGTTGATCAAGGGTCGTATCCTCCGTAAACTCAATTTTGACCGCATCAGGGAACAGGATGAACATTTGGCGCGCGCTCGGATTCTCGCTCATGACTTTCGCGCCCCCTGCGGTGAGCTTTGTCTTCGCGTCATCCAGGTCTTTTACTTTGAACCCGAGATGATCGACAACGGTTCCTTGGTTTCCGCCCGAAGGCGCTCCTTTTCGCAGAGCCATCTGAACGCCGGGGAATTCATAAAACTCGATTGGACCGGCTTTCACGATCTTCGCACCGAGAGCGTCCACCCAGAGTTTCTTGTGAATCTCGGTGTCTGAAACCAAGAGGTGGATATGTCCCATCGCCACGCCTTTTTCGTTTCCGGGCGGCAATTGAGCGAACATGGAGGGCGCAAGCAATAAGGCAAGGGCAATGAATCTCATAATGGCGATTGGGATCAGGTTATTTGGATTGGCGTAGGATAAGCAGTCGAATGACGCAAAAACAAGAACATTGCCTCAGCCGAAGGTAGTACGCTCTGCCACTTCGCCAACCAATTACTCTGATCGGTTGAGAAACAAGAATGTTCCAAGTTTTGAGGCCGTGAGTATGTCTGGGAGCCCGTCGCCATTGGCGTCCGCGGCGGTGACTTGCACGCCAACGCCGGATTGATCGTCGATTAAACGTGGCACAAACCTCGCACCCCCGTCAGGGTCGCGCTTGAGTTTGAACCAATAGAGCACAGGCGGAGCATCGGGCTCAATGTCCTTGGGCGGCGGATGCGCCCACATGCGTTTACCGACAATTATGTCCCTCAAGCCGTCGCCATCGACGTCCGCCAAGGCCAGCGCGTGCGGTTGAGAGAAACAGGCTCCGAATTTCGCCTCCTCAGTCCGATCACCCATCAGTCTGTGTTCCTTGAATGTAATGTTCCCATCCAGCCGAACCTGCTCGAACCAAGCGAGACCCCAGCCGTGCGCGTTGAGTGACGAAATGATGTCGGACCGTCCGTCGCCGTTAACGTCGTAAGCGAACATCTGGGCTCCCCCTCGATCGTTCGAGAAGATGAACGGGTGCGCCAACCACAGTTCAGTGTTACTCGCGGGCTGCTCCCACCAACCTTCGTTCAGAATTAGGTCGAGCCGACCGTCGCCATTTACGTCGCCAATGCCGGTACCGTGATAAAACTGCTCCCATTTTCCTTTCTCGGTAATAGGGCGGAACGTCCACGGCTTTTCCGGTGTTTCCCAAAGTGGCTGGATCAATCCCCATTGATCCTCCCAGTGCGACACCAGTTCCGGTCTGCCGTCACCATCCACGTCCAAGAATGGAGGAGACTCGCCTTTGACCCGTTCGAAGGCGAAGTGCTTATTCCAGTGCCCGCCTTTACCTTTGGGATTCTCATACCAGAACGCCTGGTGCAGATGCACCCTGCCAAGAACCAGAATATCGAGCCACCCGTCACCGTTGAAATCGCAAACATAGCTGAACATTGAGTCTGTCGGCGTCGGTTTTGTAGGGAACACCTTAGGCTCATAGAATGCGCTCTTCTTCGTAAAATCTGGCCCCTCGTACCAGAACGGTCCGGCAACAATATCGGTTTTGCCGTCCCGATTGATGTCCCCCGAAACGATCCCATCACAATAGTAACTGTCGGTGAGGATTCGCTTTTCGAAACTTGGCGGAGCTGCCAGGACCGCGACAGCAAAGACAAACCAAAAGGAGCAACCATTAAGACGAAGGAGAAATTTTTTCATGGAGGATCCGTATAGTAACCTTGAGAAACATGGTTGTCCGACTTGGATTCGAACCAAGACAAAGGCCTTCAAAGGGCCTTGTGCTACCTTTACACCATCGGACAAAACAGAAAAAAGCTAACTTGGTTTCCTCGAACTGCAAGGAGATTCCAAAACGTCAAATGCGTGTCGAAACTATCCAACACGCGTCTCCAAAAACCTTTCTGAACTCCCGTTCGGCGGTCGAAGCGGTCTCTTTGTTGGAGAAGATTGCGAACGTGCTGGAGCCGCTCCCGGACATAAGTGTCACCGAGGCTCCGTGGTTTCGCAGGAACGCTTGGTATTCGGCGAGAATGGGATACTTACGCAAGACAGGTTCTTCCAGTGAGTTATAGAATACCGATGCCGACGTTTCGAGATTTTCGTCCTGCAAGAGATTGATGCAGTGGCGTCCTCGCCCCGGCACTCCGTTCAATGCATCGGGGAATTGGCTTAGGTTTTTGTACGCCCATGCGGTGGACACACCGAAACCGGGATGGATTAGGACAAGCTCGCGCCCCTTGAGTGCCGGGAACATTTGAACCGGCTCTATCTGTTCACCGCGCCCGGTTGCCAATGCCGGAAGGGGCTGCAAAAAGAATGGAACATCCGATCCAATGCCAGCGGCGAGCGTCGCGAGTGTTGATTGTGGGAGCGGTTCGCCGAACAATTCGTTGAGTCCGAGCAGCGTATTCGCCGCATTGCTGCTTCCGCCGCCCAGTCCGGCTGCAATCGGCACCCGTTTCTCCAAATGAATTCTGATTCCTTCGTTGATACCGGTGGACTGAAGAAAATGTTCAGCGGCGCGAACGACTAGATTCTCTGAGTTGGTCGGGAGCGATGGTTCGTTGCAGGATAATTGAATGCCAGCGACGTCTGTCCGTTCAATTTGAATCGAATCGCATACGTTCACCGGAAGCATCACGGTTTCGAGTTCGTGAAAACCGTCGGCGCGTTTCCCGAGGATATTTAGCAGCAGATTGATTTTGCCGGGTGATTCCCTTTCGACTCTCATGAATAAAAAAAG
>JAQBVM010000268.1 GCA_027623095.1 Verrucomicrobiota bacterium
GCCCATTTACATTGGCTCAAAGCCGCTTTTCTGCTGGAATTCACCCACTCGAGTACACGAAGAGCCCTTAAACAAATGTCGAAGGATCCGGAGACGGGTCTCCTCTCCCAATGCTTTCAATGCCGCGATGCAGTCGAATCCGGTCACGGAGAATTGATACAACCAAGAAAACAACTGGCGCAAGCCGTCAATGAACGGCGGCGGCCCGAAAATCGAAAGGCCGACAGGATGCCGAGAAAAAATTATCACTTAAGCGGAAGACCCGGTGTACAGGCGCGTGCGGCCAAGGGATTCGTTCCTCCATAACTGAACGATGACGAAAGACGCCAGCGTTAGGGACCTATGCATTAGCTGTAGAAATAGCCCAACTCGCGCAACGACACGTAATCCTTCCGTCTGTTGTCGGTAGAATTGCCCAAGATGACGTGATCCAGCACTTCTATCTTCAGCAGTTGCCCCGCACGAATCAGATCGCGGGTCACTTTGACGTCGGCTTCCGAAGGGCTTGGATCGCCGCTGGGATGGTTGTGAACAAGCACGATCGCCGACGCATTGGACGTAATCGCCAGCTTAAACACCTCCCGCGGATGCACTAAGATCGTATCCAGTGTTCCCCTGGAAATCTCTTCCACGCGAATGAGCTTTCGCCGCGTGTTCAGGAGCACAATCTGAAAATGTTCAACCTCATAAAGCCTATTTTCTTCCCGCAGGAGATCCGCCACACGATCCGGCGTATCCAGTTGCGGCGCCTCGCGGCCAATCTCCTGAGCCATTCTTCGAGCGAGCGTAAAAGCGCTCTTAAGCGCCACTGCTTTGTCCCGGCCAATTCCTTTCGTTTGGCTTAGATCACCGACCGAGGCCTTCGCCAATGCACCCAATGTTCCAAATCTCCTCAGGAGCTGTTCCGCAACATCAATCGCGGATGTTCCCTTTAGGCCGGTTCGAAGGAGAATCGCTATCAACTCCGCGTTCCGAAGAGCATCGGCACCTAACAGCAGAAGTCTCTCCCTCGGCCGTTCGTAGCGCGGCAAATCCTTGATTCGAATATGATCGACTGTCATCACACACCGATAGCATCGGTCAGCCTTCCAGAAACGCCTGGAACTCCGACCTCAAGTGCGGCGGCACTCGCGCCTTAACACGCGTGCTAGGCCCGCTGTAGTCGCATTCAACGACCTGGCCAATCGCGTACAATCGCGCCATCACTCCAGAATTCTCGTGAGGCACATTCAATTCCAAGAAATCGCGGCTCGGCCGAAGTGCGTTTCCCAATTCCTGAAGCAATGCCTCGATTCCGATCTCTTTCGTCGCGGATATCGCGACGGAGTTTGGGTACTGATCACGATAGCGCTGCAAAACACCGTCCCCACTCATCCGGTCGATCTTATTGAAAATCATCAGTGTGGGTTTTCCTCCAGCTTCCAACTCCTCCAAAACCGAATTCACAGCCTCGATCTGTTCAAACGCTTGCGGATGGCTGATATCGACCACGTGCAACAACAGATCCGCCCGGACCACTTCCTCGAGCGTCGCTTTAAACGCTTCAACAAGTCGATGGGGGAGTTTCCGGATGAAACCGACCGTATCCGACAGCAGCACGTTCTGGTTGGTTGGCAGCCTTAACCGCCTCGTGGTTGGGTCCAGGGTCGCAAAGAGTTTGTCTTCCACCAGAACAGAAGCTCCCGTCAGGCAGTTCAGCATTGTCGATTTTCCAGCGTTTGTATAACCGACAATTGACGCAAGCGGCCAAAGGCTGCGTTGCCTCCCTTGACGTTGCGTTGCCCGCTGCTTCCTCACCGTCTCGAGTTCCTCCTGGATCTTTTCGATGCGCACTTGAACACGACGCCGGTCTGTCTCCAACTGCGTTTCGCCGTCGCCGCGCATTCCGATGCCTCCTTTCTGCCTCGATAGATGACTCCAGAACCGGGTCAGGCGCGGAAGCAGATGCTGCAACTGCGCGAGTTCAACCTGCATCTTGCCTTCGCGTGTTCGTGCTCGCATTGCAAAAATGTCCAAGATTAGCGATGTTCGATCGAGAATCTTGCAGTCAAAAATCTTCTCCAAATTCCTGCTCTGTGCCGGTGACAGCTCTTCGTCGAAGATAATCGTGTCAACCTCCTTCTCTCGGCACTCACCGGCGTATTCGAGCGCTTTCCCGGAACCAATGAACGTCGCAGCCGCCGGCGCCCCAAGCCTCTGAATGCCCTCTCCCACGACAATGCCTCCGGCGGTCGTTGAAAGCTCGGCAAGTTCATCCAGCGACTCTCTCGGCGTTACACCGTTCCAGCCTTTCCTATCCACACCTATTAAAAAGACCCTTTCAGTCCTCTGGGTGCTTGTTGAAATGAGCGCTCTCAATTCTTACTCGAAAACATTTCCGACTATACCGCCCGTTCCCGTGGTTGCAATGGTTTGGTTTCTCTTATTATTCCGTGCTTTTCCGCTAGCTCCTCGGCGATCGAGTCTGAATCTCTCCCTCCACCCACATCCAATTCCACAGCATCCAATTGGTTCCTAAACCATGTTCTTTGTCTTTTTGCGTAGGCCCGCGTCCGCTGCTTCACGATTTGGATCGTTTCCCGAAGCGATCGTTTTCCTTTCAAGTATTCGAGCACCTGACGATAGCCAATTGCTTGCATCGCGGTTTGATTGGATTCTAATCCTTTCCGGATCAAAGCTTCCGTTTCCAGGACGATTCCCTCGCGAAACATAAGATCAACCCGGTTCTCAATTCGCAGGTCCAGTTCCTCTTTGGATCGCTGAAGCATCATAAACATTCGATCGCTTCGGTAGCCGGTTTTTTCCTTTCCTCGGGCTTTCCAGCAAGCGCGCTGCGCGGAAAAGGCCTTCCCGGTTATTCGAATCACTTCAATTGCCCGGACTAGTCTTCTCTTGTTTTTAAGATCTATATTCTCGGACATGGCCGGATCCTTGGCTCTCAATTCCTCTCTGAGCTCTTCCAAAGAAAGCTCTTCCAACTCGGCCCTAAGTTCGGGATCTCGTGGCGGAGATTTTCCGAGACCATCAAGATAGCTTTGGAAATAGAGACCCGTTCCTCCGCAGAAAATTGGCACTTTCCCTCTCTTGCTTGCCGCTTCAACCGCCTCGGCAGCCAAGTCGCCGAATCGCGCTCCGTCGAATTCCTCTCCAACATCAACAACATCAATGATGTGATGGTGAATCCGCTCTCGCTCTGGCTTCGACGGTTTCGCTGTCCCGATATCCATCCCTTGATAAACCTGCATCGAATCCACCGAAATGATCTCTCCACCAACCAATGCTGCCAATTTCAGCGCAATTTCACTCTTACCGACACCGGTCGGCCCCGCAAGAAAAATGGCCTGTAGATTCTTACTCACACTCGCCTTGAAAGGGTTGCCTTCGCCCATTCAGCTCGTTCACGGCGATCTCGCCTTTGCGATCTCAAAGAGCCCGCGACACATTCTTGCCGAGTTCGCTCTTGGAATTCTCATTCTGCCATGAAACAAGGAAGAGCAATGCCACGCCGATACAAATCGCGCTGTCGGCTACATTGAAAGCTGGGAAACCAATTTCCGTTCCATCACGGCGGTTCAAATAAAAATAAATGAAATCAATCACGTGCCTCCGCTGTTCCATAAGACGGTCAACCAGATTGCCTGATATGCCGCCAAAAAGCATGCCTAAAGCGACTCTTCCCAACAGCGTTCCGGAGTCGAAGTGCTGCCTGCTGAGAAACAAGACAAGCAGGGCCACGAGGGAGACAATAGCTAAAAGCTCGTTATTGTTTCGGAAGAGACTCCAAGCCGCTCCGGTATTTCCCCAGTGAACAAACTTGAAGAAGCCTTCGATTACGACTTTTTCCTGCGCGTAGCCCAGAAGATTGAGAACGGCCAACTTTGTTAACTGATCGAGTGATAGAACGAGAACTGCTGTCGCGGCCATCATTCTGTTCAGACGAGACACCTTCTCCTTTCGTTTCGAATCCATCCTGCTTCAAGCCCGCTGCTTCTCAGCTCATCCGCATCGGCATGAGGACGTACAAAAAAGGCTCGTTAATTTTCAGAACCCCTGGACTGAGCTCGTCTATCAGCTCGAGATAAACCTCGTCCTCATCAAGCGCTTTCAAAGGATCCATCAAATAGCCCGGATTAAACGCAATTGCCACGTCGTTGCCTTTGTAATTAATCGCCAAGCTCTCTCTAGCCTCGCCTACTTCGGGTGAATTCGCCGTGATCGCGAGATTATTCCGTGTGAAGGCCAATTTAACCGAGTTCGACTTGTCGCTTGTCATGATCTCCGCACGCCTCAATGCTTGCAGCAACTCTTCGCGGCCTAGCGCAACACGTTCTTTTGTTTCCGCCGGGATCACTTGCCGATAGTTCGGATACGTTCCTTCCACCAACTTTGAAATGATGACCGTCCCCGTCTCGCTTCCATCATTCAACGCGAAGGATACTTGGTTTTCACTGGTTTTCACCTGGACTTCTCCACTCGACTGCAAAAGCCGGTTCAGCTCATTTACCGCCTTCGTTGGCACAATGAACTCCCCTTGCCCCTCTTCTGGTATTTCGACTTCCTGTTCAGCCATCGCCAATCGTCTCCCGTCGGTTGCAACCATCGTCATCTTCTGCCCTTTGAAGCTGACGTACACCCCATTCAACACAAACCTTGTTTCATCCGTGGAAATCGCAAAGGATGTCCTCTTGAGCATTCCTTTGAGCTTCTCCTGACTGACACTCACTTTCCTCAGCTCACTGAACGACGGTTTTGGCGGATACTCATCTTCCGACAAGCCGTGGATTCTGTAAAACGACGCCCCCGCCCGCAAAGTGCAGATGTTCTTCTCATCCACCTCCAACTCAATTTCCAAAGCGGCCAGCTCGCGAGCGATCCCGAACAGTCTCTTCACCGGCACGGTTGTTCCTCCAGATTTTTCAACCGCTGCTTTAACAGAACAGCTAATCGTCACATCCAAATCGGTCGCTGTCAGCACTAGTTTTGTCTCCGCCGCTTGCAGCAAAACATTCGACAAGATTGGGAGTGTCGTTCGAGAACTGACAATATTTTGAACAGCCTGGAGACCCTGAAGGAGCTGATCTTTAGCGATGACAAGTTTCATGGGACTCTTAGTACTAATTCTCTTTGAAAGAAAAAGATTCTTATTAAGGGCTGTGAATAATGCAAATAAAGTGCGGTGTCAAGGATACCGCAAGGAGTTACAAAAGGGAAGCAATGTGAACTCTCGAACGAGATGGACTTAGAAAGGGTTGCGAAAACGGACAAAGAGACTTTGTTAACAAAGAGGGCAAGGATTGTTCAGACGGGGAGGGGAGACTATTCGGGGAGATTAATAGCGAGATAAGTCCAGTTTAAGAGAATGAGAACAACGAGGAGCCACCGAATCGGGAGACCGCTGAAATTAAGGGGCGTAGAAAAGAGATTCCTGAGACGGAAGAGACAGTTAGCCAGCCAAATTAGGAAGGACGAAGCAGATACGACGAATGAGAGAAGAAGAAGAGGGTTGAAACGAAAGGAGGAGATAAAATCGAGGTTCGAGATAGCTTGGAGGGAGCGGGTGACGCCACAGAAAAGACAAGGAAGGTTGAAAAGAAGGCGCATTCCGCACGAAGGAAGACGAAAATCCGAGGTGAGGATGAATCTAGCTGCGAGAGAAGCGGAGAGAAACGCGGCAAATATCAAAGGGGCAAGGAGTTTAATCAAAGGAAAGGGTCTCTGAAGAAGGGGGGGAGGAAGGCTCATGATACCAGGAGGTATGCAGAGATTGGAGGTTTAATAATCCTAGTCTTATCGAAATGTTTTCTGCCTGGACGACCCGAAAATATCTTCGTAGGCATAAACGATCGCGCCGGTTGCAACCGGAAGGGCGAAAAAAACGCCGATTCCGACAACGAGTAAACCGCCAACAAGGATCACAAAAGACGCAAGAAAAAGGGCAAAGATATTCCACCAGTTAGCTGTGACAACGCGACGACTCAGTTCAAAAGCAGGCCAAAAATCGTATTTCTTGTCCACAATGAGAAGTGGAGCAAAGCAAAGCCACGCAACGGTAAGGTAGATCCCGGGAAGGACGCAAAGAATGAGTCCGACCATGATCAAAACCGATGCAACGATGCCACCGAGGCAGAGCTGGAGAAATCCAATTTTAAAGCCGACAAGACAGTCACCGAAGGAAGCGGTTTCACCGCGAACTAGTTTGAGAATAATCCAAGAAACACCCACCCAGAGTGCCATGCCAAAAACGGTGGAGACTGCGCGGCCGATCGAAGGGATAAATTCGAGGCCAATGGAGATGAGGCAAATCAACGACGATGAACTGACTAACAGAAGTGGGTGCAACTTAAAAAGATTCCAGCTTCGATCAAAACAGGAGCCAAGATCGAGAGCCGCAGCTCTAGCCTTGAATTCTGCTTCGGCGGCTGTTGCGTCGAGTGGAATCTCTGGCGGGCGTGACGCAAGGGCTCGTGCCTGAGTGTCGAGAGATTCAGCAAACTCCGGGAGCGCCTTGAGGACTATCCAGGAGGGAGAGCCCTCGATTTGAACAGCGGTCCTTTCATTCGCCCGACCTTGAAGAATCCAGTCGCGGACCTCCACTTCCGAGACCGGACCGTACTCTTGACCGTCGCCCCCGATGATAAGATACAGCCGAGAATTCATCGGAATTGAGCAGACAAGCGGTCGTCAAGGAACATTGATTTTAGGAAGGTTTTTCATCAGCTCATCGATGATGCCCGTGCTGAGAAGAATCCAGAAAACAAGAACCCCCGCGACAGATGTAATGATTCCGGCCAACGCCAAGCCGCGACCGCTGTAGCGCTCTGGATCGGTCTTGATTTGAAAGAACGCAACCGAAGAAAAGATAAGACCTAGAAAAGCAATAAACGGAGTACAGCATTGCAAGAGCCCAAGGACGCTTAGAGCAAGACCAGCAACAGCGAGCGGGTGGATCTTTGTTCCCATGCTCGCGACTGTGGAGAGAGCCTGAGGCGGTGGAAGAGAAGAAACTGGCGCATTTGATAGGGCTGCGGCGAATTCTGGAAATGAAGACAGCGGCACCCATGGACCTTCTCCGAGGCGAGCGAGAGTCTGACCATTTGCTCGCCCCTGCAGAATCCACTCTTCAATCTGTTCGGTGCCAACCGGGCCGTACTCTTTCTGATCCGAGCCGACAATCTTGTACATGCGGCGCAGTTTCTTGGAATCATCCGGGGGAGTCAAGGTCGGCAAAGAAAAGGGCGGAGCGACCGGGGGCGTGCTGGGTTCATGCAAATCTCCAAATGCCGGACGTGAGTCGAGACCATGAACGAAAGGCGGTGGGGCGACACTCCGTGAAGCCTTGATCGAGCCTTGAAAGAATCAAACTGAAGAAGAAGGTGCAATGGGGCCACCAGAGAATCCGGAATCCCCACGTTCCCACAACTCCTTTTCGGGTCGGCCGGACACCAAGGGAGAAGTTAGGGCTCCACAGAGTGTCGCCCCACCTGAGTTAAGGTTCTCGGAGTGCTTTAAGTTTGGCGGTTGTCTTTCCACTGTCGATCAGCTCGGCTGCTAGATCGATCCCGTCGGTGAGGGACTTGCATACGCCGGCCACAAACAGAGCGGCCCCGGAATTGAAAAGGACTGCGTCTCGCTTGGGGCCACGGTCGGAGCCTGAGAGAATCTGGATGATGATGTTGGCGTTGGCTTCGCGGCCACCGCCTTTGAGATCAGCTGGGACCGCGGGTTGAAACCGAAAATCAACAGGCGAGATGGTCGAGGTCGTGAAACCTCGTTCATGATAAAACTCGGATACTGTATTGTCTCCAATCGTTGAGAACTCGTCAATCGCACCGGGTCCGAATCGACCGCTCACGACCATTCCTCTTCGGATTCCCAATGATTGAAGAACGTGGGCAATGGGCTCGCACAACGCTGAATCGGGAACGCCAATGAGTTGGGCTGTGGGTCTTGCTGGGTTCAAGAGCGGACCCAGAAAGTTAAAGATCGTTCGCTGTCCGCGCGAGGCGCAGAGTTTCCGAGCCGGTGCGATGTGTTTGAAGGCGGGATGATAATTCGGCGCGAAAAAGAAAGCGAATCCGTGAACACGGAGCGAGAGCGCCGCTGCTTCTGGGGAGAGAGTTGTGGCGATGCCCAATTCCTCCAGGACGTCAGCACTTCCGGATTGGGATGTGACGGCGCGATTACCGTGTTTGGCAACCGTGACGCCGGCTGACGCGGCCACGAGCGCCACGGTCGTTGAGATGTTGAATGTGTTTTGATGGTCGCCGCCAGTTCCGCAAACGTCTAGAATCTCCCGATTGCGAGTTTCAGCATCGAGTGGCGGTGAAATCGATTTGTCTCTGAGGGCGCGAGCGAAGCCCGCAATCTCATCGGGGGTTTCCCCTTTCCTGGCAAGTGCGGTCAGAAAATCGGCTTTTTGCTCCACTGGCAGATCTTCCCGAGTGAGCAGCGCCACAGAGTGACAAGTGTCAGGCTCAGTGAGATTCTGGTTCTGAGCAAGGCGGCTTATGAGATCGGTTAACACGCGATCAAGCTAAAAGGGAGCGGAGAAAACATCAAAGCCCGATTTTGACATCGCGAATCTCTTGCCGTTAGATTCGCCGATTCCGCCAGCTTCCAAGTCAACTGCGGCTGGAGGGAAATCGCGAATCACCACGAGGCTCCGCAAATGACGAAAACGGCAAAAGTAATATTGATTGACAATGAGGAGGCCTTTAAATCGGCTGTTCACGAGGTTTCGGAATTGTTGCGCAATGGCGGCGTTGCGGCTTTGCCAACGGAAACAGTTTATGGATTGGCGGCGAACGCCTTCGATCCGAAGGCTGTGGAACGGATTTTTAGCCTTAAGGGAAGGCCGCCTTCGAACCCGGTGATTGTGCATATAGCTGGTTTGGAGATGGCGCATGAGTGCGTTGCCTCCTGGCCAAACGCCGCTGAAAAGCTTGCGGAGGCGTTCTGGCCCGGTCCCTTGACCTTGGTTCTGCCAAGATCCGGGAAGATTCCGGATGTTGTGACTGCCGGTGGCGAAACCGTCGGAATTCGATGGCCGCGGCATCCGTTCATCCAAGCGGTCATTCAGACTTGCGGTTTTCCGCTGGCGGCGCCGAGCGCGAATCTTTCCAACGCGGTCTCTCCAACCCATCCGGATCATGTGCTCAAAAGCCTGGGAAGAACGATTCCTGTAATTGTCGATGGCGGCCAATCGCAGGTGGGAATCGAATCGACAGTGCTGGACCTAACCGTGAATCCGCCGCGATTGCTTCGGCCTGGAACCATACGTCTCGATTCGCTTGTGGCGGTAGTGGGAAAGATCGAGACGGGCAACGTGGTGACCAATGGAGTGTTCCGAAGTCCGGGACAGTTTCCGAGGCATTATGCTCCAAAGGCGAGGCTTGTTGTGCGTTCTTGGGGAAAAGACATCGAACTGGCGCCACAGCTTCGAGCGGCTGGATTATCCGCTCTGCGCTGCCATGTGATTTCTCATAAGGAGATTCCGTCCGAGCGGGGACTCGGGCATGTCTCTGTTTTGCCTCACGATGCGGAAGCCTATGCGCGTGCTATTTATGCGGAACTCCATCGTTGTGATGAGGATGGCGCCGAGCTGATTGTTGTGGAAGCGGTCCCGGAAGGGTCGGAATGGCAGGGGATTCGGGATAGACTGACGCGCGCGGCGGAGAGTTCGAACAGTTCGGAATAAAACGAGAAACGAGGAACATAGCTTCCAAATCTGGAGATCGCGATTAGATTGGTGTGCATGAAAAAGCTCGAAGCTCCGGACTGGCACGTTTTTTCTTCAGCTTTGGGGTGGTTCGAACTGGGAAACCACGCCGAGGCGCGAGCCGAACTTGAGACACTCGGATCTGAAGCCCGGAAGAATGAGGATGTCCTGGAGTTGAGTTGGCTGATTTACGCAGAGGAATCAGACTGGAAGTCGGCACTCGCCAGCGCTGAGAGCTTGATAGGAACCGCGCCGGAAAGACCAAGCGGATGGCTGCACCGGGCCTATGCGTTTCGCCGAATCACAGGAGGGGGAATTCAATCCGCTTGGGAGTCTCTTCTGCCCGCTGCGGAACAGTTTCCCGAGGAACCGATTATACCTTACAACCTCTCGTGTTATGCCTATGGTCGCGAAATTCGGTTGGGGAGATGGGGATCGCAAAGTCAGCTATCGCGCAATGGGTTAGGTT
>JAQBVM010000269.1 GCA_027623095.1 Verrucomicrobiota bacterium
CGGCAGCGGCGGAATCGGGGCGGCCGGTGTCGGCTCTGGAACTGCGGAGGGGATTGGCGCATCGGGCATGGGCCAGAATAGCACCCGGTCAACTGGCAGGGAAAGTCTCAGAAATCCAACGCCCCCTCAGCAAGCGCTCGTCAAACAATCGACGAATAGGAGGGAATTCAACCGCTCAGTCTTATCCTCAAAAGACCCCCTTTATTTTGAGGTCTGGTGGTTGTCTCCGCCCCAACTTCGTTTCGTTGCGCCTCCACTGCGCTGGGTTCCCTGCGTTCTTTGGAGTTAAACGGCTCAACCTCTCGTTATGAGATGATAAATATGAATAAATACGAGTTAAGTCACATACGATACTGGTTCTTATTCGTTGGGCTCTGTTTGACGGCAGGTCAATGCCTCCAAGCACAGATCGCGCTGGATGGAACAATAGGCCCAAGCGGCCCATTGACGGGACCCAATTATCAGATCGGCGCGGAACTTGGAAAACAGGTTGGCGGCAATCTCTTCCACAGTTTCAAGGATTTTAGTTTAAACAGCGGTGAAGCGGCGACATTTTCCGGACCGGCGACGGTGCAAAATATCATCTCCCGCGTGACTGGAGGCAACGCTTCCTCCATCGACGGGGCCATCCGTTCGACGATTCCGGATTCGAACTTTTATCTGCTCAATCCGGCAGGCGTGATGTTCGGGCCAAATGCGTCGGTGGATGTGCGCAACGCAATTTTTTCCGCCTTCCGGCTCGGTTTGTCCCGGAGGCCAAGTCCGGCGCGCAGTGTGTCGTTCACAATTACCTTAAATGGCTTGCCGTCCCGCGCGGCGTTCTGCTCGAGACGTTGAGCAAGATCGTTGTCTAAAGTCAATGTAGTGCGCATATGGCGCATCACGATGCTTGTAAATGTTAATGTCAAGGTGCTGGAAAAGGAGCCCCTCTCTAGCCCACTCACGAATTCTACATCCCGCAAACCCCCGACGCGTTCGACCCAGCCGACGCCAAAGCGGTGAATCACTTCGCTCGTCACCGCAGTCCAAGACGCTGGCGCGTTGTCCGAAGGCTCCGTTAAATGGCCGGCAGGTCATGGAGTGCGGGAACGCAGCCTGCGGAGTTACTGCTTCTGGACGGAAACCTGCGCCATTCGGTATTGACCGCTTCATTCAGGAGGGTGAAAACTTCCGCAATTTGAGCGCGAATCGAGGTCATGTGTCTTAGAAGGTGGGGCGACACTCCGTGGAGCCCTGAGTAACCTTGAAGGAGTCAATCTGAAGAGGAAGGCGCAATGGAAACAAGGCGGATTCCGAAGGTACCTCGTTTCCAAAAGCCCATTTCACGTAGGCCTATCACCCGTAGAAATAGCAGAGCTCCACAGAGTGTCGCCCCACCGCAAGAGGATTACGGAGGTGCGACCGGAGTTTCGATTGTGAATTCGGCTTCGATCGAGTTTAACAGCACGATTTCCGGAACGACGCGCTTGACCTCGGGTGGAACATCCAGCATGAACGGAATGATCCCAGGTCCGTTTCCTTCCCTTGTTGTCGGCCAAATCCGATCCTGATCATCGCGCAGCCGAACGCCGAGACGTCCGGCAATCTCACGATCTTCGCATTGAAGATAAATGACCGGGCGATCCGCATAATGCCCCCGCACGGTCTGAACTCTTGTCGGGCTGATGCGCCGGCTCGTCGCAGTCCAGCCTGTTGGCGCCCCTCCCGACGTCGGCCCCATGCGGGACGGGGGATTCGGATCGTACTTCCCATCGGTGAAATGGGTCATCGTCGCGGTCATTAAACCGATTGCGATAATGGGCTTGTCTGCAACTGAATTGGTCTGAAACCAAATCGTATTGGTCGCCTCGCGTGAGCACGGGCTCGCGGGAAGCGGTGTGATCCGTTCGGTGGCGGCTAGATTCGTGACCTCCGGACGAAACGTCGCAAAGTACTTCAAGACAGACTGGCGAATGCCAAGAGCTTGTCCGCGATTGCCGAACGGGTCGGAAGCCGTCCATTCCGGTTCGCGCCAACCGGAAGCGGGTTCGCCGTCTGAAAGAATCCTCCATTCGGGCAGCCAGTAGCGAGAAGCCGTTTCCCAACGCCGCGAAGGACCGCCATTTGTCCTGACGGCAAGCCCATTCAATACAATCTCCATCATTCCGATCTTTTGGCGCGCCGGAAGCGCTTCACTCACCCAGTTTGCACCGATTCCAACATTCGGATTTGAAAAGGTCACCGACACCGGAGCGTTCGTTCTCCATGGGACAATTCGTAATTTCAGCTCGGTTTCGGAACGTGGATAAGCTTCGAAGACGTGGCCCACGCGCCAGAACCGGTTGTCGAATCCTCCCCAGCTTGCCGTGCCCTCGCCCCACACGTCGCCATGCCTGTCCTCAAACTCGACGCGAATCCCCTGGCAATCGACATTGGTGCGCGACAGAGAATCGACCGCATTGACCCAAACAACAAGCGCATCCGCGCCGGTGGACATCGTCGATCTTGGAAATCTTGGAGACAGAATTCTGCGAAGCCAGCGGGGCATCCAAGGCCCCAATCGATCCACAAGAACTGAATTCTTCCCGACGACGTGATTTGTGCCGAAGGTAACCGCCTCGATCACGATCGTCCGCCCGTCCGCAATCGTTGCTTCGGCGATTCCTCTCTCCGGTGCCAAACGAACCGCAAGCAAAGGAAGCAGCGCCACGACTCCGATCACCGTTATCCAACGTCGCTTGTTCATTCTTATTTCGATTGAAGAAGCAGCGGGAGGCTACTCGATTTCATGAGCTCGGTAGAACCGCGCACGACTGGTGACGGCCAAAGCAGCGACGATGGGGCCATCCCAGATCGAATTGGTTGAAATCGCCGACCAATTTTGCAAATCCTCGGACGCCTCAATCACGTAGTCCGTATTCGTATTCCCCTTAAGACTCAACCGCATTTCGCCGGAATCAAACTGGGCGGTTAGAAACGGGGCAATTCTCTTTTTCGGGAATGTCGAGGTTTGGCCGGATTGCGTCCACGCCAACGAAACGACTTCATCTTCGGAGTTTCTGTTGAACACACCGGCGGCCTCGATCCCGGCCTCGTGAAGCAAGAACCGCCTTGAGGATTGCGGATAGAGAGTGAAAACCGCTCCTCGATCCTCGGAAAAAGCGAGAGTCAAGTGATCGTGCAGCATGCCGATTTCAAACGACGGGCCGCCTGCTATTTCGTATCTGCCCACGTAGTCCCTTTTGGTTTCAAGAGCGATATCCGCCGGGCGGAGCGCTTGCGTTAGCGGGATTGAAGACTCGAGTATGTTTAGTCCGATATCTTGAACATTGGAATAGTTGTTGACCCGCGCGTTCGTCAGCACAACCACGCCGGTTCTCTTTCGGGAATCGAACCCAGCAAACGCAGTTTGGCCCATGGTCGCACCGTCGTGGAAAACAATATGAATCGAACCGCTTGAGAGCGTGATCCAGCAAAGTCCCACACTCACCTCCGGTGATCCGGCTGAGCGGCGAGGTCTCTGTGTTTCTGAAATGGCTGGCGCCAGATCGGTGTTCCGAATGCCGATCTGATATTCCAGGAAGGTTAGCATGTCGCCCGCTGTGGAGACTAATGCCCCCGCGCCCGCAAGAACCTTCATCGCAAATGATGGTCGACGCACGACGCCCGAATACCCTGTTGCCCGCCGGGTTTCTTGTTTGGACGTGAGCGTTGTCGAGGTATCCTTCAAGCCCAATGGCGAGAGGACCCGGTCGCGCAACGCCTCTTCGTAAGGCATCCCGAGCCGGAGAGCCAAAGCATGTCCCAGAAGCCCGATGCCGAGGTTCGAATACTCGTACTGGGCGCCCGGAGATCTTGGCAACCGATAGCTCTTGAGGAAATCGTAAAGATCCTCTTGGGCGAAGTCCGCGAAAGGATTCAACGGATCTATCGTCTCCGGGAATGGTGGATTATTCGGAAGTCCGGATGCGTGCTCAGCCAAGTCCGCCAGGTGTATCTGTCTCCCACTTCTTTCTGGAACCGTCACGCCAGCCGGCAGCAACAATTGCACCGCGTCGTTCAGGGAAACTTCGCCGCGAGCCGCCATGTCCGCCAGCAGCGTCGCTGTGAACACCTTCGTGATGGATCCAATCTCAAATAGCGTGTCTTCGTCCGGCGTGGATCCCGATTCATAGGAGATCATTCCATAACTGTAATAGGCGCGCCCGCTCTCGGTAACAACTCCGACAATGATTCCCGGATTGTAGCCATAATCGACTCTGGTCCGAATGGCAGCTTGCACGCTTGGAGGAATGACGGGAGTCGAGCCGAACGTTTCCAATGGCCCGCAAAAGAAGATCAGCAGAAACCCAAATTGAATCAGGCTCTTGATGGGGTTCCATGGTTTCAAACTCATTCGGTTCTGCTGGCTTGTGCCGTCCGTGTTCAGTCGAAGGTTCCGCAACGACCGCACGATGTCGGGTTGCCGCTGCATGCCGGGCCTTCGGCACTATCGTTTCCACCGCCCGCGGAGGAAAATACGGACAGTTTTTTGATTAGTTCGCGTGATCCGCATCGGGGACATTCCGTGCCTTCCCAATCGCTCGATCGGACCAAGACTTCGCTATCCTTTTTGCAGATGCCACAATGAAATTCGTAAATCGGCATGGGCAAAGAATATTCATGATTTCGGAAATCTCAAGTTGTAGATAGGATCCGAAATGTCGGTGAAAGTCTTTGAGTTTCCCGGCACTAACCATGCGAACTGCAAACCTCGAATCTGGCATGCCAGACATTGATACGGCACGCCGCCGTTTGATCGCCGAGTTGGATTCCTCCCGCCGGAATCGGCAACGGCTGCTGAAGGTGATTCATGGTTGGGGCTCCAGCGGCCAGGGTGGCAAACTTGGACCGGCCATCCGCAGATCTCTGCGCCTTCGTGTCAAAGAAGGCAAAGTCGTGCTCGTGGTGTTCGGCGAGCGTTTTTCATCAGACACGATCGAAGGCCGCGAATTTGTCCAACGCAACCCTTCCGCTCGAGCGGACCGGGATTTTAACCGCGCGAATCCAGGAATTACCATCGTCGAAGTCGCCTTGTGAACTCAGATGTAGGAAACCCCGCGGGAAGAACGCCAGGCGCCGAACGGAAGGACTTTTCGCGGATGAGTTTAGAAAATTCTGGCGGTTTGCGAACGAAGCATGATAGGTCATGAATCGCGGTGTCGATTTGCGGGGGTGAGTGATTGGGATGTCCTGTCGCTGCCGCTGAACGTGGTTCGCAATGGATGATTTTGAAAGAATGGGTTTCGATTGCAATAGCCGAATTCGGGCGAGATTGGGAGCTTGGTACTCCGTGCTCCAGGTGATCTTTGTATTGTCACTTCTTGGGCTGCCGCCGTTATCGCCGCAAGCGGCTGAGAAGCGGTATGTCATCAAGAAAAACGACACATTGAGCACGATCGCGAATCGTTATGGCGTCAAGCTTAGCGCGTTGATCAAACGCAACAGTTCGGTTCGTCCGGATAGGATTTTTCCCGGTGATGTGATTTGGATTCCCGGTCTCAAATCATCGGACACTGGACCGTCGTTAAAATCGTCCATCCGCAAGGCGATTGACCGTACGCGAGTGCGCCCTGGCCGGTGGAAACATATCGTCATTCACCATAGCGCCACGGATTCTGGAACCGCAAAGGGAATGGATCGGTATCATCGGGAGGAGCGGCATATGGAGAATGGGCTGGCTTATCATTTCGTGATTGGTAACGGGAAGGGAATGGGCGACGGCGAAATCGCAATCGGCGATCGATGGACGAAGCAGTTGCAGGGAGGGCATCTGGCGAGCCTTGCGTTGAACGAGAACAGTATAGGCGTCTGCCTCGTGGGTAATTTCGACAGTTCGCGTCCGACAAAAAAGCAGTTCTTAAGTTTGGAAGCGTTGACCGCCCATCTGATGGAACGGTCTCATCTTTCTGTTTCTGCCGTCAAAACGCACCAGCAGATAAACCCGATCGGCACGCGGTGCCCGGGGGATCAGTTCCCGCTCGATGCTCTCCTGAAAGAGCTGAAATCTCTTTGAAGAGTTGATTTCCCCACATTGGGGAGTCCCACGCTACCTGCTCTTAGCATTCAGTTGCCTCTCGAATCATATTTCTGAATTTCTCAATTCCTTCGCCGAAGGCCGCCGAGATCGGCAACACCGGCGTTTTCTTAATCTTTCGTTTGAACGTCTTCAGGTTTTTCTCGGCTTCAGGCTCATCTATCTTGTTGGCCACCACGAGAAGCGATTTTTTCAAAAGCTCGGGATCGTAGAGATTGAGTTCGCTGAGAAGTTGGGAGTAGTCATCCCACGGAGCGCGGCCGTCTGTTCCCGCCATGTCGATTAGAAGCACTAAGATTTTGCAGCGTTGAATATGTCTCAAAAAAGCGTGTCCAAGACCAACGTTCTGATGCGCTCCCTCGATCAATCCGGGAACATCACAAACCGTGAGTCGATGAAAATCGGGGTACTCGAGAATGCCAATTTGCGGATGCAACGTTGTGAATGGATACGGAGCGATTTTTGGCCGGGCCTTTGAAATCGCCGTTAGAAGCGTTGATTTACCGGCGTTTGGGTATCCAACGAGGCCAACCTCGGCGATCATTCGAAGTTCGAGCCGAAAATCGCCTTCGTCGCCCGGCTCGCCGGGTTGGGCGAAGCGGGGTGTTTGGTGTCGCGCCGTGGCGAAGTTCCGGTTTCCGAGGCCGCCGCGCCCAGCTTTGCAGAGCAGGAATTCTTGTCCGTCTTCTGTAAGGTCCGCAACCAACTCGCACGGTTCGCCCGCCTTCCCTGCGGCGGAAGAATCTTCCTCCCGCGAGAGATCGATTTCCAATGCGGCCGTTCCGCAGGAGTGTTTGATCACGGGACGGCTCGCCGTTGCCAAAGGGAGTTTTTGTGCCGGGACATCGGTATCTTCAGCGGGCGCGTCGGTTTCTTCGTTCTTTTGGGGGGGTGTAGGAAACCGCCAGACCAAAGTTCCGCAAGGCACTTTCACAATCAGATCTTTGCCCGCGGCGCCGTCCATTCCTTTTCCCTTTCCCGCTTCGCCATTCTTCGCAATGAGCCGAGGCGTGAAGAACTGTGCGATAAGGTTGTTGAGATCGTGATCCGCTTTCAGAATCACACTTCCGCCACGGCCGCCGTTCCCTCCGCTCGGTCCGCCCTTGGGCGCGAACGCTTCCCGCCGAAATGCGACACAACCGGGACCGCCGTGACCCGCGCGCGCGTAGATCTTGACTTGGTCAATGAACATGAACGGGTGGCCGGTACAAAAGAAAAAGGCGAGGCTTAACCGCCTCGCCAACGGTAAAAAAATGACTCGCTAGTTGTTTGCGGCAGGTGTTTCCGGAACAACGTTAACCCTGCGGCTGTTCTTGTCGAAAGCCACTCTGCCTGGAACCAGCGCGAATAAGGTCCAATCGCGCCCGGTGCCCACATTCTTGCCTGCGACAAATTTGGTGCCCCGCTGCCGGATGATAATGCTGCCCGCGCTGACTAGTTCTCCACCGAAATGTTTTACACCCAGCCGCTTGCTTGCACTGTCTCGCCCGTTGCGAACGCTGCCTTGACCTTTCTTGTGTGCCATACTTCAGACCTTAAATTTTGATTTCCTTGATCTTCACCACAGTGAGTTCCTGGCGGTGTCCTGTCGTTTTGTGGTAGCCCTTCCGCTTTTTCATTTTGAAAGCGATCATCTTCGGCCCGCGGATATGCTCCACCACATCGGCGACGATGCTTGCTTGCGCGACGGTGGGTTCCCCGACCGATAATTTGCCTTCGTTGTTCACTAACAGCACCTTATCAAAAGTGTGGGTCTGTCCGGCTTCGACATGCAAACGCTCGATCTTGAGCGTATCTCCTGCCTCAACACGGTACTGTTTGCTTCCTGTCTCGATAACTGCGTACATAATTTCCTTTTAAAAAGGCGTGAAATAAGACCAAAACAGCTCTGTCGTGTCAATGAATCATTTCAGAATCCGGCGTGGCGAACTATCGTGCCGCCGAATCGCGCCAGACAACTTTGCCGGAGACGATCGTCGCGATGGCTTTGCCTTTCATGCGCCACCCGTAGAATGGGCTGTTGACCGATTTGCTCGCGGTTGACTGTCTTTCGAATACCCATTCTCGGTCCGGATCAAAAACCGTGATGTCCGCGTCGGCGCCGATGTTCAGAGTGCCTTTGGGGATTCGCAACAGTCGCGCGGGCGCGGTCGTAAATCGGCGAAGGAGTTCTCCCATCGGGAGCCGGTTCGAATGAAACAGCGCCATCAGCGTGAGGGGCAATTCGGTCTCAAGACCGGTGATGCCAAAGGGAGCGTAGTCGAACTCGACATCTTTCTCGTAATCGCAATGGGGTGCGTGGTCGCTGGCAATGATTTCAAGGGTCCCGTCCACGATCCCATCCAGAATTGCTGCCCGGTCCCGCGCGGACCGGAGCGGGGGATTCATTTTGAAATTCGTGTCGTAGGACGTCCAAGATGGCAATTCATCGGCATTCTTGAAGAATCGTTGCAGCTCTTTTCCGTCCGTTTCCCAGAAAGCAGCACTTCCAGCGATTGCGGCATCGGTCAGCGTGAAGTGGTGTGGACAGGCTTCGCCGGAAATTGGCACGTTGCGCTGCCGCGCTTCGCGAAGCAAACGAAGGCTGCCTTCGGAACTGATGTGCTGGCAATGAACACGCGCTCCGGTCAACTCCGCGAGGAGGATGTTTCGTGCCACGATTGTCTCCTCGCCGATCGAGGGCCATCCTCTTAATCCAAGGACCGTGCTCCAATAGGCCTCGTGCATAACGCCGTCCGTGACGAGCGAGTAATCCTGGCAATGGTCGAATACCGGCAGGTCAAACATTCGCACATATTCCAGCGCGCGTCGCATGAGTTCGTTGTTTTGAACGCAATGTCCGTCGTCGGTGATCGCGATGACACCGGCTTTCTTCAGTGATCCGATCGGGGCAAGTTCTTCTCCGGCGAGGTTCTTTGTGATGGCGCCTGTTAGAAATACATTCACGAGGCCCTCCCGGGCGGCTTTTTCGCGTAAGAGTGCGACCGACCCTGGATTGTCAATGGCGGGGGAAGTGTTCGGCATGCAGACCACCGAAGTGAACCCGCCTTGCGCGGCGGCAAGCGTGCCCGTCGCGATGGTTTCTTTGCCGGCTTGTCCCGGTTCCCGAAAGTGGACATGCGAATCAATGAGGCCGGGGCATACGATCAGGCCGGACACATCGATTCGTTCCGAGTCCGATGGCGCCTGTTCTGCGGCTTCCGCCCCAATCACGGCGATTTTCCGGTCGAGAACGAGAAGGTCCGCATGGCTGTCGAACTCGTTGGCTGGGTCGATGACGCGGCCGCCGGTGAGGAGCAAAGAATTCATTTGGCAGCCCGGATTCTAAGGAGACGAATTGACAAGGCAAGCGCGGTCGTTATGATTCCGGAGCGATGCGGGTGTAGCTCAATGGTAGAGCTCCAGCCTTCCAAGCTGGCCACGTGGGTTCGATTCCCATCACCCGCTCCACTTTTCAAAATCCCAATAAAACCAAGGTTTTTAAGCGTTTATCGACCTTAAGTGTTCTCTGGTATAACGGTTTGGTATAACGGGTTCAAGGGTATTCAACCTTGTTCATAGACGTTTAAGGTTGATTGGATGGATACAAACCGCAGCGTGGGTATGAACCTGCTGAATGGTCCAGAATCGCTCCAGGCGCAAATTTTTACATTCTGGATTGAAACGCCTCCCGACCAAAACCGTGGCGCGAGATGGCGTTCCGGCGGCATCCGCCAGTCAGGTCCCGGAAGTCATGGTCGGATTGCCCGTGGCACAATCCTCGTTCCGGACCGAGATTACCGCACCAATCGCCAACTGGGTAATAACGCTGAGAACTAGCGACCTCCCTACTCCAACCAGCCATGCCCAGCCGCGCAAAGGAGAATTCGGCAGAGGATGCCTGAAGAAACGCAGGCCGGGCACAGCCGAAATCGATTGGAGCAAACCCTTGATCCTTTTCTAAACCTTCCGGCTGCCGGATGCCAGAAAAAGTTATTCACAGCCTGGCGCAGAGTTTCGCTTCCGTCTCGCTCTCGTCACCCGCTCATTCGCTTCGTCGAGCCATTCCTTGCCGACCTGATAGAGCATTCCCGCCGTGACGTTCGTCATGGAGACCCGGAACCGCTTGCCCTGATACTCGACAACC
>JAQBVM010000270.1 GCA_027623095.1 Verrucomicrobiota bacterium
GGCGACACTCTGTGGAGCCCTGACCTTCTCGTGCGCTTGAATCCAGTCAGGGCTCGACAGAGTCTCGCCCCACCGAGGTTCATGGGGAGGGTTAGGGTGAGGGGAAGCACAGGCTTAGCCCTTCGCCCAGATCCAACGACTCCCGCTACTGTCAAACCACCCGAGTCCTCCGGCAAAGCCGGAGGTTTCCTGCATTGAGTATGGCGGGACGATTCGGCAGTTCGACGTAGAATCTTGGGCAACGATTCGGGATTGCATTCAGCAACTGAGCCAGTTAAAGCTTTTCCAAGAATTTTAACCAATCCATTGATCTTTATGGCACAACCTTGCTTCCATCCCAGCATCGAAGGCGCGCAACACGGCGCCAAGCCTCTCGAACAGTTTCTTGACTACGCGAAAGCATCCGGCGCAGCGGGCGCGCAGCCTTCGAACTATATGCTTGAGGGCGGAAAAGGTTTCAAAACGGCCAAAGAGATTCGCCGGGCGTTTGACGACCGCACAATGAAGCTCGACGGCATTTCATGCCATTGTCCCGTCTGGGTCCACACAACCGCTTGGACAGGGAGCCCGACGATTCGTCCGTTCATTTCGCCTGACCTCGCCAAAAAATCCCCGGCCGAAATTGAACGAGCAATGGAGACTTATCTCCTCAAGCTTCTGGATCTTTGCTCGGAGCTCAAGATAAATATTGTGCCGATGTTTTGGGGTGTTGCGTTCGGCTGGGAGGTTGCGACAGGTTATCCATGGGGATTCTGGAAAGGGCCAAATTACGACCTGATTAAGGAGGGACAGGAGCGCTTTATTAAGAAGACCGCCAAGATTCGGGACAAAGCCCGCAAACAGGGAATCTATCTTGCCCACGAGATCCATCCCGGCACCGCCGCGACTTGCGCCGACGAATTTAACATGCTTGTTGAAACCTGCGACGGCGATAAATGCCTCGTCGTCAATGCCGATCCTTCACACTGTTGGGAAGGAGAAGATTGGGAGACGCGATTTCGGAAGGTCGGCCCGCGCGTTTATGCCTGTCACGTGAAGAACCATGTCGTACGAAAAAACCTGCCGGTGCGAATGATGAAGCCGGATTGGCCGGATCGGGCCATGCAGTTTGTCGATATCCCTTCGGGCGATTTGAATATGGTTCGCTACGCGGAACTCCTGATTCACATTGGATATCCGCGGCGATACAACGAAATTATGGGGACAGGCACTGCCCCGCTCATCGTGGAGGCCGAAAGCGCGTTTCGCGACATCGACTCGACAAGCACCAATGGGATCCAATATGTCCGCGACAACCTGTGTTTTCCGATTGCTTCGGGTTCGTTCGAGGACGGCATGGGGGCCTAGAAAGCTTCTTCGGCTTTGTTACCGAATTCAAGTGTTCGGGAAAGGCTGAGGTTTAGCCGAATCCTTTGTTGCTTCGATATAGCGAGGTTTTCCGCTTTTCTGTAAGCGGATACGGCATCCTCGAACTTCACCTGCGAGAGATACAGATCCCCCAGCTTTTCCATGAGGACCGGGCTCGTTTTCGCTTCGGGTGTTTTCTCCAAGAAACCGATCAATTCCGGTATCCCCAAATCAGTCTCCTGATTGATATTGACGATCTTGAGCAATGACCACTCGAGGTATTTGCTGTTTCGGGCGGCAAGCTCCGCATGCTGCTTCTTCGGTGTCGTTCCGACCGGACGGTAAAGTGGATCCCCAACTACCGTCGTCTGCCAGGAAAGGTGGCCTTGGCACGCATACGCCGCCTCTCCAAGGCTGAAGCCCATGTAAATCCATCGGTGAAGGAACATTGCGATATTGGGTGTGAATTCCAAGTAGGGTTCAAATACCTCACCCATAGTCGCAGTCGCTCCTTTCGCCAGCAACGGGCCAACCCATTGCCGCAACTCCGATCGAATGGTTGCGGCGCTGAACGAATGAAGGTGATACGCAAAGGCGCCCGGCATGAACTCCACCTCAGGTTGAAGAAACGGCCCGGAAACCTGACCGCTATACTCGTACCAACCCGCATAAAACGCGATCTGGCTCATGGGGAAACTCTCCGAAAAGCGTGTGTCAGAATCGTCCACTAGCGTTTCGAACCCCAAACGCCGAGTTACAACTGCAGCTCCATTCAGCCAGTCGTCCCCAAGTTTGTTCGGACCATTCGTCAATCCCCGCGTGTCAAAATAGGCTCGCCCCCAAAGTCCCTCGGTTTCCGCCTCGATCGCCTTATCGACAAGTCCGCGTGCAATCGCCAAGGAAGGTCCGTCCAGACGGCAGACCATTAGCACTCCATTCGTTGGGTGAAGAAAGGCCGCGTTGGTCGAGCCAAAAACGGGATTTGGAAATGGTCCCACCAAGGGAAGGCTCGACTCCTCTATCGGCAGCAGAGCCAATTCACTATCCACAGCGGCTTCTGTCTTTCTCAGTTCAGACGGCATCTTGAGTGCCTCCTTCTCATTCAGGTTCGAATCGTTTGCGATCTTCAGGGGCATTCCGAAACACAGAATCGCATACCGGATTCGCGCATCGCTCCAGCCGATTGTCCTTGTGGCGCCTTCGTCCCGGGCCGAGAATCGTCTTCGCCTTTTGACTGAGACAAGTTTTGCTTTCTCCAGGTTCTTTAACAGCGGCTTCCGCAACAGATTTTGGAACTCTAGCCGGCTTACCGTCTCGGAATTTGGAAGGTCAAAACCGAATATCTGCCCCGAGGGCACGTTCCTTTTCGTGGCGTAGTAATCCGCCAGATCCTTCGAACCAGCCACATTTGAATTATAGAGCACAATCGCGCTATCTCCCTGTCCCGCGGTCTGCACAACGCCCAGAGCGGCAACTCCCAGTACGGCAAGACAAATGAGGCGGAATCTGTCGTATATCATCGCGCTTGAAAAATCGGATGCTGCCATAACCTCTCGAAACGCTGCATTCTCATGACTCGAAAGCGATCCGCAGACCATCGAAAGCCAATTCAACACCTGGAGGCATTTCCTTCTGGTCCTCATCGTGATCATAGTTGTCGGTGAGATGCGTCAAATACGTTCGTTGTGCCCCAATACGCCGGGCTGTCGTGAGCGCCTCATCCAAGCACATATGCGTCGGATGCAGTTTTTTTCGAAGCGCGTCGAGCACAGCCACCTCGACGCCATTGACTTGTTGAATGACGGACGAAGGCACCTCTTTGCAGTCGCTAAAATAGGCCAATCGCTTCTTATCGCCCTGCGTGAAAAGATATCCATTCACATCCATTGATCCATGGGGCAGAGCGAAAGGCGTGATCGCCAAATCACCGAGCACAAACGGCCCTTCGATGATGTGCGGTTCCGGAATGAAGTAACCGCGCGGATATGGACCGCCGTTAAACGCGTACGCAAAGACACGCCTGAGGTCGTTCATCGTTCTGGCGTTCGCGTAGATCGGCAGAGGTTTGCCTCCTCTCAAATCACAGAATCGCCGGCAGTCGTCGAGGCCCAGGATGTGATCCACGTGGGAGTGCGTAAAAACGACCGCGTCCAGCCAGCATATCTTCTCACGAAGCACCTGGAGACGGAAATCGGGCGGCGTATCGACCGCGATGCGCACTTGATCGGTGTTAATGTAAATCGCTGGACGTGTTCTATGGTTTTTGGGATTCGCCAGGAACTCGGCCGGGTATTCTTTTCCAATTACCGGTACGCCCTGGGATGTCCCCGAACCAAGAAAAACAAAGGAGAATTGCATCATTTCTTCACGCGCCCCACCGTAGCGAATGAATTGGGCATTGGCAAGGAACGCTGCCGATTCCAACTGCCCGACCGATTGCCCCGGATTTTTCGGCAAGACTCACGGTCCCCGACCGCTTACGCGAGAGCCCGTACCTTTAGGTTACCCAAAAACCGGGAGGGTGAGGCTCCCGCCGAACCCTGGAATTCTGCCAAGATGGGGTTCGACATTCTCACCCTCCCGCACAAAACGAGGAATGTGCTTATTCCAGTGTCCTCTGAATCTTCTTTGGGATGCGCTTCACCCTCGGACAAGCGTGAGGTCAAATCGATTCCGCCTTGCTCAAATTGCGTTCCGGTATCATTTTGCGCATGTTTCAGAACATGCTCCGATGGGCGATGCGTCAACAGCCACGCTTGGCGACCGGGGCGATATTCGGAATCCCTTATGTTGACAACCTTGCGGATCAAAAACCTTGCCCTTGTAACCGACTTAACTCTCGAACTTCGCCCCGGATACAATGCGATTAGCGGCGAAACAGGCGCCGGAAAGTCAATCATCCTTGGGGCGCTTAATCTAGTGCTCGGCGAGCGCGCCGACCGCAGCCTCATCCGAAGCGGGAGTGACGGTTGCTCCGTGGAGGCGGTGTTCGACATCACCCGGCTGGCATCGCGAGTAGATCTGTTTTTGGAGGAGAGCGGACTTGATCCATCGGAGAACGGCTGTCTCTTTTTGAAGCGCAGCTTTTCCACCGCAGGCGCCAACCGGCAGTTTATCAACGGCTCGCCAACGACCGTTCAGTCGCTGGCTAAGTTGGGAAGTCTCCTAGTGGACATTCACGGTCCGCACGATCATCAATCTCTCCTGTACCCGAATCGCCAGCTCGCCATTCTGGACGCGTATGGCCAATTGGAACCATTGTGTGAAGAGTTCGGGGGCCTTGTCCGGCGCAAAACCGATCTCGAAAAAGAGAAAGCCGGTTTGATCGTGGATGATAGGACCTTTGCGCAGCAGCTTGACTTATTGCGATTCCAGGTCTCTGAGATTGACGGCGCCCGCCTCGATCCGGACGAGGAGGCCACCGTCGAAGCCGCCTATCGCCGTTCCTCGCACATCACCCGGATACTTGAATTGGTGCAGTCCGCGTCCGGCATCTTAAGCGATGATGAAAACGGCGTTCTAGCGAAATCCGGCATCCTGGGGCGAACGCTCTCCGAACTAAAGCAGCTTGATCCGGAGGCTCGGTCATTCCTCGATCTTCACACCGACTGCGTGAATATGCAGAACGAGCTTTTGACCGGCATAACCCATTACGCTGATCGAATCGATACCGATCCGGAACAGCACCAGCACTTGGAAGAGCGCAGCACTCTTTTCCGTTCACTGAGAAAGAAATACGGACCAACACTTGCGGCGGTTATTTCTTTCGGAGAAGAAGCTCGCTCCAAGCTCGGTCAACTGGAGCGGCGCGACACGGAAGTTGAAAGAATCAACCGCGAAATCGAGGCGTCGGTCAACCTCCTAAACCAGAAAGGACGGGAGCTTTCTGCTCTGAGGTGCACATTGATCCCAAAACTTTCGAAGGCGGTTGCTCGCGAACTTTCGCAACTGGGCTTTGCGCAGAGCCGTTTCGACGTCGCGGTGGATTCCGCTGGGGATGCCACCCAGTGTGGATCTCAACTTCCCCTTACCGGTTTCGATTCGATTGAATTCCAATTTGCTCCAAACAAGGGCGAACCCAGCCGTTCTCTCAGATCCATCGCTTCCTCCGGAGAACTCGCGCGCGTGATGCTCGCTCTAAAAACCGTCCTCGCCAAACAAGACGAGGTTTCCGTTCTTCTGTTTGACGAAGTGGACGCCAATGTGGGCGGCGAAACGGCCAGAGTCGTTGGCGAAAAAATGCGTCAAATCGCCCGCGATCGGCAAGTCCTGTGCATCACTCATCTGGCGCCTGTCGCTGCGGCCGCCGATTCTCACTACGTCGTCACCAAGCAAGTGAAATCAGGCCGCACACACTCGGATATACGATTGCTGGAGGGAGCCGATCGCATTGCCGAACTCGCCCGAATGCTCGGCGGCGTCTCCCAGGAAGCCCTCAAACACGCCGAAGCTTTGCTCAGTCACTCCACGAGCGCTCGAGAGATGTAGAAAAACCATTTAGGCAAAGTGTATCGATTATGAAGATTCGAGATGGCCAACGAATGTTTCCCTCAATCCATCATCCCAATGTTGAACGAACCCGCAACACGGGAGGAGGGATGAACCCGGCAGACAGTGTGAAGGGGTGGTTGGCAGGATGGACGGGTTACGAAAACCACTCCATTCCGTCAACGGTTCATCGAACATCTCACCCTCAAAGTGCGTTCGCCGCGCACGATAGAGTCTTACGTGAGCGTCGTCCGGCTATTCGCGATCACATTTGGAACATCTGTGGCGCATGGTCACGGCTTTTGTTTCAGGGTGAAGTTGAAATCGCCGTAGTGGATGTAGTCCGCCCAATCCACCGTGGCGGGTTTGAGCGACCGAACTTCATTGCGGGCCTTGAGCAAGGCGGTGCCGATGCTGTCGCCACGCAGAAGGTTCTCATAAAACACCACGGCAAATCGCTCCGCCGCCGCGTCGCCGACCGGCCAGTAGGTGCCTACGTAATTGGCGATGCCGCCGCGCAGAAAAGATTCCGCCAACCCCACGGTCCGCTCTATGCGCCGGGGCATGTCCAGTTTGCGGTTCTTACGTTCCGCGCCACCCCGGATACGGCCCGCTTCGCACGCATTGAAGACGACAAGGTTCGGGAGACAGCCGACACTCGAGAGTTCCGCTCCGCTCAACACCTCGCGTCCGGCACACAGGATTCCGCTGCGGGATGGTTCCGACGGGTCAAAAAAGGCGTGGCCGGCGTAGTGGATCAGGTCGTATTTGCCGGAACGAAAATCAGCGAGAAGCGACGATTTCGTCGCCTCGGTCGTGGTCCGCACCGTGAGCTTTGCGTTTAAACTCGCACCGAGCAGCTTCTTTAGGCGCTCACCTTCCAGATCGGCGCCGTCAAGATCTCCGGTGGGGTTGACCACAAGCAAGACTCCGAGCGTGGGTTGTTGTCGTCGCGCTTCAAGCCACTTGGCCACCGAGAGATTGTCCGCGAGATAACGCCGGCTCAGGCCGGAAGTCAGTGCGGCGGACCGGCCATCCAGATGCAGCGTCTCCCAGGGCACGCGCGAAGCGGGCGCGTCGTGGACCACTACGAGTTGCCGATCAAGCTGCGTCGGCAGGAGGGCCAGCACTTCGTCGGCGAGGAGGAGTTTGGCCAGCCGGTCGCCGTATTGCGGCAGCGCGCCGGGGCTGAATTGATTCGACTCGATCTCCGCCAGGAATTGATTCAGCGCCTTCGCCGAGACCGGTTTCTCGCCGGTGACGACGGTGGCCTTGGCGCCCGCGGTGAGGATGGATGAACGGAACAACAGGCGATCCCCTTTGGCCTGTTCTTGCCGGACGATGAGGTAGTTCGCAGCGGGCGCGCCAATCGTCATTGTTCCGCGCGCGGAAACTTCCACCGGCTCGGGCGACGGTAACTCGCGCTCATCGAAAGTGACCTCGACGTCAGCGAGCAACGGCGTGCCCGCCAGGCGGTAGAGTTCCCTCCGCATCTCCGCGAAGCGCCCCGGGTCCGTCTCACAAAGCGTGATGCGGCGGAAGCGGTAATCGCGATCCGTATCCAGCAGACCGCGAAGGAAACCGCGGAGAAGCTGCTCCAACGAGGCGGCGATGTTCTGGCCGGAGTTGCCGCCGAGCAACACGGTTGCGAAGTCCTCGACATCGGTCCGGATAAGCGTGCGGATGGTGTTCTCCGCGACGAGTTGAAGGGTCTCGAGTTGGAAGTTATCGAACGTGCCCAGCCCGGCGAACAAAACCAGATCGGCCCGCACGGGATGCCTCCCCGTGGGCAGCATAAAAACTTCGCCGACATTTCCGGCGAACATCCGGCGCGCCACCATATCGCTGATCGCGCCATCCATCCGGGCGTCAATCGCCCGCGCCGCTCCTGACGGCGTGACTTCGCGGAAAAGCCCGAGCACCAGCGCGCGCGCGTTGGCTTGCGTGATGTCACCCTGCGCGAGGCAGATGTCGAGGCGATGCTGGCGGCGACGCCCGACCACAAGACTGTCGAAGTGCAACTCCGGCGGCGGTTGCACGGGCATGCTGGCGACGCTGCCTGCGTCCGCCCGCGTCGTGGTGGAACAAAAGCGCGCGAGCAGTTCGCGCGCTTCCGGCGGAGATGGAGGCTGGCCGCGCTTCTTGCTGGAAACGGCGGAGCGAAGCTGTTGGTCGTCCCGCTTCCGCGCGACGGCGGCACGCGAAGGAGTCCAGGTCGTTGGAAGTTCGCCGGTCTGGCCGGCGCGCAGCAAGTCGGCTACGGCGCGGGCCACTTGCGCATGGTTGGGCAGGCTCCCGTGCGCTTCCTCGACGAAGTGCGTGCTCGCGCCGTCCAACTGCGCGAACGCCAGCGGCACTGTGCCGTCGCCCGCGCGGCTCTCCGTGTAAATAAACTGCTGGTCGCGGAGTTCCAAACCGGTGACGGTGTCCTGATTGATGCCCGCGATGAGATGGAAGCGGTCGTTGGCCGGGGCGAGCTGGCCAGGCAACTCGCGCGCCGCGCGCAGCAGCGCCGGGATGGGTTGTGGAGCATCCTTCGGCCAGACGGCTGGATCGAATACATCGAAGGCTGAAAAGTTTTCAGGCGATGGCAGCAGCGAATAAAGTCCGGGGAACGTGTTGAAAACCTGCTCGCAAAGTTCTTCCGCCGTATGCACGGGATCGAACGTGGCGAGGGTGCGGATCGTGTCGAGCGTCGCCCGGATAGCCTGGGTGGCCAGGAACGAGCCGTGATTGGGCGTGCCCAGCATCACGAGCCGCTTCACACGCCCGGCAGCCCCCTGTTTCAGCGCGGCGCGGCTGACCAATCCCCCCATGCTGTGCGCGACGAGATGAACTTTCTCCGGCCGGCCGGCCAGATGCTTCGCGAGTTGCTCCCCGAGATCCTTGACGCTCAAACGCCAATCGTAGCCCCAGAAATCCGCATCGAAACCGGCGGCACGCAGACGCAACTTCAGCTTGAGATAAAAGAGCAGCATCGCGCCGAGTTGGACCACCTTCGATGAACCACGTTTCCCCAGCGCAAGCTCCGTCAAGGTTCCAAGCGCGACTTCCTTCGGATCGAGCCAGATGACGTCGTCTAAGCCAAAGAAGCCGCCACCCGCGACACCGAGTTTGGTGCCCATGATGCCGGGCAGAATGAGCACCTGCTCGGCCCCGCGCCGCGCACCGCGTTGTGCCGGTCCGCGGGTCAGTTCGGTCAACTCCTCGTAACCGGCTTCGCCAAAATAAGTGGTCAGTTCATCCGCGAACTCCCCGGTGAGCAGGGCCTGTTCGACACCACGGTTGTCGCGCAGATATGCGGAGGGAGCGGTAGGGGTTGACGACCGGCTGGTCTTTCGGCGGGGATTGGTCTTGGGCTTCATCGGACTGATAGAACTTTGCTTTTTCGAAGCGAGGTGACACTAATGATCCGGAGAGGCTCAATCAAGGAGAAAGCCCCTCTAAACCGTATAGGCGTTCCTTACTCTGACAACTGGCCGTTCTCGCTTCGGAAACGAAAGGCGAGGAATTGAAGGGACCACCGATTACGTTCGCAACGGATCTTCCGAAACTATCGGAGCGCGCGAATCAAAAGCGCCTGTTGTGGAGTGCCCTGACTGGAAATCCTCAATACTCGTTGCGAATCTCATCAATGGGGCGCGTTCGTCCTGCAGCGTGCGCATCGCCGGCCTCGCGGTTGAGTTCTTCAAAGTTTCCCGTCTCCGCGTCCGCTTTCATCTTCAAGGCCCAATTGTCGTCCGTCCAACCACGGAGGTCAGAGATGAGCGCTGCCTGTTCCTGAACTGAGAGCCTTTGCGATTGCGGATTTGATTTCCTCCACAGTGCTCATGGAGCAAGAGTAACGATATAGGTAAGCCCTAGGACTCGGAGTCTGGCTAACCAGATTTGCTGATCCGATAGCCGCGCCCAAAAATCCATGATTGGAATTCCTGGCGAAGGGGATAGGGTGGGTCCAGCCCTTTGAGCTATCATCGCATGTTTACCTCAACGCTTGGAAGACTTCTCATCGCCCTCTCGCTCCCGCCCGGTTCGATGTTCGCGGCTCCCGCCGATCACGCTTTCATTGCGCCTGGGACCCTTAAAATGGCTGCCCGGCTCGAGGAAGCGGCGCGCGCGATCCAGCCCGGGAATTCGCCCTGGCAGAGCGAAGTGAGATTCCGTTATCTGGAAACCCTGCTGCCGCGCGCAACCAACGCGATGGGCCGGTTGATGATCCAGAGGGGATACGCCATCGAGGCGTTAAACCGGATCTTCCACAAGGAAATGAGGGAAGAATTCACTGATAGGCCTGATTTCATTGACGTTTCCGGTTGT
>JAQBVM010000271.1 GCA_027623095.1 Verrucomicrobiota bacterium
TTTTTTTCGCATCCGCCTCGCTCAGAGTTTCGATTCTGAAACTCGGTTTTGATTCACACGAGACCTCTCGGAAATGGATGGGCTTGCCAACAAATTGCGCCTCAAAGCCTATCGCCCTCATTCGCTCGGTGAGTTCGCCCGGTTTCCACTTGTTCACTGGTTTCATTGCACATCAAATAGTCCGTTTGCATTAAAGGCTCGCAATGCCTTGCCGGGTTGGGTAGTTCGTTGGTGTTCGCTCTTCAGTCTGTAAGGCGCGAGTGTTAATGATCCCGACCAACCGAATAGACTGCGGATGGTGCCTACGTCGAAAATGAGAGCTCCATCGGCTTCAACGTCATCCAGCGCCTTTTGAATCTGCTCGATACATGCGTCGTCGAGTCGCTCTATTTCAAAGTCTGCATCAAGACTACATGACCGGCTGCAAGAGAGTTTCGGGAAACAGATCTTACTCCCAATGAATTCCACTGAGAGCCCCATTCTGTTCATGTGCTTAGTAAACTCTTCTGCGCCCCATTCGAGTATTGGTTTCCTTCTTTTCATAATATTTGGAGTTAGTCTGAGTTCTAAAGGAAGACGCGGAGAGCGGAGGCCTTCGCTTCTTTGGAGCCGTTGGAACCTTTGATTCTGAACGGGGCGAGTGTTAAGGTGGCGCGCGCCGTGAATATGCATTTTCTCCTGTTTTTAAATAAAACAACCGCCCCATCCGCACCGATGCCGTCGAGCTGTTTGGAGATTTTTTCAATGCTCTCCTTTTTCATCGAGTTCTCATCAATCCGCATTCCACCCCATCGCTTAATCTGCAAATCATCCACCGTGATCGGTGGCTTCAAGAATCTGATCTCATATCCAAACTGTCTGAGTCCCACGGATATGCTCCGGCTGCGTATCGATAATTGGCTTGCGTTCGGACGCCTTCATGAAGCGGAAACTAACTCGTGTTTTTTTTGGCGCGAGGGCCTCTTCTACCTTGTCGGCACAAGGGTCCAGATGGGTCCAATTGGGACCATCAAACGATGAAAAAAAATCATTTCTTGGGCCGAGAACGCCTCCTGAAAGCTTCAATGTCCAAGCTAGAAACCAAATCAGATCGTTCCCTAAAAAACGAAGCATCGCGTCCATCTGGAGACGCAGAAGACTCGGTCGCTGTCCAAAGGGGGGAGGGGGGGGACCCGACTGAAGAAACGGGAACAGCGACCTAAAAGCTGGAACGGAGCAACCGATTGCACACGATGAGCGATACTAAGTCCAGGCTGAGTCATCGGCATTCCTGGGGTTTCGATCTTTATTCAAAACTTTACCTTCTCCGCCATCTGCCTGCTGTGTTCATTGCGTAAATGACCATAGGTTCTCATCGCCAACGCACCGCCATCTTTGTGCCCAAGCCATCGTGAAACTGTTGGGATGTCCACGCCCGATTCAATGCAGCGTGTGGCAAACAAGTGACGCAGATCATGGTGAGAAATTGCCGGAATACCGACTGCTTTGCAGGCGCTGCGAAGGCAACCAGGACACTCTTTGATTCTCATAATGCGTCCAGTTGGCTGCTTTGTGGAGCCGCTTCGGATGCGAGCCAGTAAATCTTCCATGTCTGAGAGCATTGGGATTCGTCGCTGTTCCCAATTCTTAGTGTGAGTCTCAGGGCTTCCCCGAACGATCAGTTCCTTCCTGTTCCAATCAATGTCCTCCCATGTCATCCAGTGGGCTTCAGTGTAAAGGCGCATGCCACTGTATGCTAGGAATTCTACGAGCGCAGCCGCGTCATCTCCCTTTCCCGAAGGATTATTGCGAATGTGCTCCACGATGGCTCTGAATTGCCCCGGCTCCGGCAGGCGGAGCTCAGTCTTGGGTATCTTACTCTTGGCAATCGCGTTGGCAGGGTTTTCGAAACGGTCACCGCCTCGGCTGATATGGTCACGGATGCCAGCTCCGATTACGAGGCGAAGGGTCCCGACCACGTTATTGAAGTATTGGCTCGAAATACCCTCGTGGAGGCGAGCGCCCCAGGCGCGGCATTCCGACTCTTTGATTTTGTCCAAATTCCGTTCCCAGAGTTCCGGCCAAGTCTTCTCGATCTTTCGAAGGCAATCCTTCAGGCGATAATCCTTGCTGGATTGTTTCATTGCGGTGTTGTTTTGTACCAGTTCTTTAAACAACTCCACAGCTGCAGCAAAGCTCCCAACCGGAACTTCTTTCTTGGTTCGTTTGTTCTTGATGAAGTCTGAAAGTCGAAGCTTGGCGACTGACCAAACGCGGGTTTCAAGGCTTTGCCAAATGATTTTGCTGTTTACTTTGACCCTGGCAAAATAGACACCGCTGCTGACATATTGGAGTAGGCACGGGACTTTAGGGAATGATCGCCATTTTCCATCTTTCGACAGACGATTGGCTTTTGTCGCGGAAGATTCTTGCGGGTTGGGCCGTGCTACGGTATCAAATGCTGCGTTCATTGCGCGGTATAGAATGACGGTATAGAATGCTGGCTTTCAGGTTGGAAGATACTGTCATAAGTGCCGTAATGTCAACTGATTGGTAGGATACCCAAGTGGCCAACGGGGGCAGACTGTAAATCTGCTGGCTCACGCCTTCACTGGTTCGAATCCAGTTCCTACCACCATTTTTTTCCGAAATCCCATTGTCATCCCGATTTGCAGAAAGAATCCACCAGACCGCCTCCTGAGAACCTTTCCGGGTTGATCGAACGTGTTACGTTCTTCAACGAGGAAACCGGATTTAGCGTGCTCAAGCTAAAGGCCAAAGGACATCGCGACCTCGTAACGGTCGTTGGGTCGGTTCCCGCGGCAAATCCTGGGGAATGGGCGACCGCTCAAGGTCGCTGGTTCCGCGATCGAGAGTTCGGACTTCAGTTTCGCGCTGATTCTCTGAACTGCACTCCTCCCACAACCAAAGAGGGAATCGAGAAATACCTCGGAAGCGGAATGGTTAAGGGAATCGGTCCGGTCTATGCAAAGAAGCTTGTGGACAGATTCCATGAAGGAATCTTCGACATCATTGAGAACGCGTCGGCCCGGCTTGAAACGATTGACGGGATCGGGTCCAAAAGGCGGCAGCAAATAAAGGAAGCGTGGACGGAGCAGAAGTCGATACGGGAAATTATGGTCTTCCTCCACAGTCACGGTGTCAGCACGAGCCGCGCCGTGCGCATCTATAAAACGTATGGAGAGGGTGCGATTGAAACCGTTCGGGCGGATCCGTACCGTTTAGCCAAAGATATACACGGGATTGGTTTTAAGTCCGCCGACCAGATCGCGCAGAAAGTCGGGATTCCAAACGATTCGCTCCTTCGAGCAGCCGCCGGCCTCAATTACGTGTTGCTTGAAGCAACCGGGAACGGGCACTGCGCCCTTCCAGCGGAGTCGATCCAGGAAGAAACGCAAAAACTCCTGTTAGTGGAGGAAACAATCATTGCCGCGGCGTTGAATCGGACGTTGGCGAGCGGGGACTTGGTCAAAGAAACCATCGGCGGGGAGGAACTCGTTTATCTGCCGCATCTTAAGCGCGCCGAAGAGATAATTGCGGCCCGCATCAAGATGCTATCCTCCGCGCCATCAAACTACCCGCCGATCGATTTCGAAAAGGCAATCGAATGGTGCCAGCAGAAGACTGGCAAAGAGCTTGCGCCAAGCCAGCGTGAGGCTTTGAAACAAGCGCTGCACTCGCGGGCGCTGATTATCACCGGAGGGCCCGGAGTTGGAAAAACAACTCTAGTGAATGCCGTCCTGCTAATTCTCCGAGCGAAGAATGTGCGATGCCTGCTCTGCGCGCCCACCGGCCGCGCCGCTAAACGGCTCTCTGAAACCACTGGAATGGACGCAAAGACAATTCATCGGTTGCTGGAAGTCAATCCCGCAACCCGAACGTTCAAATTCAACGAGTCAAATCCTCTCGAGTGTGACCTCCTTGTAGTCGATGAAAGTTCGATGATCGATCTCCCCTTGATGAGCCAAGTGCTGCGTGCCCTTCCGCCGAGCGCCGGCTTGCTGCTGGTGGGTGATATCGACCAGTTGCCATCGGTCGGCCCTGGAACCGTGCTCAAAAGCCTGATCGAAAGCGGTATCCTCCCGGTCGTCCGGTTGACCGAAGTCTTTCGGCAAGCGGCTCACAGCAAAATCATCAAGACGGCGCATCAGATCAACCAAGGATTGCTGCCTGAATCAACGGAGAAGAACTCGGAGACGGATTTCCATTTTGTCGAGCGGGAGACGCCCGAAGACATCTCCCGCATCTTGATTGAAATAGTGAAGACCCGGATCCCGTCGAAATTCAAGTTTGATCCGATCCGGGACATTCAAGTGCTATGTCCGATGAACAGGGGATCTCTCGGTGTCCGGGAACTCAATGGGAAGCTTCAGGCTGAATTGAATCCGCCGCAGCCCAATGAGCCGACAGTGGAAAAGTTCGGCTGGCAGTTCTGTATTCGCGATAAAGTCATCCAGACCGAGAACAACTACGACAAGGAAGTGTTCAACGGTGACATCGGGCAAATCGCGAAGATGGACGTAATCGAACGTGAGGTGGTTGTTCGCTTCGATCAACGGCTTGTGACCTACGATTTTGGGGAACTCGATGAATTATCACTCGCTTACGCGATCACCATACACAAGTCGCAGGGTTCGGAGTTTCCCGCTGTCGTGATTCCAATCGCGATGCAGCAGTACATGCTCTTGCAGCGAAATCTGGTTTACACCGGCATCACGCGGGGAAAATCTCTGGTTGTTCTGATTGGCCAACGGAAAGCTTTTGCGGCCGCTGTCCGAAATAATAAGTCCGAGCGGCGTGTTTCGGGTTTGCTTTCACGATTGAACGCGTCCTAAGAAATCGTTGCGGTCTTCGGATCTTCGGGATGTGGTTTGCGTGAGATGGGATCGAATCCACGATTGTCCGCCTCGACGCTCTCAACACGCCAGCCGCGGGTTTCTTCGTGAGCAATGGCCTGTCGGATAGCGACGCGTTCAATCTCTTCGTCCCGCACCATCGGTGCGATTCTCGGAGATGTGCGTTCTGGGTGGAGAAGCACCCACGCACGCCCGACATGCTGGATATCGCCAATCATACATTCGGCTTCGTGGCGCCGCTCAGCCGTGCGCCGCTCCAGTCGTCCGTTGAGTTCATCCCGTTTGTCCTCGACCCTCTTCATGTTGGCCGCCAGGACAGTCTCGTCGCCACCCTGCCCTTGCTCATGCAGTTCTGCCATGCGGAGGTTCTGACGGTGAATCAATTCCGTGAGGCTGATTTCCTTGTGACGGGTGATGGTGGCAACTTCCCCGGAGCGTTGGGCGGTGACTTCGGCAAGGAAAGGATTCAACGCCGCCGCGATGAGGAATCGTTCGGCGGCTGTTCGATCGGGCCTTCCGTCGCCGTCAGGAACTTGGGTTTCTTTCGGTGCGAGCGCCAGGTCAAGGAAGATTGTGGGTTCGCGGATCGTCATGCCTTCCGCCCCTGAATCCTCACCCGGCCTTCGGCCACTCTCTCCCGTTCCCACGGGCGAGGGGTTCGCTTGAACGACGAACCGCCGGCGGTGGAGCTGATTGCCCCGCCCGTCTTTGATTGACGCGGCGAAAACGTCGAGGCGGCAGGGCTGGCTTTGGTGAAGATTAAAGAATACCGCCCCACGCAATAGGTCCTCTCGGACATGTTCGGTCACATCCTCTCGCCCCGCTTCAAACAGAGGATGACCGGGCGTGACCCATTCGAGGGTCGCGTCGCGTTTCAAATGCTCCGTGTCAAAAACGATGTTCCGATATTCCCGGCCCAGCTTGCCAAAGCGGGGCTCAAGTCGCTCACCGACGGACCAGAGTCTGCGAGGAACACCGCCCAGCTTGTAGATGTGGCCGTTTTCACGCATTTCCTTCGGGTGAATCCCGGCGATCGGCGCGGCCTGCGTGAAGAAATCTTCAATGACCTCGGGGACAAGCCGGCGTTCCTTGGCTTCGGCGGATTTGCCGACGATGGCAGACAGATTCAGCTCGCGCTTGGCGAGTCCTTCTAGCTCGGAAATGATTTCCTGTTGTTCTTCGTCGCTCAAATCATCAAAGTCCTCCGGCAAGCGTTTGTCGATTTGGGCCTGTCTGAAGTCCCCAATGCCGTTCGTCAGGTCCTATTCGCATTGTGTATATGGGAGTGATTCAATCGTCCCTTCGGGACTTAGGGATTTCTCTACGGAATCCCACCCTTGAAAGGGTGGGCTATTATCGGTGCTCCCATCCGGGAGCTTGCAGTCGGAAACCTTCCTCGGTTGGAGCAGCCACCGCCGGAACATGTCCAAATTCCAGGCTGCGGCTTGGGATAAGCCAGGGTCCGATTGCATGAGGCTACTCCACCAACAACTCGGAGATTCACCGCTCCGCAAATGAAAACGGCGCGGCGGCTGCAACGGCCACGTTCAAAGGGAGCATTCCATGTTGCCTCCTCGATTTTTTCTCTATTCGACGATCCGCTATTCAGGTTTGTCATTTTCAGGACGGTTGAAATGATGGTTCCGCTTGCGCATGAAATTTTTTAAAGCAATTGCCGCTATGTCTGAGAACCGTGTCATTGGACAGGGCAATCGCATTCCATGGCATTTGCCCGAAGATTTTGAATGGTTCAAGAGGATGACCATCGGCCAAATTGTCGTCATGGGGCGCAAGACGTTTGAATCCATCGGCCGCCCTCTGCCCAAGCGTGACACGATTGTCGTGACACGAACGGTTCTAAATATATCCGGAACGAAGACTGTGAACGACCTGGATCGCGTCGATCCGGCAAGTGATCCTAGGGAATTCTTCATCTGCGGCGGCGCACAGATCTATTCGCAGGCTCTTTCGCGGTGCTCGGACCTTTATCTGACACTGGTCAAAAGAACGGTTGAAGGGGACACCTTTTTCCCACGATTTGAGGACCATTTTGAGCCCGCTGAAATTATTCTCGAACATGACGACTTCCTGATTCGCCGTTTCACGAATCGTGATCTCAACGCCGTTGATTCGAACGGAACAAGCTCCTCTCACGCCGTCTTCCCGTGATCCGCCTCAACTGTTCACTACCGACTCCTTAAGGCCTGTGTCGCAAATGCTGAAATCATCCGGGGCGATGGGGATGGCAACCCTCGCGAGCCGTTTGCTTGGAATGGCGCGGGAGATGTTGTACGCCCGGTTCATGGGAGACGGGCCTGTTGCGGCGGCATTCAAGCTTGCATTCATGGTGCCGAACCTTTTCAGAAGGCTTCTAGGGGAAGGCGCGCTCACTGCGGCGTTCATTCCGATCTTCAAAGAAAAAGAGCGGACAGCCGGCGAAAAGGAAATGTGGCATTCGGCGAACGCAGTGCTTTCGGCGCTGGTTATCGCGGCATGCGCGGTGATCGGACTCGTTTTGGCTGGCATATCCCTTTTGCTCGCAATCGAGTCGCCCAATGCGGTGGCCGTCCTCGACGCTCAAAGCCCTCCCGCATGGATGGGAACGCTTTTGCCCGGCGATGCGAACGGAGCATGGTTCTCGGCCGAAACCCGGCTGATGCTGCAATTGCTGCGGCTCATGTTTCCTTACATGCTTTTCGTCTGCGTGGCCGCGACGTTCATGGGGATGCTCAACTCGCGCGGTCATTTCCTTGTTCCCGCGCTCGGCGCCACGGTGCTGAACGGAACCCTTATTGTGACGGTGCTGCTGGTGGCGCCACGGTTCGGGGCGACATTGGACAAACAGATCTTCGCGCTGGCCATTGGCGTCCTGGTGGCGGGCCTGGCGCAGGCTCTTTACCAACTTCCACTGCTTGCGCGCGAGGGATTCCGCTATCGATGGGTTTCCCCATTCCGAAATGACACCGTTCGAGAAGTCGCTCGCAAAATGATTCCCGGAATGATGGGTGTTGCCGCGTTTCAACTCAATGTCGTCCTGACTCAAGGAATCGCATGGATTGTCGATCCCAAGATCGTGGCGTCCTACGACTACGCCGTCCGCCTCATGGAATTTCCACAGGGTGTCATTGGCATTTCTTTGGCGACATTTCTTTTGCCGACACTTGCGGGGCTTGCGGCGGAGAAACGTTATCCCGACTTTCGAGCCACTCTGAAAGAAGCTTTTGGTTACCTGGTTTTCGCGAATCTCATCGCGTCTGTTCTTCTCGTCGTGCTAGCGGAACCGATCGTTCGGCTGCTTTTTGAAGGCAACGAATTCACGCCGCTCTCGACTAAGCGCGCCGCGTTCGCGCTGGCCTGCCTTGCGCCGGGTTTGATCGCATTCTCCGCGGTCAACATTCTCGCGCGAGCCTTCTACGCCCTGGGCGACACACGCACACCGATGATGATTAGCAGCTTTTGTCTCACGGTGAATGTGGTGTTCGTGCTCGGCTTGGTTGGAGCGTTCGCGCAGGGCGGTTTGGGAATCGCGAACACTGTCAGCTCAATCCTAAACGTCGGGCTGCTGCTGTACGCGCTCGCGCGGAAACTTAAGTTCCTCGATTTGGGATCGCTCCGAAATGATCTCGTGCCGATGGCGGCGTCCGCGATCGTGGCCGGAGAACTTGCGCTGCTCACCAGCCGATTCTGGGAATCGTCGATCGGTCACTCGACAATTGCGGAAAAAGCAGGCGCAGTATTCGTCCCGATGGCCGCAGCAGGATTGGCGTACGGCTCCCTGTTGTTCTGGCTTGGAAACCCGCAGATCCGCGCGTTCATCGAACTGCTTCGCCGCAAATTCGACCAGTCGGAATCCGAGTGAAGAGCGCAACGACGCGAGGAGAAGCCTGCTTTTTTGATCACGCAATTGTGAATAGCTGTGAATTAAGAGAATAACTTTTGCGCTCGAATCCTTGACTATTTTCGCGGGCAATTCAGTTTTCTTTCTCATGAATAATTCTTCCGTCGCGACCGAACTTTTCCAGGTTGAACGCCACGACCCGGTCCGTGACGCGGAAGAACGCGGGACGTTTCGAACCGAGTTTGAAAGAGCGATTTCCCAGTGCATAAAATGGGGATTCTCAATCGAGGAATGTTTCGGAATGATTTGGGAAGAAACCCTTGAAAAAATCACCCTTTCCGAGGACTCGCAGCCCCACGTGTACAACGAACTGATCGAATGGGCGAAACATCAAGCAAATTATCATCCGTCACCTCACAAGTCACGCGGATGAATGACGGCTCGTTTTGCGCGGATCACCCGCCTGACAATAAATCCGGATAATAGCGAGTGAGCAGTGCCAGCGCGGCGAAGGTTGTGGCATCGAAGAATCCGTGGGCGATTACCGCTTCCCACACCGAGCGATGCCGAATCATGATGCCTCCAAGGCCGAGTCCCAAGACCGTGGTAAGAACCACACCGCCCCATCCTTGCGGCAAATGACCCAGTCCAAATAGAACGGCCGCAATGAGAACGAACGAACCGTAGCCCAAGAATCCGCGGAATCTTGAAGGCGACAGCGCCACCAAAGCGGCAATCACACCTGCGCGCCAGAGTTCTTCGCGAAAACCAGCCACCACGAAACTAACAAGCGTCAGGTTCAGGACGAGATAAACCGGGTCATTCACCAATGCCGCTGTATCGACAATTGTCTCGGTTCGAGGCCGAATCGATTGAATTGCATCCGGGTCGAGGTTTCCCGTAAGCGCGAGCAACGCCGCCACACCGGCAACCACGATTGCAATCCCGACACGCAGACCGATTGAATAGGCTAATCCCCACCAAACCGGGGCGAATGTTCCTCGCCATCGCAGGAAGAGTTGATCGCGGTTGGCGCGCGAAGCAAACCAGGCTATGGCGAACACGGCTGCAAAGATTCCCAATTCAATTCCCATCGCGAACACCAACTTCCCGGTATCATTCGAGAGCAATGGTCCGCTGCGAGTTTCCCCGGCAAATACCGAGACCAACCCCAACGCGATCGGGTAAGAACCCAGCACGGCGAGATGAATCCACCAGCGCACCCGTCCAGTCCGTTCACCGGGGAGCACCGGTGGCATTGCATCGTTTTCTGATCCCATTGAGATGCAGCTTCGTGGAAACAAGATTTCAATTCAAGTCCGCAACTGCCGGTCCCGCTCGGGCCTAGCACTACAGCGACACTTCTCGAATAGGCCCGCGGCCTTCCAGGCCGCAGCACGTTTGTTTAAGCGACACGCTCGATCTGGTCTGCGGT
>JAQBVM010000272.1 GCA_027623095.1 Verrucomicrobiota bacterium
ACCCGAAAAACTCTTGCACTGCGTGACTAGATCCACAAGAGTCTCGATTAAGATCCGCAAGGAAGTCCGAAGAGCGCGGACATTTTCTTCGTATTTCTCGCGTGAGGGGCGAGCGGAAATGAGGATCTGAGGACATGTTTAATCAAAGAGTGGAAGCCGATGCGCCGTTTCTATAACATACTGTTTTCATTTTTCTTCATACTTTCCACTCCATACTACTTCCTGAAAATGTGGAAGCGCGGACAGTGGAGAGAGGGAATGGGGCAGCGCTTTGGCTACTACAGCAGCCGCGTGAAACAAGCGCTCACCAATCGGCATGTGCTATGGATTCACGCCGTGAGCGTGGGTGAGGCAAACATCTGCACTCAGTTGATTCGAGTATTGGAACCGCGCATGCCGAACATCAAGATCGTCGTTTCCACAACAACGTCCACCGGGATGGGAGAGCTGAAGCGCCGGCTCCCGCGTCATATCGAAGCGATCTATTATCCGATCGATCATGCGCGGTGCGTGGCAAGGGCGATTCGAGTCATTAATCCAGATGCCGTTGTGCTTGTTGAAGCCGAAATTTGGCCGAATTTCTTGTGGAAGGCCAAGGATAAAGGGATACCTCTGTTTTTGGTGAATGCTCGAATGTCGAAACGATCCTACTCGGGCTATCGCCGGTTCGGGTTCCTGTTTAAGGCACTCTTTGGATCGTTCGCGGGTGTGGGGGTTCAGAATCAGGCCGATGCGGATCGTATGAGAGAGCTTGGTTGTTCGTCCGAGGCGGTGCGCGTCGTGGGTAATCTGAAGTTTGACGCAGCACGCCTCTATGAGCGGCCGCTCGTCAACGTCAGCGACCTGCTCAAGCAATTGGGAGTGAAACCCGATGCTCCAATCTTGGTTGGCGGCAGCACGCATTCGGGTGAAGAAAAAATTCTGGCGGACGTTTTTCGGAGGTTGCGCGTCTCGTTTCCAGATCTTTTTCTGATACTGGTTCCGCGTCACTTCGAAAGAGGAAAGGAAGTTGGGACGGAACTGAGTGGTCGAGGAATTCGCTTTGTCTATCGAACCGAGATTGGGGCTGCGAGCCGGTTTGCTCCCGGCGAACTGGATTGCCTTCTAGTGAACACAACCGGTGAGCTGAAATACTTTTACGAATCGGCAACGGCCATCTTTGTTGGCAAGAGCCTTGCCGGGACGGGAGGGCAGAATCCGATTGAACCGGGTGCGTTGGGTAAGGCGATGATTTTCGGACCGAACATGCAGAACTTCGAAGCGATCGCGAAGGCGTTTGTTGCTCAGAATGGCGCAATCCAAGTTAAGGACAGCACTGAGTTGGAAACGGCGGTTCGAGGTCTGCTCGCGGACCCTGCGCTTCGCAATGAGACAGGACGGAACGCGCTCAAGGTGGTGAGCGAGAATGAAGGTTCGATCGATCGGACGGCGGAGATGATTATCTCGCGACTCAAAGGGGAAGAAATATACGTGGCACCGAAGAAAAACAATTCGGGCTAACCGAGAATTCGACGTCCTTCGTCAAGGAAGATTCCCTTAAAGTTCATCTCCAGAGCCTGCGGATTGGTCGCTTTTGCCATAGCCTCTTTCTCCGTCACCTTCCGATCTTTGACGAGCTGGAATAATGCCTGATTGAAGTTCTGCATGCCATCTTCGGTGCCCGTCTCAATTGCGGCTGCCAGCTTGTCGAGACGATTCTCCTCAATGAGCTTCCGAACCGTCCCAGTATTGATCATGATTTCCAGCGCCGGTGTAACACTTCCCTCCACAGTGTTCACCATTCTCTGACAGACTACGGCTTTTAGGGTCCCTGCAAGAGCGCGTCGGACCTGTTCTCGCTCCTCCGCTTTGAAGAAGTCCAAGACCCGTGTGATCGATTGCGAAGCATTGGTAGTATGCACTGTGGAGAGCACAAGGTGTCCGGTGTCCGCGGCGCTGATCGACGCCGAAAAACTAATGGCGTCGCGCATTTCACCGATCATGATGATGTCGGGATCCTGGCGAAGGATGTGTTTCAAACCGGCTGCGAATGAAAGCGAATCCAATCCAATTTCTCTCTGCTCGATGACCGATTGATTATCCTCGAACACGTATTCGATCGGATCCTCAAGCGTAATGATATGTTTTTTGAAATTGGCATTGATATGTTCGATCATGGCCGCGAGGGATGTCGATTTGCCGCAACCCGTCGAACCCGCCACGAGCACGATTCCTCTCGGTGTCTCAGCAATCTCTTTGACGATCGGTAGAAGCCCGAGCTCCTCAAAACTCGGGACAATTGTTTTCACGTACCGCATCGAAAGACAAAACTCGCCGCGTTGCTGAAAAAGATTCGTCCTAAACCTCCCGATCCCCGGCAAAAAGTACGAGAAATCAATTTCACGCTCCTCTTCCAGTCGCTTTCGTGTATGCGGTGGCACGATAATCTCGAGAATCTTAGACATCCATTCCGACGTGGGCATTGGGCACTCGATTGCCACGAGCGCCCGATTAATTCGGAAGATTACCGGTGTGCCGATTTTGATGTGAATGTCGGAGGCGCCGCCGTCAATGGCGGTCTTGAGAATTCGCTCGAAGAGTTGCATGAGGGTCGCGGGCAGGCTTCCGCGGGATCAAACGGACTGAGCTCGGTCGAGTTCTTCGAGGCAATGTTGTGACTGGCGCGACAAGTTCATGAAGATAATCGAGACCAAAAACCCAGTGTGCCTGTTTCCGGTGCATCCAACCACCACGCCGGTGCAGTGGACCTTTCTTGAAGTCTCGGGAGAGTAAAGGTCAACCGTCATTTCAGTCCAAATCGGAACCGGTTTTACGCTCAGGAACTCGATGCCGGATTTTCGGACTCTGATATCGGCAGTCGGAATGCTCAGCTGCGTCTCTGAAAGCTGAATCTTGACGGGGTTAAAGGCGCCGGAGGTGTCGAGTTTGCTTGAGCTCATAGTAGGCAGATGCAATCTAACATAAGTCTAATCAGCGTCAACGTGAGATGCGGCTCACCATTCAATAACAGCCGCCCCCCACGTAAGACCGGCTCCAAACACGAGCAGCAGGAGCAGATCGCCGGATTGAATCCGTCCGCATTGAACCGCCTCATCAAGTGCAATGGCAACTGAGGCCGCCGACGTGTTTCCGTACTTTTCCAGATTGATGAAAACTTGCTCTGGCTTGGCATTGAGCCTTTCGGCAACGGCGTCGATAATTCTCCGGTTTGCCTGATGAGGGATTACGCATTTGATCTGCGAAATCTCAAGCTCGCACCTTTGAAGAACCTCATTCGCCGCCTTATACATCGCATTGACAGCATTCTTGAAGGTCTCTTTGCCATCCATTCGCAGGTAATGCAGACGATCGGAGACGCTCTTGGCGGTTGCCGGACATTGGCTTCCGCCGGCGGGCATCGACAAGAGTCCACCCTTGCTGCCGTCGGCTCCCATGCAGGCGGTCAGTAGTCCGTGGCTATCAGGTCGATTTTGCAGAATCGCCGCGCCCCCTCCATCCCCAAACAACACGCCCGTGTTCCTGTCGGTCCAGTCGATTATTGAAGAGAGTTTCTCCGCGCCAATCACAAGCACCGTGTCATAGGTGCGAGACATAATGAACTGCTGGCCAATTTCGAGTCCGTAGATGAAACCTGAACATGCAGCCTCAATATCAAACGCGGCGGCCCGCTTCGCACCGATTTTTTGCTGGACAAGACATGCTGTCGATGGAAACAGCATATCGGGAGTAATGGTTGCAACGATGATCAAGTCAATCTGATCCGGAGCGATATCCGCCCGCTTCATGGCCAGCAGCGCGGCTTTCGCCCCGATGTCTGATGTAAATTCATTGTCGGCAGCGATCCGCCGTTCCTTGATTCCGGTACGAGTGGTGATCCATTCATCCGAGGTGTCCATCATTTTTTCCAGATCGGCGTTGGTAAGGACACGTTCCGGAACGTATGAACCAACCGCGACGATGGAACAAGTGCGACCCTTGAAATCGTGCTGAGCTCTGGGATTTTTGAATCGTTTTTGGGTGGGCACGCTCATTCGGCGGTGGTCATCGATAGATCGAACTTTGCGGTGGCAAGGCGCTCGTTGGCACTCTTGATTTCATGTTGGATCGTTTGGTTGATTTTGAGTTGAACAGCCTCAGTGGTGACGCGAATGGCGTTCATAATCGCGCGTTCACGGGCTGAACCGTGTGCTTTCATGACGTTTCCGTTCAATCCCAACACCGGCGCTCCACCGTAGGCATCAGGATCCATCCGGCGTTTTATCGTGCGAAGAGCGTTTCTGGCAAGAAAGGCGCCTAAAATGCGGATCGGGGTTTTCAGCAGTTCATCCTGGAGCCAGCCAACAAGTCCATTGGCGAAGCTTTCAACTGTTTTAAGAACGATGTTTCCCACGAATCCATCGCAAACCACGACGTCCACGCGGTTGTGAAACAAATCGTGTCCTTCAACGTTTCCGATGAAATTGATATCGACCCGCCGACAGAGTTTGAACGCCTCCTGAGTGAGCTCCGTGCCTTTGTTCTCTTCCGTGCCGTTGCTCAGAATTCCCACTCTTGGCCTTTTGTATCCAAGGACCTCCCGTGAGTACACGCTTCCCATGACGGCATAGTGTAAAAGGTGAATGGGACGGCTCTCAACATTTGCCCCGGAGTCAAGCAAAACGAATTCGTTTTTTGGCGCCGGAATCACTGTAGCTATCCCAACGCGATCCACACCTTCCAGTTTCCGCAATCGAATGGTGGAGGCTGCCATCAAACCGCCTGTGTTCCCGGCGGATATCAAACCTTCCGCACGGCACTCCTTGAGCAAATCGACCGCCTTCAGGACAGAGCAGTCTCGCTTTTTTCGGAGGCCCTCCACCGGTTTGTCTTCCATCGTCAGAACCTCCGACGCGTGAATGGTCTTGACCCGTGAATCGTGAAAGCGGAGGCGCTTTACGGCTTCAGCGATTTGCATTTGATCTCCGACCAGGAAAACCTCAGAGATGCCGAGACCGGATTCCAATGCAAGCTTAACTCCGTCGATAACGACCTCGCATCCGTGGTCGCCACCCATGACATCCACCGCGATTCGCATAGACGCAACGAGCGCGGAGGCTGTGCCTGCCAGCTGCGCTCGGTAAACTGGATCAACCTAGCGCTTCAACCGTAAGCACCTGACGATTCTTGTAAAAACCGCATGCCGGGCAAACTCGGTGGGGGATGAAGGGAGCCGCGCATTGGGGGCAGGTGCTCAACTGAGGCAGTGTGAGCACACTGTTGTAAGCACGCCGTTGTCGCTGACGGCTTTTTGACGGTTTACGTTTGGGTACACCCATAATTCAAATATTCAAAGTTTCAATTTATCCAGTTCAGTCCACGCGGATGACTCCATCAAGGGCGAGTTCTCCCCGCTTAAACCTTTTCTCCGGGGCAGCGCATTTGGCAAACCCTTGCACTGTCTGTCACACAACGGATGTTGCGGAAATTCGAGCAAAATATCGTCCCGGAGATGTGGAGTCAAGTCCACGCAGTCATTCTCTATGACCACCCGGTCTTCACCTTCCAGCGGAAGGTCGCAGGTCCAGTTGGGTATCGTTACCGAATGTTGAAAGGATCGCAAGCAACGGATGCACTCGCAATCAAGGACGAGTTCGAGAAAGCCGGTCACGAGAATATTCGCGCCGTGGCGTTCCGCCCAGAGGTTGTACCTGAGAGGGTTGTGCGCCTGAACGAGCTCGTCGCGAATATCCAAGTCGAGGAATTCGCTCGAAAGCTCTCCTTCCAAGCGTTGATTATTCTGCTCAATGTGCCTCAGGTTGATCGTCAGGCGCATACGCGTGGGTAATTACGAATTAAGGCTTCAATATAGCAAATTTCTCGTCCAGCGCGATCTTTACCTCCGGAGGCACGAATGTTGAAACATCGCCTCCGAGGCGCGCAATTTCCTTCACGATACGAGAACTGATGAAGGTATAAGTATCCTTTGGCATCATAAAGATCGTTTCGATTCGTTCATCCAGTTTCCGGTTCATGAGCGCGAGTTGAAACTCAAACTCAAAATCCGACACGGCTCGCAGTCCTCGAATGATCGCGTCTCCGGATTGGTTTTCAACGTATTTGACCAGAAGTCCGGAGAACGTGTCTGCCTCGACGTTTGCCAGATTTTTGATCGACACGGATACCAGGTCTTTGCGTTCGGAAAGGGAAAACAATGGGTGTTTTGTCTCATTTTCAGCAATCGCCACGATCACTCGATCGAAGAGCTTGGCAGCGCGCTGGATTACATCGAGGTGCCCGTTTGTTATCGGATCAAAACTGCCCGGGTAAATCGCTGTGCGCATAGAGTTTAACGTGATTGCCTCGGGATTGTCGATTCGGGAGAAACACCAAATTCTACTGAAAAACAAAAAACCCAGAGCTCGCATCGCGGCTCTGGGTTTGCTGAATAAAAATCGAATCCGTCAGCGAGACTTGAGTCTATTGGCCGCCTGAAGAAACGGGCTTGCCAGTGCCCGGCGAAACGAACTGCACAGGCTCCGTAACGACTACAATCGGCGCGAGAGGCACCCCACCTCCCCCAGGAATTGGAGCTTGCGGTGTTGCTTCTCCGGCTCCAGTCGGACGAACCGACGGAGCTGAAGTTCCAGGATCAACAGGGGGAACGAACGTTTGGTTTCCACCAACATTGCTCGTCGTCACCGCGCCTGTGCTCGGGTTTGTGTAAGCGACGATCGCGGTGCCTTTCAAGATGGAGCTTTTTCCGTCGGCACTGATCTGATATTCGTTGTCCTCATCGCCGTTGATGCCGACAATTGTATGAGGTGTCTTAACTTCGTATTTGGAGGCCTGTGAGAACTTCTTAACTTTGCCCTGAATCGTTCCTGTTTGCAGATCGAGAAAGGTCTCAAATATTACGTTGATTCCATTGCGCTCCTGATTCAGTTTGGTCAAGCTCAAAGTTGTGCCTTCAAACAGGATGACAGATTCACCGTTTGCTCCGAGGGAAAGGTCAATTTGTGAATTAATGCCAGTCTTTAACAGCGCACCTGGCTTCAGGACACTGCCAGATTTGAGAGTCTGCCAATCAGAACCGGCGACGGAATGCTGGGCGGTTCCCTTCACGCCTAGAACCACCGCACTGCCCTCCGCGGCTTTGGTTGACGACACGATCATCAGTGCCGCAATCGCGACTCCATAAGCTGCTATCTTTGAAAAGCTTCCTGTTGGTTTCATAGATTTGATCCTTTTAGTTCGTAAAATTCGAATACGCGGCAGTCTAGAGGCTTAGGACACATTGTCAAATGGATTATTGGCTCAAACTTTACTTTTTGCCAATCCGGTTTCGATTCGCTATACCCTAGTTGCGTGTGGCGGCTTTTGAAAGAGTTTTTGTTGTTTCTTCGACAGGAGAAGAAGTGGTGGCTCGCCCCTGTTCTGATCGTTCTCCTGGTGCTGGGGGCTTTGATCGTCTTCAGTTCGAGCTCTGCGCTGGCCCCATTTCTCTACCCCTTCATGTGAGCCGGCCGGTTCATGAGCTACATCCTTGGCATTTCGGCTTACTACCATGATTCGGCAGCGTGCTTGCTGAAAGATGGAGACATCGTCGCCGCAGCGCAGGAGGAGCGGTTCTCCAGGAAAAAGAACGATGAGGCATTTCCGTCGCGTGCGATCGATTTTTGTCTTCGTTTCGGTCGAATTGCTCAAAACGATCTCGATGCCGTCGTTTTTTATGACAAACCGGTCACAAAATTCACCCGTATTCTCGAGTCGTATCTGGCAGTAGCTCCGTATGCATTAAGGACATTCCCGCAGGTCATGCCATCGTGGCTGAGTGAGAAACTCAATCTTCGGGGAACGATACGGGAGGAACTTCCCGGTTTGTCAAAGTCATGTCCAATTCTGTTTACGGAACACCATCAGGCGCATGCATCTAGCGCTTTTCTGGCAAGCCCATTCTCGGACGCTGCGATTCTAACCGTTGATGGAGTTGGCGAATGGGCTACCACGACTATCGGACTAGGGCACGCAAATGAGATTGAAATGCTGAAGGAACTCCGGTTTCCGCACTCGCTTGGGCTGCTGTATTCCGCATTCACGGCTTATTGCGGATTTCGAATTAACGCAGGGGAATACAAACTGATGGGGCTCGCCCCGTACGGAGAGCCCAAATACGTGGAGTCGATTTACGATCATCTGATCGATGTAAAGTCCGACGGGTCATTTTGGCTCAATATGTCCTATTTCAGTTTCTTGCATGCCTTCACAATGACCAATGTCCGATTCGATCGGTTGTTCGGAGGTTCTCCGCGAAAACCAGACGAACCGTTGACCGCGAGACACATGGATGTCGCCCGTTCCGTGCAGGTGGTTACTGAAGAGATCATGCTTCGATTAGCGCGGCACGCGCGCGAAATCACCGGGCAACGGAATCTGTGCATGGCTGGTGGCGTTGCCCTCAACTGTGTGGCCAACGGAAAGATTTTAAGAGAGAACATCTTTGATGCGATCTGGCTTCAACCAGCGGCGGGAGACGCGGGTGGCGCCGTAGGCGCGGCATTGGCAGTGTGGCATTCCAGCAAGAACCAAGCTCCTGGCAGGGAATCCGGCGGCGCGACCTCGTCAACGGACAAGATGAAAGGAGCCCTGCTTGGACCCGAATTTTCGGATCTGGAGATCGAGGAAACATTAACTCAGCACAAGGCGGTTTTCGAGCGCTTGGACGACGACGAGCTGTTTGACAGAACCGCTGGGCTGCTGGCTCAAGAAAAAGTAATCGGATGGGTGCAAGGCAGAATGGAGTTTGGACCGAGGGCTCTGGGCAATAGATCGATTCTGGGTGATCCGCGATCCGCGCGGATTCAGTCGATCATGAATCTCAAGGTGAAGTTTCGGGAATCCTTCAGACCCTTTGCGCCCGCCGTGCTCTGTGACCGCGCGAGCGAATACTTTGACCTGAATGAGGAATCGCCTTACATGCTCTTTGTTGCTCCGGTGAAGCAGTCTCTGATGTTGCCGGTCGATGAATCCGTCACGGGTCTGGATCGTTTAAAACAACCGCATTCCACGATTCCCGCGGTAACACATGTCGATGGTTCCGCGCGCATTCAGACGGTTCACCGCGAAACCAATCCACGGTTCCACGCGCTGTTGGAGCGCTTCGCAAAGGAAACGGGATGTCCGATGCTGGTGAATACTTCGTTCAATGTTCGAGGTGAACCGATTGTGTGCAGTCCGGATGACGCCTATCGCTGTTTTTTCAACACAGAAATGGACTACCTGGTGATCGGTAATTTTCTTCTGGAGCGTGGCGAGCAACCGCATAAGAGGGTCGCTCGCACGTTTGAACCTGTGCTGGATTAACTGATGAACTTTTCATCCTGCGCTGTGTGTGCCGACAATTGAAACCGAGGGCTCTCGGGCCCAGAACACCTGACAACGTGGAATTGAAACTGAAGGAGAACCCAAAGGAATGGCAGAAGTTTACCGCGTCTCTGTCGGCACTCGTCGCCGTTGTTGCCTGGTTGGCGCACCGGCGCGGATTGCTTCCCGTTCCAATATGGCTGGCATGGACAGGGCTCGCCGGGATTGTATTGACTGCGCTCGCGCAGCCACGCTGGTTCCGGGGCTTCTACCGAATTGGAATGACCGTCGGTTTCCACATAGGACAGACGCTTGGCAAATTGCTGCTCGTTGCCATTTACATTCTTATTGTGACACCGACCGGACTTCTTCTTCGCGCGATGGGCAAAGACCTTTTAAGTTTAAAGCGAAAGGAGGGTGTCCGAACCTATTGGCAACCAACGAAGAAGAACACAGACTTCGACCGTCAGTTCTGAACGCGCCGTTCTTGGAACCACGCAGCACCGGCCGACGATCCCGTTCATGAAACCGCTGCCTTTGCTATGCCCTGACTGATATCGAGGTGTTGAGAGGCAATCTTTTTCACAATTTGAGACACCGCGACAAAGGCGAAACTGCCTGTCACGAAGCTGGCCGTGCCATAACCACTGTTGCAATCGATGCGGAGGTCAGCATCCGGTTCCCGTTGCGCACAGATCGATCCATCCTTTGTCGGATACACGGGTGTCTCTGTAGAATACACGCAGT
>JAQBVM010000273.1 GCA_027623095.1 Verrucomicrobiota bacterium
CGTGAGCAGGCACCATTGAATCGGTTTTTGTCCGGCCGGAGGATTGATCTCTTGAGCCCACACCGCCCACAATGTGAAGGAAGGCGTTTTGGCGTGGTTTCTTGAAGCAGTTCATAGATGTCGCCTTCCCGATCGTTCACACTGACCCACCGGTGATCCGGATAGAGATGAGCCAATCGTTCGACATGCCGGAAACCTTCCAGCCAGCGAAAGGTTTCTTTCTCGTTGATCTTCTTTTGATGGCGGGAACGAGCGCGGCGGGATTTTTTGCGCGTGGGGCGAGTCCAGCAGTGGGCATGGAGCAAACCCAAGAACTGGCCCTGCGGACTCACAGCCAGAGTCGAATGCAAGAGCATGCCCAAGGATTTGCCAGGTTTGGTGCCGATATGTCCCAAGCCCAGAGTAGCCGGGTGGGCGATGTAGTTGAGCGTCGTCGTGTCTTGCGGGCAAAGGATGACCGAAGAATCGCCGGGCAGGCGTTGGAGCGTGCGATTGAAGTGGGCGGAGAGGATTGCACTGAAGGAGACTTTCTCGTTGGAACAAAAGCGATAGGCCCCTTTGGCGTTGGACCAATTGCCGCAAGCCTGAGGAATGGAAGCCACAGGCTGTTGCACAAAATGCCTGGCCATGAGCTGGAGACGGGAAGTCAAACGCCGGTCGTTAAACTCGGCGTTAGCGAACTCGTTGAAAGCCCAAAGTGGATCCGGATCGGCTGCGGGTTTGATGGAAAGGAAATCCGAAAGAGAACGAGCAATAGTAGTATAAGGATGCTTAAGCATCCCATCTAATTATACATAACTATCTAATGTACAAGTACAAAGATAATCTTTTATTTGATCAAATAGATGTGGGTAATGCATAGCTCCAAGACGCTGCCGCGCATACCTAAGCTCCGGTCCGCAATGATCAACACCCACATCGAACACCGCAAAATCACTGCCAAACTCGGCCAAGGCGCTGAATTCTGGTGTCGCCAAAGCAAGTTTTTCCACGCTCACGAATTCTTTTAAGCTTGTCTCTTGTCGGCTGCGGGTCGTGTGATAGGCTGCGGGTGTTCGATTGACAAAACAGTCCGGCAGCCCGGCGTTCGCGGATGCTGGATACCAGCAACACCGCAATCTGATGACCCGAATATGAAACGATTCTCCCTTCTTCTCATTTTGGCTTGCTCGTCCTTGAACCTAAACCATTCGCAGATGAACGCCGCCGAAGCCTTTGAGGTCGGTCCCCATAGCGTCGCCGAACTGCCAAGAGGAAAAGAGGCCGACGGGATCATCGGCGATTTCATACTCCGCAACGATAAGATCGAAGCGGTTATTTCTCACAACACAAGCCGCCGCCGGCCCAACATGAGCACGTTCTATGGCGCAACCGGGATCACGCCCGGATGTTTGTATGATCTCACGCTCCGTGGCGCTCACAACGACCAGATCACGATCTTCGCGCCCTCGGCGCAGCAAGGACCAGTATCCTACGTCCGAATTGTGCCCGGCGTCCCAGAGGGGCAAGCGGCAGTGGAAACTGTGGTTTCCGCAGCGAACAACGAGGGGCTTTACAAACGCCACGAATATCGGCTCGCCGACCATGCTCAAGGGGTATTGATCATCACGCATCTTCGAAACGAGAGCGGTCAGACCAAAACGATCAAGACCGCCGACCGCTGGACAACCGTGACACAATTGGGCGTTGCGAACGGTATCACCGTCGCGAACGCGATCGATCCCGCGGATAAAGCCGGTTACGCCTACGCGTGGATCGAGAGCGGTGATTTGAAGGCTCCACCGTCAGAAATCAAATTGGCCGCCGGCGCCGGGATCACTTACGCCCGGTTCCTCTCGATCGGAAATTCTCCGGGCGAAGCATTCGGAATTGTCGCAGCAAACAGGGAACCGACCGGCACGCTTTCCGGCTGGATACGAGACGCGCAACACCGTGCGATCCCGAGCAGCCAGGTGGACATCAAATTCGCGAACCTTGCAATCCCGGTTTATCCGAATGATCAGGGATTCTTCCGAGTGTCACTGCCGAAAGGAACGTACTCGGTTGCGGTTCAAGACATCGGACGTGAATCCGTCGAACGTTCCGTTGAAATCGCTCCGAAGATCGAAACGGAACTAAGTGTCGAACTCTCCTCCGAGGCGGCGATCGCGTTCAAAATCCTGGACGAGCTCGGGCGGAGTATTCCGTGCAAAGCCCAGTTTATCGGAATCAACGGGACAAAATCCCCTAATCTTGGCCCTCAGAACCGAGCGCACGGATGCGTTGACCAATACTTTTCCGAGAGGGGAAATTTCCGCGTCCAGGTTCCGCCGGGTAGCTACAAAGTTATCGTAACGCGCGGGATGGAGTACAGCCACCTAGCCCATGAAATCAAACTGATGGGCGGCGAGACGGGTGTCGTCTCCGGAACGTTGAAGCGTCTGGTGCAATCGCCGGGCTGGGTCAGCGCGGACTTTCACAATCATTCCACACCCAGCGGCGACAACACATGCGGCACGGACGATCGCGTGATCAGTCTGGCGGCCGAGCATATCGAGTTCGCGCCGACCACCGAGCACAACCGCTTATACGATTGGCGTCCGCACATCGAGAACCTCGGTCTCAGCGAATACCTCAATACCGTAAGCGGTGTTGAATTGACCGGCTCCGGCGCCCACTTTAACGCGTTTCCCTATTCGCCGGTTCCGCATACTCAGGATGCGGGCGCTCCCGTGTGGGAAAAGGACCCCAGGCTGAACGCAATCACGCTGCGCGATTATCAGGGTTTCCGACCCGACCGCTGGATCCAGATCAATCATCCCGATCTTGTGGAAAACTTCTTTGACCGTGATGGAGATGGACGGATCGACGGCGGGTTCCTGGGCTTGGGCAAAATGATCGACGGTTTCGAGACGCAAAACGGGAATTCCGCCAACATCCTCGCGGGCGCCCCCTACCAGATTTTCAAAAACAGCGCCGGAAAAGACGTGGTCGCCGGCGTGCGTGAGTTCATCTGGCTGCAGATGTTGAACCAAGGATTCCAGATCTGGGCCCAAGCCGTGTCCGACGCGCATTCGGTTTACGGCAATGGCGTTGGCGGATGGCGCTGTTACGTCGCAAGTTCCACAGATCATCCCGGCCAGCTCAATTGGGCCGAGCTGAGCCGCGCATCCAAATCCGGCCGGATTATTCTGACATCCGGACCGTATCTGGAAGTCTCGACGGTGGATGGCGTTTTGCCCGGCGGACTCGCCCACGCCACAGACTCCGTGGAAGTCAACGTCCGGGTTCAATGCACCGACTGGATCGATATTGATCGCATTCAAATTCTCGTGAATGGCGCGCAGCGTCCCGATCTCAACTTCACGCGCGAATCGCATCCCGGCTGGTTCCAGGACGGGGTAGTCAAATTCGAACGTGTGATCAAAGTCCCGCTCCAACAGGACAGCCATATTATCGTGGTGGCGTATGGCGAAAAGTTTGATTTAAAGACGGGATTCGGATCGAGCCCGCAATCACAGCTCAAACCCTGCGCCTACAACAATCCCATATTTGTCGATGTGGATGGCGGCGGTTTCTCTCCAAACGGCGACACGCTTGGATTCAGTCTTCCTTCCGCTCAATCAAACGTTGAAACAGTCAGATCCATGCTGGAAGCGCGCCGGGCAAAATGAAGTGACGACCTAAATTAGAGCAAACCAGAATAATGAACACACGATTGTTTTTCACGGCGATGGTCACCGCAACGATATTCGGCTCGGGCGGAATATTGACGAGCTCTGCCGCTGACATGCATGACGAGGTCGATAAAGCCATCAAGATCTTCAAACAAATGGATTCGAGCATCGCGAAGTTCTTTGAAGAATCCACAGGTTACGCCATCTTCCCTTCAGTCAAGAAAGGCGGGTTCGGTATCGGCGCCGCGATCGGCGATGGGGAAGTTTTTGAGAAGGGGATGCGGATCGGCACCGCCAGCTTGAAGCAGGCTTCCATCGGTTTTCAGCTCGGCGGACAGGTTTATATGGAGGCTATCTTCTTCGAGAACGAAGACGCCATGGAAAGTTTCAAACAAAGCAAGTTCGCGCTCAGTGCGCAGTTGAGCGCCGTGGCCGCAGCCGAGGGCGCGTCGAAGAACGCCAAGTACGAATTGGGGGTCGCCGTCTTCACCATTGCCAAAGGAGGGCTCATGTACGAAGCAAGTGTGGGCGGCCAGAAATTCTCATTCAAGAAAGCGAAGTAAGGTCAACATTCAACATTCAAAGAACAGTCTTATTGCACGCTGAGCGATGAACTACGAAGCGACGGTCCCTGGAGTTTGGACATTCAGACAGTCTCGGTCTCCCGTCCGGGAGATTGTAGTCGGAAGCCTCTTGTTCGGTGGTGCACCGCACCCGCGACTCGCGAACGGCTGCGCTGCTGAACTGTGTGCCGTGTTGCGGTGCTGGAACCGAACATGGATGGCAAGGGAATGAAGTCTGCCATCCCCGATTCCTCTGCCTCCATTCCTTTGTCCAACTCGCACAACGAGCAGCCCGCTTTCCTCTTTAGCGGAAAGCGGTGTCTATTCGAAACTCCAATGAGCACCGCCGGACACTTGCAGTTCGCGCCGTCTCGATAGAGAATCGATTCTCGATGCGCGTGAATCCACAGAATTCGGCCGAGGAGGAATCCGATCCGACACAGCAGTCCATTCTCTTCCACCGCTGGATCGCATGGGGAATGATCGGCATTGTCATTCTTTCGCTCACCACGTGGTATTTCACGCGGGAGAAACTTCCCAAAACGATCTCCATCGGAACCGCGGCGGAGGGTGGGCTCTATCATCGTTTGGGAGGGCTTTTGGCCGAGCGGCTTCAAAAGCGTGTAAACCGGCCGGTAAAACCGATTCCCTCCCTCGGGAGCCTGGAGAACTTGGAACGATTGGCCAAACATGAGATTCATTTCGCGATTCTGCAATCGAGCCTGCTCGCCTTTAAGCCGGTGGCGGTCTTGGCGCCGCTATACAAGGAACCCGTTCATATCATCGTTCGTCACGGGAGCGGAATCGCGACCCTTCAGGACGTGAAAGGCCGGCGTGTCGCTCTCGGTCCGGAAGGTTCCGGAATGCGGGAGAGCGCCCGCCAGCTTCTGGATCACTTCCAAATTCCTTTCGATTCGCTGTCGGACACCGAACGCTACTTTGCCGATCTACTGCATGATGATGGTCCCGACGCTGCGATCGTCACCACCGGCATCGAGAATCCCGATCTCCTGCGCGTGCTCGCCTCTCGCAAATTCGAGCTCTTGCCAGTAGAAAATGCGGACGCAATCGCGGCGCGTTTTCCAGGCTTCGCGGCCTTTGAAATTCCGCGAGGATTGTACGGCGAAAACCCGAGCGCGCCTCTTGACAATGTTCCAACCGTTGCGACAACCGCCATACTCACCGGCACGCTCGATGTTTCTTCTCTCCTGGTGAATGCCACCCTGGAATCCATCGACCCCGACGAACTCAAGGAATACCTGGATGAAGTCACTCGAATCAAACTGCGCGCTCTTGAGGAGTTGACCGATGAAGATTTGCGAGGCGACCAGTTCTTCTCCATTTTCTTGACGCAATGCGCCAATCTCATTCGCAAGATTCAATCGAAACTATTCTGACTACTGCAGACACAGCAGCCCGTCGCACCCCCGATCGAACCCAGAAAGGAACCGTGAGCGTATTTCGCGGTTATCGAGAAACAGACAGCATAACGCATTCGAATTTAAGGATTGTCGCGGTACGGAGGATTCCAAATCCAAGGCAGAACATTGGCTCGCCTGGCCCAAGTCTCCCACTTCTCCGCCAGCGATCGAACTTGATCCGGGAATTGTCCGGTTAAATCGTTCAGCTCCGTTCGATCCGCCTCCAGGTCGTAGAGTTCCCATGAGCCCGCCGGACCCTTGGCAACGAGTTTCCATTTGCCTTCGCGCAAGGCGCGGTTCCCTTCATGTTCCCAAAAAATGGGCTCAGTCCGCTTCAATGGATCACCGTTGAACGCGGATCGAAGACTCACCCCTTCATAGGGATGAATGCGCTCTCCGCCATTCTCGCGAGGATACTCCACTCCGGAAACATCGACACACGTTGCCATCAAATCGATTAAATGCGCCGGTTGCGCCTCGAACTGCCCTTGCCTAGACCTCTTGACGCCTTCCGGCCAATGCGCGATCAACGGGCTCGATATGCCGCCTTCGTGCACCCAGTGTTTATATTCGCGAAAAGGTGTGTTCGAGGCATTGGCCCACGAGAGTCCGTAACCGATATACGTGTCTGGAGGACCAGCCATGACTCCCTTGCCCTGACGCACTGGGTAACCGTCACGCGTAAATTTGGGAATCATTTCCTTCTGCAGTTCGTCCGGTCTCATCGGCTGCACCGGATCGTCTGGGCGCGGTGTAAACTCCTTCCCTCGACCCATGCCCTCGGCGCATCCGCCGTTATCAGCCAGAAACAAGATGAGTGTGTTCTCGAATTGGCCGGTGTCTTTCAACGATTGAACAATGCGGCCAATCCCTTGGTCCATCGTGTCGATCATCGCCGCATACACTTCCATCAATCGCGTTTCCCAATCCTTAAGTTCGGCGTTCTCCCAGGCCGGCGACTTTCGATCCCGAGGTGAAAGCGCCCACTTCGGATTCACCAAACCCATTTCGATCATTCGCCGGTGGCGCTCCGCTCGCAACGCGTCCCACCCGCTATCGTACCGCCCCTTGTATTTTGCGATTTCGGCGGGTTTGGCATGCATCGGCCAATGCGGGGACGTGAAAGCGACGTATAGAAAAAACGGCTGCTCCGGACTTCGCGCCGAATGTTCGCGGATATAACCGGCCGCATGATCGCTGATCGCATCGGTGTAATAGAAATCGTTGCCAGGTGGAATCTGCGTGTTGTCGAGCGTTAGCGAATTTGGATCATAAAAACTTCCTGCTCCATGAATGGTCCCGAAGAAACGATCAAATCCACGCTGCCGCGGCCAGTTAAACTTCGGGCCGTCCGGACCAATGTGTCGGGTCACATGCCATTTCCCGGACATATAAGTGGCATATCCTCCAAGCTTCAGCACCTCCGGAATCGTGACGCAATTCCGATTCAGGTTCCCCCGGTACCCTTCCAAACCGCGATCCTCCATCATATGCCCGATCCCGGCTTGATGCGGATACAGTCCGGTAATGAGTGAAGCACGGGTCGGACAACATCGCGCCGTATTGTAGAACTGTGTGAACCGGACACCCTCAGCCGCCAACTGGTTGAGATTCGGCGTATCGATTTCCCCTCCGTAACTCCCAATGTCGCTATAGCCCATGTCATCCGCCATCATGATGACGATATTGGGCCGTGTTACCGCTCCTGCTGCTGCCACTTCACCCAGAAGAAACACCCCTACTCCAAGCAGGGTCGCACGAGAAACCAATGTCCACATGGAATTCATGGACAACGATTAAGCGAATCGGCACAAATTGGCCAATCCTATTGAAGCGAGCGTATAAAACGCCAAGCGCCGCGAGTCTTAAGATCGGCACAGAATTGGAGCCACAAGCACCGCGATCGACCGTTGAGCGCGAGGCCGGTCATCCTCTCTCGAGGATGACCGGTTTCCTCCGCTCTGTTGATGATTAAGGCACACGATGGAAAGTGCTTATCGTTTGCGTCACTGCATTATTTCCCGGACTGCAACCACAGATCGCGCAACGTCGATTTGAACGCATCGCATTTTTCACCTTCCTTGACTTTGGCGATCATGACTTCCCACTTAGCGCCCGCGGTATCGATCATCGCGTCCGCAGCCTTATCCAACATCGGACCCCAGGCCTTCTGAATCTTCGTCTTCAGAACTTCGACCTGCGCTTGCTTCATCGCCTCGAAGAACGAGTCTCTCCATATTTCAGCCGCGCAGTCGATTGGAGAATCAGATGAGGACGGACAGCATTTGCCCCCGTGAGACTCGCTTGAATCGCAGGGGGAGGGTACGCATTGTTTTTCATTACAGTCTTGGCTCATAACTTTCCTTTTTATTCGTGCTTAACGAACGTTGTGTTGATTCCCGATCCGCCGTCGTTAAGCAGCGACGGATCAGAAAGATACCAACCAGTTGGTATTTTAATAAAAACAACTGGTGTTTTGGTTTGGGTTCGCACGGTTGCTTATGAACGCTCGACTTCCGCTGCCCGCTTCCTCTTTGGCTTAGCTTCCTTGGGAGGAAGTGACCCGGCAAAATCTTTCGCCTGGCGGATCCAGGATTCGAGATCTGTATCCGAGGTGATGCCTCTCGGGGCCACATAGATCATCCCCTTGAGCGGACGTCCGGTAAAATCCATTTCGCGAGCGTGCGGTTGGGTCAAAGCCCCGCAGCACGCTCGGCACCAAGACGCAGCATGAGCGTGTCCTCCACAATTCCACAGCACATGTGGCCATTGAGCGTAAAGCAAAGCCCGCCAAACATCTTTTTCTCTTCGAAGTTACGGCAGCCGCTGATTGCTTTTCGAATTCGCTCCGCAAGTTGTTCGCTATACGCCATGGGTTCTATGTTGAGTTCGCGGAATGCACAGCTAGCGCCCGGTAGTGGTTTCCGGTCCGAACAGCGATTTTAGATACGCCCGGCAATGCTCGATATTCTGCTCGATCACCGTCACATTCTGTTTCGCTTTCGCAAGAAGCAGGGAGCCCTGCATTAGACTAAGAATCAGATTCGCGACGCTCTCGGGATCAAAATCTGATTCCGGCGGATGCGATTGTTTCGCCTCCTTCAACATTGTCGCAGTGTTACTAATCCATTGATTGAAGTTCATTTCACAGCACGAACGAATCCCGGGGTTCGTCTGCCCGAGCTCTTGAGTGAGATTTCCGACAAGGCAAGCTTTCATCGCCGATTTTCCTCTGACAGAAGCGGCAAAGAAGTCGAGCATTCCAAACAACCGCTGCAGCGGATCATCCAGCTTGAAACGTGAAGGAGTCGCGGCCTGCCAATCCGAAGCCAGCAAGCGAAGGCTGGCGGTGACGGGACTCGCTCTCCGAAGGCAAAATGGCGCGCTCGCCGCGACTCGAACGCGGGACCCACTGCTTAGAAGGCAGTTGCTCTATCCAACTGAGCTACGAGCGCACTAGTGGGTAAATATTACGCCCGAATTCGCGTTAAGGGCAAGCTCATCGTCAAGTCGCTCAAGACGACACGAATCTCCGTCGCAAAACTCAGACTCGCCGATCTGGGAAAAGTCGAACGGGCGTCTTCCGAAAGCAGCGATGCCATGACACGGGGGAGTATGACATTCGGACAGGCGCTGGAAGTCTACTTGGCGCAATTTGAACGGTTCGTCTCTGAAATCGAGAGTTCCGGAAGCGGTCATTCGAAACCGTGTGCTCACTTGGTTCGATTCTTTGCCTACGGGGGATTCTGCGTATTCCGGTCGATATCGGACAGTGATTCCGATTCATATCGGACAAGGTTCCGGGCTGATATCGGTCAGTTTTTGGGTGCCATCGGAATGGTGTCCGAAATGAGCGGAACCTTGTCCGAATCGTTCCGTAACGGTGTCCGAAAAAGTCCGGAATCCAGGACAAGGAGTGGAGCGGCGCTGGGTGAACTGCCAGGGTCTGCGCTCGATTCAATATGAATCGGGAAAGCAAATCCAATGGCACGAAAAAAACTATCCATGCGTCAAATTCAAGAAATCCTACGACTCAAATATCAAAACAATCTCACGACTCGGGAGATTGCCCGAAGCTGCGGATTACCTCGCAGCACGGTGGGCGATTATCTCAAGAGGGCGGAGGCGGCGGGAGTCAAATGGCCGCTGCCGGAGGGGCAAGATGAAAAAGAACTGTTGAACCAGTTGCTGGCTGCCGCGCCCCCGGAGGCCGACCGTTGCGCGTCTCTGCCGGACTGGCCTTAAATCCATAAGGAACTTCGCCGCAAGTCGGTGACGTTGATGCTGCTTTGGAAGGAGTATCTCCAGGCCCATCCCGAGGGCTACGGCTACAGCCGTTTCTGTGAACTCTATCAACTTTGGGCAGGCACCTTGGATCCGGTCCTGCGCCAACACCATCTGCCCGGGGAAAAGATGTTCGTGGACTGGGCGGGCCAAA
>JAQBVM010000274.1 GCA_027623095.1 Verrucomicrobiota bacterium
TTTTTCCCTCACCCACGACCGAAACTACAGTTATGTGGGAGTGCGCGGTTTCGGCCGGTCTGGCGATTATAATTCCCGCATGCTGCTTCTGGTGAACGGGCACCGCCTCAATGAGAATATTTTCAACGGCGCGATTCTAGACAATGAGTTTATCTTGGATTTGGACTTGATTGACCGCGTGGAGGTGGTTCGAGGGCCCAGTTCCTCGCTTTACGGTGAAGGCGCCTTTTTCGGAGCGATTAACGTGGTCACCAAAGCCGGGGCCAATTTGGGCGGCCCGGAGGTCTCCGCCGAGTTTGGAAGCTTTAACGCCTACAAAGGCCGTGTGAGCTACGGCAATAAGTTCAAGAACGGACTGGGCCTCCTCTTGTCAGGCTCTTACTTCGACAGCGAGGGAAACGAAAGTCTGTATTATCCGGAGTATGATGCCCCGGCGTCCAATAACGGCATTGCCAGGAATCGCGACCTCGAGCGGTACGACCGATACTTCGCTGAGCTCTCCTTCAAAGAGTTCACATTAACTGGAGCCTATTCTTCCAGAAAAAAGGGGGTGCCCACCGGAGCGTTTGAAACGGTGTTCAATCACCCGGACAACTGGACCGTGGATGACCATTCGTACGTGGATTTGAAGCACGAGCACGTCTTTCAGAACGATCTCCGAATTATTTCGCGACTTTTCTATGATCGCTATCGTTATCACGGACTCTACATCTATGACCGCGCCGAAGAGCCGGGAGATCCAGTTCTGCCGGTGATCAACGACGATCACAACCAGGGAGATTGGTGGGGTGTTGAAGTGATTGGGAATAAAAAGTTCTTCGACCGGCACACGTTGACTGTGGGATTTGAATACCGGGACAATGTCCGGCAAGACCAATACAACGCGGACGTGGAGCCGGAAGATTACTTCTATGTTTATCTCGATGACAAGCGCAGCAGTCAGGTTTGGAGCCCATTTGCCCAGGCGGACTTTCAAGTGCTCACAAACGTGACCTTGAGTGCCAGCGTGCGGCACGACGAATACGACAACTTTGGCGGCACGACGAATCCGCGATTGGGTTTGATCTACAATCCCCATCGCACGACGGCCTTAAAGGCGCTTTACGGAACCGCCTTTCGGGCACCTAGCGCTTACGAGCTGTATTACAGCGATGAGGGTGTTGAGAGTGGGAATGAGGGAACCTTCAAAGCCAACCCCGCACTGCGACCGGAGACCATCGATACTTATGAATTGGTGTGGGAGCAAGGCGTGGGCAAGTACTGGCGCAGCTCGGTTTCGGGCTTTTATTACGAGATCGATGACCTGATCTCGGAGACATTGGATCCGGAGGATGAGTTGGGCTTTTTCGACAATATTGATGCCGTCGAGACCAGAGGACTCGAATTGGAGCTGGAGGGCAGGTTTTCGCGTGGGTTTCGGAGCCGGATTAGTTACTCCGTCCAACATACCGAGGATGCGAACACAGGGATAGTCTTAGCCTCCGTACCCAAGCAAATGGCCAAGCTGAACTTGATCGCGCCGCTGTATCAGGAGAAGATCTTTGCCGGTTTGGAATTTCAGTATTTGAGCGGCCGGAAGACTCTGATGGGAAATGCTTCCGGGGATTATTGGCTGGCCAACCTGACGCTGTTTAGCCACGAACTCGTGAAGGGGTTGGAGTTATCCGCAAGTGTTTACAACTTGTTTGACAAGGAATACTACCATCCTGGCGCGGCCGAACATCTACAGGACCGGATTCAACAGGACGGTCGCACCTTCCGGGTAAAAGCCAACTATCGCTTCTAGAGTTTCATCGTCGGCCCTGTCGTTCTCACGGAAGAATCCGGATGCGTGGAAACGGGCCGATTAACCGCCGGTCCGTCCTCGACGCGTTCAACCTCGAAACAGACTGTCGCGTGGTTTGGGTAATTGAATAACGCTCGGGTCACCGTTCGAGCAATGCCGCAGGGGTGGACGCCGCTGCGCCACCGTCGGCCAGCACGTCTTCTTCCAACGCATAGAACCAACCATCAATTACGGTCCGAAAGACCCCCTCATCACCTTCCGCCGAACTCAATCTTTCTATCAGCCGCCGATACACAGTTTCCAAACGATGCAACGGTGTCTCCGTCTCGCTGATCTGTACTTCCGCCCTCACGAAACCCTGACGTTGCGCCCTGTCTTGCAGCCAGCGGGCCAGAAACGTCTTGCCGCAACCGTATTCGCCCCGGACTGCCTTGAACACACTCCCTCCAGAGGCGACCTGCTTCAACTCTTCATCAATTGTGGTTTGCAACCGCTCCATACCCACCGCGAATGCTTCCAGCCCGCGCCGGGGAACCGTCCCGCGCCGTAGTGCGTCCAGGATTTCGATTCTTCGCTGGGGGCTAACCATAATCGTGTTACTCGATTTCGAACTGCGTCTTCAGGAGTTGTCGGTTCAGACAGACGGTGCCGGACGCCTCCTCAAACGTGATGACGGGATAGCCGTCCACGTTCATGACGCGTCTCAAACTGGCAATGACTCCGGGCAACCGAAATTCCGGCTGACCGATTCGCTGTGCCAACGCTGGCTTGAGCATCCTATCCCCACGGTCTTGGAGAGCATTCAGGATCGCTCGCAACAAATCAGCCGAGAGGGCGGCCCGGCCCATGAGACTCGCCTGCCTCTGGTAAACCGGCGACCTCAGCAGTTGGTCAATCCAATCTCGCGCCGATGCTTGTGCTCGACTCTCCGCCGCAACAAAGAGCGGCAAATCATGCTCCAGTTTTGCGCTCGCGGAAGCTGCCGCCAGGGGCTCTCCGCTACCGGCTTGAACACCCTCTTCCGTCCACCAGGATGGCTGAATGGTCGGTGCAGCAACCAGGCCTTTCAGGTTGAATTCCTCGCGGCCAAACACGGCTACAGGGACCATCACTTCTTGCGGTGTGAGTCCACCGTGGTAGCCCGCCTTTCTGGACGTGTAGTAAATTCTCTCGCTCCACGGAGCGATGAAGCGCCCCCCGGCGAAATTGCCAACCCTCGGTCCAAATACTTCCAATTCCCCTTCGGTCGGAGCACCCCCGGTGCAGCGATAGCGGTCGCTTTCACCACCCGCTCGCATTTTGCCTTGATATTCGAGCACGTGCCCGTGGTCGCTCGTTAGAACGATCAACCTGCCTGCGGCTTGGGCGGCGTCCAGGAGTTGCGCCAACACATGCAGGTGATCGAGCTTCCATGGCAAAGAAATCTGGTCGCCCTTGGTCATTAGGTCATCCACCGCATTGACCACGACGCCGACGACTCTCCGCCTGGCCGATCCAATTTCATCTCGCAAATCTTTCGAGAGTCCACCCTCCGCCGGGTCCATCAAGTCGCCCTTGAGGAACAGCAGAGGAGGATGAGTTCGCGCCGAGACTTCGGCCAAATCCGGATTCGCGGCAAATCCTGCAACTTCACCGACCGCGGAATCAATCCGGCCGCAAAGAAGACTTCGACGCGCATGCTCGGTGACCGTGGGCAACGGCGCCGCAGCGGCGTGGATTTTTGTTTCGCCCTCGAAGTTCGCCATCACCCAACCATGCGCACTGAGATCCACACTCAACTCTCGGAAAACGGCGAGGCTCATTCCGTCCAGCACGATCAAGAGGACAGGTTGAATTTTTGCCGCTGGTGCCACGACCTCCCGCAGAATGTTTTCGCCAGGGATCACGCCCGAACCCGCTGTCGGATTCCATGGCACGACCGCCTGAGCAAAAAGATGATTCAGTTCCTCTCTCGCCGCGCAAACAACTTCGAGAAGGCGTGCGTAGGCCTGCCCGAGCGACGGGATGCTCTCTCCTGTGTAGAGTGAATACCGAGCCCAATCCACGAAACTGATTTCATCCGAGTATTCGAGCGCTATCTGATCGAACGCGCCAGTCACGTGCGGCTTGCGCATCGCCAGCCACCTTGTCAACCGAAGGGCCATGCGCAACCGGTCCACGCGAGGAGAAGCGTTTGAAGCCAGGTAATGATCGTCAGCCAAGTCCACCCGGCTGGTCAGTTCCTTGAGGTTCGCCGGGCTGCCATTCTCCAGTGCGGCGAGGATGTTGGGAGCGCATCGCTCAATCCTTTGTTCGAAGCCAGCGGGGGAGTAGTTGCTCAGATAAGCGAACGAATCCACCTGCACTTGGCGCAACAATTCATCCGACTGTTGCAGGCATTCTCGCGCCGCAGCATCGCGCACTTGACGGTTTAGGGATTCGAAATAGTCGGTTGACGCTCGTTTCCATGCTTCCGCTGAAGCCCGAGAAATCGGCCGGCTGGCGGTAAATCGTTCCAGCCTCACCGCAGCGTCTCGCAACCGAGCCGTTTTGTGCGCGTCCGGTGCCAAAACCACATGGAACGTCAGCCCCAATGCTACGGCCTCTTTCCCGTGCCCGGCTTCGATGCAATCCACGATTGAAAGTCCGGCGGCCCCAGCGGTCTGGCAAATCCAGTCGCGCGCTGCAGCCTTCAATTCCGTTCGGCAGTTTTGCCATGCAACCCAGTGACCATCTTCCGCACTCCACGCGAGTAAATCCTGGCTGTCGGGATGGCTTTGTGAAATTCCGAGTTTGGCGCGCAGAACGAGACCCCACGCCGTATCCAAATCCAGAAATCCGCTTGGCGCGGGCAGAACTCCCTCTGAGGGTACGCACTCCAGCAGAGTTTCGGCGAACCAGCGATTGGCCAGAATGAAAGGATGCACGCCACTGGACGAATCGCTGCGGTTGACCTGAAAAATGTCCTTTAGACTTTCCCGTGCACTCAGAGGAATTAGCTTCGCTTTGCACAAGCGGCCCAGGATGTCGTCGCCAAGATTTTGGGTCTGCAATGGAGTCAACAGCACCAACCGTTGTCCGGCCTTCTCCGCCGCGAGCAGGCATACGCGGATGGCAAGAGGCGAGTCAGCCTCGACGACGGTGTATTGGGTACCTTCCACTTCCAACTCCGCCGGTCCCGACCATCCCGCCGGAGATTCGATCCCGACCACCGACGGTTTTTCATTCCGCTTCTGGCAGAGCCGGCTTACCAAGGCACGCACTTGTTGTGGCGAAGGAATGGGCATTTCGTTCGTTCTTACAGGTGGGGAGCTTTGACCAGGACCTTCAGTTGCACACCGAACAGCGTCATTGTTCCTATCGCCAAATCGATTCGGCAGTCAGGGTCCGCGTGGATAAGGGCGTGCAGCGTTGCCGAGAGGACGATCATGTTCTTCTTTTCGTCCGGTCCCCCTTGGGCGAGAGCTTTGATGTGATGAACTTCCAACGCTTCCAAGATGCGCTCGGACGGCAAACCCTCCGGGAGGCTGTCACCTTCAATCTGGCTTTCGCCGTAGAGCCTTTTCAGTTCGTCAACCAGTCGGCGATTGCGCTGCAACCCTTCGGAATCGTTCGCATAAAACGCCCGAACTTCAGCCTCATCACTGTTCAACACCGTCAGGTGAGAAGAAACGACATTGGGCTTGAACTGAAGCGGTGGGATTCCCGGTTTGCCAACCGTTCCCGGCGGCGGAGTGATCGGGCCACCGGAGGGCGTTCCGCAAATCTCGCGGCAATCCCCACCGCTGCGGTTCATCCATCCACTCGCGCAACTTGGTCACCGTCACCGGACCGCCGTGCTCGGCTTCCTTCCGGTCGAAGTGATTTTTCCAATGGTGCCCGAGCACGAAGGCTGATTCGGTGGTCATGTCTCCCAGCTTGAGTGGATTGGCAATTTGCCGCAGCTCGCGCCGCTTGGCTTGGTCCACAATGATGCGTCCGTCAGGCGTCTGGATGGCTCGCGTAACTTCTTCCAGCACGCGACCGAGGACGGCGGGACGCAGATTCGAGTCATCGTCGAAAATTGGATGGACTGGGAATTGCTTTTTGAGCGCCTGATCCAGCAAGGAGGTAAGCGCCTGTTTGAAGTTCGCCGCCACCGGCGGCTGGATCTCCCCGGTCTCGTCGAGACATTGGAACTGCTCGCTTGGCTCCAATTGCTGCGCCGCATCGGCGGAGTTTCCCAGTCCGCTCCCAGCGCCATAAACCGCCTGCAAGTGCGCCACCATTTTGGCCCGAAGCTGCTTCTGCTGGGTTTCGAGCAAACCCTTGGCGCTCGCTTTGTCGGCGGGCGACAAATGGCTCACATATTGGTCGAATCGTTCACCGGTCAAGATATGGTCGAGGATCACCAGCCGTCCGAGTTCTCTCAGCGCGTCGTGGTTCAAGAACGAGGGAATCCACACGAGCGTGCGGTAGCCGTCCTCATTCTCGTTGCGGAACTGCTGCAAGCGCGAGATGTCGCTGCGCGGACCGTGTGGGGCCTGGTCGAATGGGAAATCAATGATGACCCGCCACTGTTCTGCTTTGTTCTTGAACGTGTCGAACGGCTGTTCGCGGACGTTGGCATACTGAAGCTCGCACTCACGGTCGGTGCCGCGCCAACGAAAGCGGTAGCGGTAGAAAAGTTGTTGAGCGTCTTCTTTCGGCAGTCCGAATTCCTCGAACAACACTTCGCGGATTTTGCGCCGTCGGTTGCCGTCATTGTCTTCCGCCTGCGCCTGCTCAATGATGCGGTCGGTGTCAACGTCGGTGAGTTGCAGCGTGATGCGCGGATTGTCACTCGAACCTTCCAGCTTGATGACTCCCGTCGCCCCGGCCCACCGACGACACTTGTCGATGACGAACGTTTGTTCGCGTCCGGGAATGGGCGTGCGATAGCTGCCGTGGTTCAGCGCCACGAGTCGTTGGGCGTCCATGTCCTTGAGCGTTTTGACCTGCGGCGCTAAGGCGGCCAGTAGCAGCGTCTTGATGATCCGGTCATCCGCGCGGAAGGCTTGCCCATTTGGATCCTCCGGTGGCAACGCGAGTGCCTGCTCGGCGCGCATCTTATAGTGCTGTTCGAGTGCTGGCCGTAGCTTCTGCTCGTAAAGGCGCTTCGCCTTTTCAAAATCACGTTTCACCACATCGCTCACGGCGTCCGTGCCTTCGGAAATCACGTCGAAAATATCTCCCACCGGCACAATGTCGCCGAGCTTCAGCCGATTCTTCTGCTCGACCAAAATTTGCAACATCACTCGCAAGGCCGTGCGTTCCCTTTGCAGTGCGAAGGACATCACCACCAGAGTTTCCACCAGCGCGGGACTGAACGGATACAGCTTGCGGAACATCTCCGGGTTGCCCTCATCGGTGAGCAAAATATCCCGGATGTTCTTCCGCACCGCCATCGTCTGCGCAAAAGCCGTATCAATTTCCGCCTTCGCCGCCTCGCTCTTCGGCTTCAACAACCGCTTCTCGGCAATTGCCGGCAGGTTGCTATCTTGAAGCCGGATGCTTGCGAAACGCGCTTCCCAATACCGCAGCACATCGCCGATGGCGGCCAGTTGCGCTCCGGTCACTTGATCGCGCACTAGCTCGGAAATCTCACGCTGCTTCGCAATAAAGCTCACGAGCGGGATCGGGCGGTCCGCGCGGGATGCCTCGACCAACTTCACCAGCTTCTGTCCCTCGCGGGCGATGAAGCCCGGATCGGCAGCATGGCTCGCCAGCCACAAGATCAGTTCGTCCAGAAACAGGATGACCGCTTGAAAACCAAGCTCGCGCGCATGATGGCTGATGACGGACAGGCCGTCGTCGAGGCTGATGAACTCCGAGTTGTTCTGCGCCGCGCGGAAAAACGTCTCGACCAGGTCCGTGACAAGCTGACGGCGGTCGGCGTTGTTGGCGGGCGCCGCCAGCGCGCGTTCAAATCGCTTCGCATCCCAGCCACCTTCCAGATCTCCCCAGCCACCCCCTTTCGTAGGAGCCGACGTAAGAAGGCTCTGTTTTTGTTCTTCCCGGTTCAGTTTCGCGAAGAACGATTTGTCTCCCATTGCCTGACGTAAACTTTTCGCGTCCTCGAACAATGCTTCAGCGCGATAGACTGCCGGCGTGGGCGCGTCTGGATAGTGCCGTCGAATGTGGTCGGCGTAGCCGCCGAGCAGAGCGGCTTCCAGGCCGGTCGCGCCAATCAGGTTGAACGGCACCAGCATGAATTTCTTGCCGCTTGTCCAGGAATTGTGCTTGGTCACGGCATCCGCCAGTTCGGAAATCTCGCGTGCTGTGGCGTTCTGTTGCAGCAGCAGATTCAGCACGGCCATGAAATGGCTTTTGCCGCTGCCGAAACTGCCGAGCAGGTAACACGCCTTGCTGGTTTTCCCTTCGAGCGCATCGCGCACGAGCGAGAGCGCCTCATCGAAGCACTTCGCCAGTTGGGGCGTCACGACGTAATCGCGCAGCGTTTGCTCAGGGCGCTCCAGTCCCTCGGCCAGGCGCAAGACGAAATCGCCGCCGCGCACGGCATCCGGCAGATCAAAAAGGTCCTTAATGTAAGTGAGCATGGTTCAAATCAATCGGATTACACCAGTGCCACCTTGCGCTCATCGAGCCAGTCCACGGCGGCATCAAGGATGTTCAACGGCCCCAGCAAAGTCTCTTGAAGCTGGGCGGCCATTCCTCCGCGATCAAAGAGAGCCAGGCAGGGTTGGTCTATGAAACGGCTCGAATACTTGAGGGCGTCGAAAGCCGCCGGGTGTTGCTGCACGGCCAGTCCCCATGCTTGGGGAATGCTGATGTCGGCCGCCAGCAGGCTGGCCTTATCAACCCCCATGGCGTTCCGGGTTGCCTCCAGGCTGATGGCGCAGGTTTTCAACTGGGGACCCCCAATCTGGCTGAGGCTGCAACCATTCCACTTGGCGGCGGAGATCACGTGCCGGCCACGGAAGACGTCATCACCAAAATACTCCCACAAGCAGGCCGACAGACTGGACCCCACATAGAGCAAGGGGAACGGACACTTCGCGTGGGAAAAACGATGATACGGGCGGATGCCAAATTGAATCGCCGGAGAACCAGACCGATGCACCCGGAACCAGTTGCGTTGGGGCTGGCGAGTGACAGGAATCGCCCGCCGATTGAAATCGGCTCCCGGCTGATACATCGTTCTTACCGAGGCGGCTTTACTCGGCATACGCTTGGGCGGCGAGAATCATTTCCTTTAGTTTGCCTTCTCGCAGCAAGTCCAAGGGCCGTCGGCCACCCAGACTCGGTTTCTCCTGCAAGAAAAACAGAATCTTGCCCCAAGCGTCCAGACGCTCATCGTGATTGAGGATTTCGAGCACCCCTTCCAGGCCGCTCAGCACGTGGCCGTGATCGTCAAACTGCCAGCGAGGAAACCGGGCAGCTTGAAGCCGCTCTTCCCGCCACGCCAGCAGCCGACCGGCCGCCAGCCGTTTGAGCACCGCCGTCTTCGAGATTTGCAGCAGCCGGGCCACATCGTCCGACGAACAGCTCCCCCCGTCCGCTTCCGCCAGTTGTTGCCGGGCGCCCAGCCCGCGAACGTGTGCCCGCGCCAGCTTTTGCTCCCGTGACTTACCCCCGCCGATGGTAAACTCGAAGGCGAGCCCGACCAACCTCGCGAGCGTGCCTGGCGCCTGATCCTGATGTTTGCGGATGAGGGTCGTGAATTCATCCACCACCGCCTGTTCGTTGGATGGCAGCTTCATTTTGCCGCCCTTTTTCTCAAGTGTCGTTGGCATAGCAAAGTCAGAATGATACTGGTTTACAAGGTTGTCAACCTTGTAGATCGATTGCGATATCGGTTATTTCTTCCCACAGACTCGGCATCGGGCAGATCAAACAGGTCGTTAATATATGTGGGCATACGCAGCGTATTATCTTTTGGTCAGCTTGGGGCCAATGTAGGCGACCAACAATGGCTGATACACGTCGTTTACTTTTTCCGGCATCGGCCATTCAACGTGAATCCGATACAGCGGGGTCTGGATTTTGCCGTGCCACGAACAGAAGACTTCCTGACCGGTGACCGGGTGAGTGAAGGTCATCGCCTTTTTGAAGTCTCTTTTCTCATCATCGGACGAGTCCGTAAAACGAGCCTCATTACCCACCATCAGATTCGACCACTGCTCGTTGTAAAGGGGTCGTAAAGGGGTCGGACAGATAAAATAAGAATTGACGGCCGTCTCCAGGGTTGAGAGACTGCGGCAATGCACGCAAGCTGCGGATGGAATTCCCATGAGCAGTTTATCAT
>JAQBVM010000275.1 GCA_027623095.1 Verrucomicrobiota bacterium
GCGTCCTTCTTGGCGGAAGTGCGGAGGGTGGTCTGCCCTCATTCGGAGATGCGCCCAACCAATTGTCGCAGTTGTGCTTTGAGGCTGCGCTGTGATCCTTGGCGGCTCTCCGCCGTTCACGGTCAATGTGAAGCTTCTTTTTGCCCTCTCTCCGCCTGAATCCGTCACGGTGAGCGTGATAGTCGCCGTACCTACCTGACCAATGGTTGAGTAGTCGGGACGCGCGCGAACTTGCTCTGTAAATGCCTGAACGTCTCGCTGGAGAGTATTCATCTCGACGGACTCGCCCTCATCATTGAGTCCTTCTTGTCCGCTGACCGGAGCGATGCGCAGAGCTTGGCGCAGTTGATCGAAGAGTTGGCCATGGGATTGCAGCCGGTTGAGGGTCTTTCCCAAGGGGCGATCGTTGACCAAGTCTTGAAGGTCCAGGCTCAATCGGCCATGAGGCTCGATTCGAGTCAGGGCTCAAAGAGTCTGCCGGATTCCAGGCATTCGCAAAGCCGCCGATATATTTCCTTCATTCTATCCCTCGACCAATCCCCTCTCAGCGAGCGAATGATCCGCCGACCCAGAGTTCCCCCGCCGGTGATTGTTCTCAGGGCCTCCCCGATGCTGCCCGCGCCGAACGATTCTCCCAACACCTCATTCAGGATCTTTTCCCAAAATTCCCCGGCCAAACAGCGCCGCACGTCCTGAATTCCGAACAAACGCAAGTAGCCGGGTTCGTTAATAACCGCCTCCTCACCATTCCTTGCCGCGTCTAAGAAGAGGGACTCCAGATACTCGGTTGTCAATGCCCGTTGCGACGCGCCATCCGTCCACCGCTCCTGAGTCAAAGCACGAACGGTCTCGACCACCGCCGAGGCGATCGCAATATCGGCCTTCGGACATTCTTGGATGTCCAACACCCGAATTTCGATGCTGCCGCGCGAGAAACGGGCTATTGCTCCCCGGGAATTGAGAAACTCGTCCCTCAGAACCTCCTCCGTATCGAAGGGAGCGATATCTCGATACATGGGCTGAAGAATTTTCTCTTGATACGCGGCCTCTGAGAACACGGCTTCCGGAATGACCCGCCCGGTGATCGACGGAATCTTTGCGGAGTTGGTTCGATATACCGCCAGCCGGTTATCCACCCAGCCCGAGTCCTGTCCATCCGTGATCGGGGAACTGGCCGCCAATGCTGGAAGCAGCGGCAGCACGAGACGGATGGCGGCGTGCAATCGTCCAAATTCCTCGTCCGTCGCGAACGGGAGGTTCAGATGGGTGCTTTGGAGATTCGACCATCCGTGCCCTTGGCAGCCAAAAATGCGGTTGTATGCCTCGTACACGGGACTGTATTCATGAGGCCAAAGGCGGGACTCGTGATGAGGATCTATCCAGGGATGCATGGCCGTCGGCATGAGACGCGCTCCAAATGGGTGCAATCTCTGATTGATTTCACACACTTGGGATTGAAATTCCGCGGCGAGTCCATCGAGCGAAGATGCGGGACCGTTCGTTTTCAACTCGATGACGTGCAGTACAAGTTCGTTGGACCAGGACACCGCCCCGCGGTCCAAATCGGACACATACTCCCCGGCAACGGATCGGATGAGTTCGTCTGCTATTGGCTTCACCGAAAGCGTCTCCGCATCCACGATCATGTACTCGAGCTCGACGCCAATTCCTTGGAACAGGCGCAAACGTGAAGATACGGTTGTCACGATTGGATTCCTTGCCGCCGACGTTCGAGTCGCTGCAAAAACACTTCCATGATTCTCTCGTAAAGCGCGTCCTTAAGAATAGCATCCTCGAAGCTCGCCATGATCGTGGGATTGTCATTGACCTCGATGACATAACACTTTCTTCCCACTTGTTTAAGGTCCACGCCGTAAAGACCATTGCCGATTAAATTTGCCGCCTTGAGAGCGGTTCGCACGACCGCGGACGGCGCCAGTTCCACGGGGAGAGTCTCTACGCGCCCGTAGCGCTCCTCTTGGCCATCGTCCCGATGCACGATTTGCCAATGTTTGGAGGCCATATGATACTTGCAGGCATAAAGCGGTTTCCGGTCGAAGATCCCGATCCGCCAATCGAACGGTGTCGGAAGAAATTCCTGCGCGATCACAAGGTCGGAACCCTCAAGCATCTCCTCGATCTTTTTCGCTACGTCCTCGTCGCTTTCCGCTTTGACAACACCCTGCGAAAACGCGCTGTCCGGTTTCTTCAGAATGCACGGCAATCCAAGCTGCGGGACGATCTGGTCCATGTTATCCTTGTGAACAATCATCGTCTTGGGAGCGAGTATTTCCCTCTGATCGAGGAGCTCGGCCAAATAGACTTTGTTCGTGCATTTCAAAATCGATTCCGGATCGTCAACGACTACCAACCCTTCCGCCAAGGCGCGCCGGGAGAATCGGTAAGTGTGGTGATTGACATTCGTCGTGTCTCGAATAAAGAGCGCGTCATACTCCGCAATGCTTGCAAAATCTTCCTTGCCAATGACATCGGCGCGAATTCCGAGTCTTCCGGCAGCTTTTACAAACTTCGCGATCGCTCCAGAATCGGAGGCTCGATCTTTTGCCTCCGGATCAAACAGAATGGCCATATTGTACCGCTCGACACTTTTAGCGCGGACGCTTGGCCGTCGGCCCGAAAAGAACTGGGTTGTGGCCTGAATAACGAAATCGTGATGATAATTGGGGATCTCCCGAGCTCCGATTGGACCGATGCTTTGGAGGCTCCATCGGTCTGTTTTCAGAAATTCCGCGCGCACGAACGGCGCCTCGAATAGTTTAAACAGCTCGGCGCTTAGCTTCTCGTATTTCTCGGTGATATTTTTCCCAAAATAGATGCTGAGCGTAAACCGTTCCGAGCGAATGGTATTCAGGCTTTTCTGAATCAATTCGTCGAGTTCTCCGGACATCAGTCGAACCACCGTCTGGGATTTCATATCCTGAATGGTTGAAATACTCGGGATCGGCTTGTGTCCGCGCGCCGCGGCCAACAGCGAAACATAATACCCTATGGCCTGATAGCGATACGAACGACAGAAGTTAAACACTTTCGCCCGATCGAGATCCGCATACTTCGGATCGAGAAGGTAAGACCGCGCCGAAACAACTTCCACATCCGGAACGTGGAGCGGCCATTCTTGAGGATTATTGACGACTATGAGCTTATGCATATCGGAACGCGGAGATTGAATTACCGCGGCTGGATCACAATCAGGTTGGCATCGTAGGTAAGTATCCCCAGGAAAACCGCCCCGATTAACCGATCCATATTCACCTCATAATAGTGATCCAAAGAAACTGGATTTGGAAGCAGCGGATCGGCGATCTGGACAGTCCTGCGCGCCCGGTCGTATCCAGAGAGAATCACAAAGTGCCCCAACGGCTCCCCTCGCACGTCGTCGTAATCCAGATTGGGGCCAAATTCACGCGCGCTTCGATACATGTACGTGGCGCTGAGCCCCGTCAATATGGGCTGCGAGCGATTGAGGTATTTCCGTATCAGCGCCTTTGTCAAATCCTCAAAGCGCAAATCGCCTCCCAGTTCGAGATATTCAAGGTAGAAACGAGTCGATGTCCGGAGCTTCGAATCTTCCTTCACAGCCTGTTGCGCCTTCAATCGCTCTTGAATGTTTGGAGCCTTGGGTCCAAACCACGTGGGATCAAAAACGTTCAGATTATACGAATAAATCCGGACCCGATAACCGCGGCGCAACGCATGGCACGCCAGGATAACGCCCAATGTGCCTCCTGTGGGCAGGCTCGGCACCTCCGCAATGACCGCTTCAAGCGAGATGGGGTCGCCATAAAACCGGTACAACGCGTGCAAACAGGTTGGCCCACAGGTTTCCCCTGTCGGCTGCGCCTGCATATTCAAATCAAGCTGCACTTTCATTGGGTGTTAAAATCACGGTTGGCCCCGTTGCCACGACCGCCTTCATACCAAATAGCAAACGCTAAGCAACAAGGAAGGACTCCAAGTTTCAAGAACACGAAAACCTTGGATTCTCGCAGCGTCGTGCTTGACTTTCCGGGGACCAAACGAAACATGCATTCATCTCGATCGAATGCCGTATGCCTGAGCCTCCAGCCTTATCAAAACCGAGCGAAATCCGGGTGCTAGTCGCCTCGGATGACGAAATCGCGTACTCCGTGCTCAAATCGCAACTCGAGCCGGAAGGCTATTTGCTGACTCAAACAGACAACGCCGACCTTGTATTCGACCTTATTCAAGACAAAAAAATTAAGATAATCATTGCGGATGACAAAATCGTAGAAGCCTCCGGCTTGGATCTCTTAAGAAAGGTACAAGAGTACCACCCCTCCGTTGTCAGATTGCTGTTCAGAGGGAGAACTCCGGTCAGCGCCCTTGCGGACGCTGTGAAATCCGGAACGATCTTTCGATTCGTCCCGAAACCGTGGTTTAAGGACGACCTTTTGATCACGCTTTCAGACGCGATTCGGTTCACACGATTGATCTCGGAGAACAAATCGCTGCACGACAACAACATTCAACTGAATTTGAAGCTCTCAGGCGCGGCTCAACCGTCAACCCGGAATCGCCTCCCGGCCCAGCACGGGAAGGAACCCTCCGAATCTGATCTGGATCAATCGAATCGTTTTTCTGAAAACGGTCGATCAACAGATCTTCCCACAGCCGCCAATCCTGCAATGCGGGCTTTCACGAAGATGCTCCACACGTTTCATCCGAACATTGGAAACGTGTCGGTGAGGACCGTTGCCTTGTGCCAGACGCTAAGCGAGATTTTGAAACTCGAGCCGGAAGACGCCCGCAGCTTAATTTGGGCCGCCGCGCTTCACGATGTGGGGCTCATCCAGGTGGATCGCGAACTTGTAAGGCGCTGGATCCGAGGGCCGGATAAATGCGAAGAAAAGGATATTGCGCTGATTCAAAAGCATCCGGGAGAAGCGCAAAACATCCTCAAGGGTTTTGACTTTCTGGGTGGCGCGGCGGAGATCATTCGATCCCACCACGAATACTGGGATGGTTCGGGCTATCCGGACGGACTTAAGGAAGACATGATCCCTTGGCTTTCCCGGTTGCTGTGCGTGGCAACCGAATATTGCACGAAGCATGGGCCAAGCATCCTGGCCATGGCGGAAATCGAACAAGAGGCGGGAATAAAGTTTGATCCGGATACCATCAACGCGCTGTCAAAAGCCGCGCATCTCACGGTGATGCCGCGGGGGGAACGGGAAATCCTCCTGATCGAACTCAAGAAAGAAATGGTCTTGGCGCGGGACGTCTTCAACGCGAACGGGTTTCTGTTGCTTCCACGAGGCAGCCCCATCACGGATGCTTCGATCAGCAAGCTCTGGAGCGTCAATCGGGTTGCCCCGATAGACCCTTTTCTTCTTGTTTATACCTAATGAGTGAAATAACCACCAAGCTCGAAGGCGAGCAGCAGAACAACGAGGCGCCCTCGACCCAGTGCGCTCGGGAACTCCTGCGCTTTCTTGCCGAACGCGGAGCGGCGCTCTCCAACATGCTGATCCTGACGCACGATTATCCGGATCCCGACGCGCTTGCCACGGCGTTTGCGCTTCAGCATTTGCTGCAACAAGGGTTTGGAGTGGAATCGAAGATTGCGTACGGCGGTGTCATCGGCCGCATGGAGAACCGGGCAATGGTGAACGCGCTCCGAATTCCTGCTCGGCGCCTTAAGCGCACCGATTTCAAGACCGGCCGGGCTGTTGCGCTCGTGGACACACAGCCGGCCTTTAAGAACAACTCCTTCCCTCAAAATCGGCGGGTCACACTGGTGATCGATCAGCACGTTTCTGAAAAAACGCCCGCCGCTGACCTGGCGCTCATCGATACGGGGTGCGGCGCTACCTGCGTGATTGTCGCGCAGGCGATGATGCTGATGAAGATGGAGATTCCGGTCCGGGTCGCGACCGCTCTGGCCTATGGAATTCTCTCGGACACCTTGGATCTCTATCGGGCCACTCGCGCGGACGTCGTTCAAACCTATTTGAGTGTGCTGCATCATTGCGATATGCGGGCCCTGGCCCGCATCCAAAACCCGGATCGATCCAAGAACTTTTTCGTGACCCTGGGGCGCTGCATCCGTGAATCGCTGGTCTATCGGCACTTAATCGTCGCGCATCTCGGGAACATCGCCAATCCTGACTTGGTCTCGCAAATGGCGGAGTTTCTTCTCACATACGACCGAATCAAGTGGGCTTTTTGCACCGGCCGGTACAAAGGGCGCCTCCACGCGTCCCTCCGGACGTCGGTGCAAGACACACACGCGGGAGAGATCCTGCGCGACATTTTCGAGAACCGGAAGGAAGCCGGCGGACACAAGGCGATTGCCGGGGGAAGTTTCAAAGTGGGCCTGAGCGCAACCGAAGAGATCTGGAAAGAACGCGAACAGGCCCTTCATTTGAGGCTGCGGCAGCGATTGCGGATTTCGAAACGAACCGAGTATCGGAAGCCTTTTCAACGATAAACCCAGTCGGACGGCGCAGCCAATGCCGCCCGAAACGAAACGCGATGTCGGAACCGAACGCACTCTTACCGCTGGTCCAAAAGTTTCTCGAGTCCGACCTCGCCGCCGCCGCGCGATCGCTCGAAACCATGGAGGAGGAGCAAGTTGTGGAGATCCTCAAGGCGCTCCCCGCTTCTCTCGCCGCGAAGATTGTCCGCCAGCTTCAAGTCAGCTATGCCGCAGCCCTGCTAAAGGACGCCGAAGCGGATCTGTTTCGCGAAATTGCGACCGGCCTCGAACCCCAGCACGCGGCCACAATCTTCATGCATTTGCCGACAGAAGCACGAGAGCGTTTCCTCAACCACATTCCCGAGAAAATCAAGGAGGAGATTCGGAATCAATTGACCTATCCGGAGGACAGCGTTGGCCGATTGATGACAACCCATTTTCTGTCTTTCCGAAAGAACCTGAAAGTCCAGGAAGCCATCGAAAAGATCCGCCTGCTCGCTCAAAAAAGGTTCCCTGCATCCTACGCGTATGTCGTTAATGATCAGGACCATTTGGTGGGAGTGATAAACATGCGGGATTTGATGCTCGCCTCTCCGGACCAGACGCTGGAGTCTGTCATCCGCAAAGAAGTTTTCACGATTCACTGTTTCACAGACCGGGAAGAAGCCGCGAACGAACTTTCAAAGCGACGCTACTTCGCCGCTCCTGTCGTGGACAGCGAGAACAGGATTCTGGGGATCATCAAAGCCGAGCAGCTTCTTCAAGGAATTCAGGAAGAGATGACGCAGGACATTCAGCAAATGTTCGGCGCGGGCGCCGACGAGCGCGCTTTTTCGCCCATAGGTTTCTCCCTCAAAAAACGGCTGCCCTGGCTGCACGTCAACCTGGCAACAGCGTTCCTCGCGGCCGGCGTAGTTGCTCTGTTCGAGGATATAATCGCACAGCTAACAATCCTCGCCGTTTTTCTTCCCGTCGTGGCGGGGCAAGGCGGCAACGCAGGCGCTCAGTCGCTGGCAATTGTGATGCGAGGCCTGGTCATGCGCGAAATTCCAAAAGAGAAAGTGAGACAGTTGATTCTCAAGGAGAGTTTCATTGGGACTGTCACTGGCGCGGTAACAGGATTGGTGACGGCGCTGGTCGCTTGGGCCTGGTATGGGAATCCTTACCTCGGTTTGGTGATTGGTCTGGGCATGTTGGTGAACCTCTTCTTTGCCGGACTGTCGGGCGCTTCAATTCCGATCCTTATGCGCGCTCTGCGCCTGGACCCGGCGCAGTGTTCGAGTATTATCTTAACCACAGTAACTGACGTGATCGGATTTCTCGCGTTCCTGGGTTTCGCGGTCTTGTTCAAACAATATTTGATCTGACACTCCATGAGTCCCCCATCCAATTTGGACACCGCTTCGGGTGAAAACGCAGGCTCAAGGACGTTCCTTCTTCTACTCGGGAGGGTGCGACTCCTGTCGAACCCATTCTTGCGAGGATACCGGGGTTCGGCAGAGCCTCACCCTCCCATTTTCGGGGGAACCCAAGCAACCGGGAAATCCATCCGGCTAACCATTCTTGCCAACCTTTCCATGCCAACATAAGAGTGGCGTCATGAGTTTGTCCACCTCCACGCCGGGGAAGCAGATGCCGTCATTTCAAATAGATCCCCCGCGATGACGGCTGACATCGCATCGGTTTTGCTGATCATGGCAGGGGCGGTCGGCTTATTCGTTTCCGACCGTTTCCGTGTGGACGTTGTTGCCGTAATCGTCCTGCTGGCGTTTTCATTCGCGGGTGTAATCGAACCCGCTAAGGCCGTTGCCGGTTTCAGCAGTCCTGTTGTTGTCACAATCGGCGCAATTTTTGTTATCAGCTTCGGCCTGTTTCGTGTGGGAATCGCGAGTCTCCTGGGGCGGCAAATACTAAAATTGGGCAAAGGCGGGGAAAAGCGCCTTATTCTTGCGATCATGATCACGGCGGCGGTGATGTCGTTCTTTATGAACACACTCGGAATCGTTGCGCTTCTCCTCCCCGCCGTGATGGATATTGCCCGGCGCACAGGGAGAGCTCCCTCACGGCTTTTAATGCCCTTAACCTTTGGCGCTCTTCTGGGAGGATTAACCACACTTTTTGCCACGCTCCCCAACTTGCTGGCGAGCAACGCGCTCCGAGACAACGGCTTCCAACCTTTCGGGATGTTCGATTTTGTCCCGCTGGGGGCAGCTGCGGCAGTAGCCGGGATCCTCTACATGACATTTATCGGCCGTCACACGCTTCCCGTTCGCGACATTCAAAAGGAATCGTCTTCAAGAGACGGCGCGCACTGGCAGGAACATTACGAACTTCATGAACGCATGTTCGTCATGCGATTGCCCTCACATACACCGCTTGCCGGAAAGACGCTCGCGGAAAGCCGCCTCGGCTCCGCGCTCGGGCTCCACGTCGTCGCAGTCCTGAGTGCGGAACAAACTCAGTTGGCGCCCCGTTCCACAACGGTCTTGCGCGCGGGCGATCGACTCCTGGTCCAAGGAACGACGGACCAATTGGGTGAACTCGAAAGCTGGAGACAACTGGAAATCGCGGAAGGCCCGCCGGAGATTGACAATTGGTTTCCGGCCGAAATCGATTTTTCGGAAGCGCGCCTCTGTGCGACCTCCATTTATGTGGACCAAACCCTTGCCTGGATCGATCTTCGACAACGATTTGGCGTCCGCGTGCTGGCAATTCGGCGAGGCAATGCCGTTCGACTCAGCAATCTGCAGGCGTGGCGCCTCGAGGCCGGCGATGTCCTGCTTGTCCACGGTCTGCGAACGAATTTGGAAACGCTGCGAAACGTCGAGGGCCTCGACGAGATCCGAAGTCTTGCCCGATCCGAAGTCGCCGCGCTTTATCACCTTGAGGAATCGCTCTTCACACTGCGTGTCCCTCCCGATTCCGCGCTCGAGAACCGCACACTGGCGCAGAGCCGGCTCGGGGAAGCGCTTGGCTTGACGGTCGTGGCGATCGAGCGCGGAGAAACCAAACTCGTGATGCCCGGTCCGGATGCAATTCTCAGGGTCGGTGATCGACTCTATGCCGCCGGCCGCAGCGACGACCTTTTGCTATTGCGCGCGATCCAAGACCTCGAACTGAACCGCGAAGCCGTTCCCGATTTCAGCAAGTTCGAATCCGAACAGCTCGGAACGGGAGAGGCCGTCCTCTCGCCACGCACTACACTTACCGGGAAAAGCCTCTGGCAGCTCCATTTTCGCGAGCGCTATGGCTTGAATGTTCTTGGGATTTGGCGGGAAGGCAAAGCCGTCACTACGAATTTGAGAAACATGACGCTCCGGTTCGGTGACGCAATGCTCCTGTACGGGCCCCGCGACAAACTGAAACTTCTCGGGCGCGATCCGGATTTTGTCGTCCTTACCGAATCCGCTCAAGAACCTTCGCTCACGAACAAGATCCCGGCCGCCGCCGCCGCAATGATTCTCTTTTTGGTCCCTGCAATTCTTGGATGGCTCCCCATCTATATGTACCGCTACGAACTGAGTCGTGGAAGCGGTTCTGAAGCGTTCTCGAATTAGGAGGTGGAGTTGGTG
>JAQBVM010000276.1 GCA_027623095.1 Verrucomicrobiota bacterium
CGATGAGCCGTGTGATCAGAACGGTGAACGCCGAAAGGCAATGGAGACCCCGTCACTTCGAAACCCGACGAGACCGATCCCAGGTAGTGATCAGAACGGTGAACGCCGAAAGGCAATGGAGACTTCCCGCTCTTGCTCGGTGTCGGGGTTTGTATCGGGTGTGATCAGAACGGTGAACGCCGAAAGGCAATGGAGACCATAACTGAGATGCATTTTGCCGCAATCGCCTCTCACACGTGATCAGAACGGTGAACGCCGAAAGGCAATGGAGACGGCGCGACCCTATGAGGGACTATCAATTTACCCTGCCGGGGTGATCAGAACGGTGAACGCCGAAAGGCAATGGAGACCCTGCGAACGCAGAACTGAACCGACTAGAAAACTCTGATGGTGATCAGAACGGTGAACGCCGAAAGGCAATGGAGACTTCGCGCTCGCCATTGCAGGTTTGTGATCGCGGCGTTTACGTGATCAGAACGGTGAACGCCGAAAGGCAATGGAGACGTCGAGGTATTTCAGCGGCAGCGTCTTGGGTTTAACCGGGTGATCAGAACGGTGAACGCCGAAAGGCAATGGAGACCCCGTTCTCGGTTTTAGACACTCGATATTTCATATTTTGTGATCAGAACGGTGAACGCCGAAAGGCAATGGAGACCAATGCAACGAGCGCGAAGCATGGCGTCCGGAGCTTTCGGTGATCAGAACGGTGAACGCCGAAAGGCAATGGAGACGGAACCGAGTGTGGGACAGCCAGTCCGCATCTGATGTGATCAGAACGGTGAACGCCGAAAGGCAATGGAGACAATCATAATGATATAGCAATCCCCTTTCATATTATTTAAGTGATCAGAACGGTGAACGCCGAAAGGCAATGGAGACCCTAACCACTCTGCGGTGGTTACGAATATTTGTCCCAAGTGATCAGAACGGTGAACGCCGAAAGGCAATGGAGACCGTGATCCAAAACTTCGATCTGGAGAATAGATCCGGCGGTGATCAGAACGGTGAACGCCGAAAGGCAATGGAGACCTCCTTTCCGCTTCTTGTGCTTCCAATTCATCGGGTAGGAGTGTGATCAGAACGGTGAACGCCGAAAGGCAATGGAGACCTGGTTGGCTCGCTGGTTAGCTCGCTGTGATCAGAACGGTGAACGCCGAAAGGCAATGGAGACGGAGCAATATGTTTTCATTATGTTTCAGTTTGTTTTGATGTGATCAGAACGGTGAACGCCGAAAGGCAATGGAGACGCCATCAGCGACGCGTGGGTCCTGTCCACAGTATCCCGGTGATCAGAACGGTGAACGCCGAAAGGCAATGGAGACGAGGGTTTGATTTTGCATGGTTGACGTGCTGAGAAGCTCCCGTGATCAGAACGGTGAACGCCGAAAGGCAATGGAGACGGTATTTTACTTTCGTTCTGTTTCTGTTTGTTGTTGTTGAGTGATCAGAACGGTGAACGCCGAAAGGCAATGGAGACCAGGGCTTCGTCTATTAACGTTCGAAATGCACGCCTGTGTGGATGGGAGTTATTGTCCTGAACGATGCATTCGACGCAGGCATGAGCAATTAAGAGCCTGTTTTAAAAGTAGGAGCCGACGTGAGGCTCACTTCTCGGTCGGAGCCGCGCGGCGAATTGCTGGGAATTCAGAGTCTCGTCACCTCGACTCCTACGGCAAAGTAGGACTTTTCAAACACGCTCTAAGCTGAAGGAGCGAGATGGCCTTCCTGAACGTCATTTGCGATTCGCTATTCCCGGCGCCGTCAACTCTCGTTTCATTTCAAACCTATTGTCGTGGCGAGATTTCTCACACACAGGAAAGAAAACGCCCTGACATTATTGTTGCCCAGGCACTGCGTATTAGACAAATGAAGCAAGGTAGGCATCCATCCAGACTTTTGGGGAAGCGATGCCGGGGCGTCGGGCGAGCAGCGGATAACGGGCAGTTTCCCTTCCCCGGAATCGACCATGCCGCCAGCGTGTCCACTCGTGGCTGGTTGCGGCGAGGTCATTCCCAGACCCTGGCGGAGCAACTCTCCCACGAGTTCTTTCACAGTCCTGCCCTGTACCACCGCGCGAAGTTTCACTTCACGCAGCACATCGTCGGGCAAATCAATGGTTGCTTTCATACAGCTAGCGTCCTGGCTTGCTGGCTTGCTGTCAACGGTGGGTGCTGGAGTGTTGTCCACTTTGGAAAGGTTGCAAGAGCGGGGGCGCATCTCTAGATGAGGACACGCCTGAACGGCTGCTTCTTTCTCATCAGATTGAGGAGAGGAGCACTAAGGCGGGTGACCACTATTAAGGATCAATGCTGCAACTGGTAAGATTCGAGTTTCGGCCCCCTGCAGCCCGGTGGGGCGACACTCCGTGGAGCCCTGTTCAACCTTGCGGCGAAGAACCCGACCGAGCAGGCACGATGGAAACACCGAGACATTCAAGCAATCCGGCGTTTCCACAGCTCCGATTTGCAAGACACCCGTCCAACCAGGAGAAGTCAGGGCTTCACGGAGTGTCGCCCCACCGAGAGAGGCGAGAGTCGGCGCGTCATCCCCGGCGGAAGAGCGGAGGGTGGGTCCGTCCTCATTCGGAGATGCGCCCCGAACAGGATCATCGGGGAAATTGCGTTTGACAGGGTTCTCGATCAGGCATAAATAGCACCTTAGATCTGGAGAGATTTCATGAATACACCGACTGAACTCATTCAGCTTCGAGAGTTTTTGTGGAGCCAGGCGCAATACGCCGGGCAGGTCGATCAATCGGTTTCCGCGTTCAAATCGGTGGCGGGGGAGATCGCCTTCGGTTTCTTGCTGCCTCTTTCCGCCGCAATGTTTCTGTTTCTTGTCGCCGCATTCTTTTACCAACCCCGCTTAATGCGAGGAGCGCTCTGGGTGCCCGCTTTCGGACTTTTCGGGAGTGTTCCGAAACTCTATTTTCACACTCGCCCCGCCAGTTTCTTGGGTGTCTTTCTTTCGTCGCGACGTCGAAAGAAGGACGCTCGCGTGTACCGGAAAACTACTCGATCCGATTGACCGCTAATCGGCATTGACAACAACTTGTTCGAAAGTGGAACTTGGTGGCTGAGCTTCTCCCTGAAAAAGCCAAATCATAGCCATGAGAAATATATTTCAACTGCGTTTTGTCTCTCCACAAAAAGGATTTTGCTGCGGATCACAGACCCGTGCTCCGGAGCGTGCCTCTGTGAGGCGCAGCGGTTCAGGGGTTCAAAGCGCGAAAGATTTCCTGAAATTCTCTCCCCGATTAAAGTCCGGACTCATCGCCGGCTTTACGTTGATTGAACTGTTGGTGGTCATTGCGATTATCGCGATCCTTGCGGGGATGCTCTTGCCGGCGTTGGGCCGGGCCAAGTTAAAGGCAACCGGAGCGGCGTGTTTGAACAATCAAAAGCAGCTCGGGTTGGCGTTTGTTCTGTACGCCGATGACAACGACGATAAGATCATCTACACGCTGCCCGGTGGCGGGCAGATTGGGAATCCCGCCGGCGGATTCTGGCCGGGACCGCACACGGATGCGGGTGTTTTCATGGACGTGAATTCTCGCATGAGCACGTCAGAGGCTCAGAAGAACGTTGAAAATGGAATCCGAAAAGGAGCCCTTTATCCCTTTGCGGACAGCCCTGGAACGTATCACTGTCCGGGCGATCTGAGATCCAAGCGCCTGAGACCGGGGAGCGGGTGGGCTTACGACAGTTACTCAAAGGCAAGCGGAATGAACGGAGAAGGCTGGCAGGGCTCCGGAAATAACGGAAGTTCCACCGGCCCGCAGCCACCTTACCTGAAAATGACCACGATTCAAAGTGCCGCCGAGGCGATGGTGTTTCTGGAGGAATCCGACCCGCGAGGACGCAATCTCGGTACATGGGTGATTAATGTGGCTCCATCGCCCGGTTGGATTGATCCATTTGCAATCTTCCACGGGAACACGAGCACTATTTCATTCGCGGACGGGCATGCGGAGAGCCATTCTTGGGTTGTGCCGAGCACGATCAAAGCCGCGACTGATTCCGCCAACGGTATTTCGAGTTTTAATTGGGCGGGTGGCAATAGCCGGAATGTTGATTTTCAATGGGTTTACCAGCGTTACAAACACCAGAGGTGGGCGCCGCTCAATTGAGGCTGAGACAAATGCTTCGGGACGGGGAATTACGGTCTTCACAGGTTCTGCCTGATTCCCTGCGAAGCGACTCCCGTTTTGATCCTGTTAATTCTTTAATCCAGTCTAAGATTCCCAGTGCCAGTTTTCGTGGACGCGGAGATCTCGTTGATGGCTTCCGACGCCGCTTCACGGATCTTTGATTCGGCGTCTCTTTCGGCGCTTAGCAACGCACTGATAACCGTGTCATTTCGAATGCCAATCAGGCCAAGGGTTCGCCCGGCGTTGACGCGCAGTTCCGTGCTACCCCTAACTTGAGTGTTGTCAGAAAGAATCTCAATCAGCTTCGGAATTCCTGCGGATGATGCGGGCCCAAACGCGCCGAGAGCCCTGGCAGAGATCGCTAAACCACTCTTGGGCTCAAGATCCCAATGCCGTTTCATCCAGTAGTCGGTTAGGATTTCGAATATTTCTCCGTCGATTCTCGCCGACTCAAGGATAGCCAAAAGCGCCTCCATCTGTACGCCGGAATCTTTAAAGGACAGATTCTCGGCAAGAGCTGGCAGTGCCGGTGCGGTTTCCTGGCCAACGGATCGGAGCACCCGAGCGGCAGTAAGTCGTTCCGGCGCACTGCCGGTTTTGAGTGCTTCGATCAAGTATGGGACAGAATCCCTAGCCCAATTCCTCACTACGATTGAGAGTGCGAACTCGGCCGCCTCCCGATTCCAGGAGGCGGGTACCGGGAATGGAAGATTACGCCGAATGTTCGATGGGATTCGATTCTGGTGCTTCAGGTACAAACGTTTTGCGAACGAATCCTCTCTTCGAATCACCTGGAAAAGCCACGGAATCGCGTTGGCGCCTGTTTGAGTCGAGAACTCCTGTAACGACGTGAATGCAGGAGCCCTAACGGATCGGAGGCCTTGGGGAATTTGAGCTGCATTTGCGGACGCCCAACTAGGAAAATATTTAAGAATAGGAATTCCGGAATAAATCGGCTGATCATTTTTTGGTAGAAGCATCCATGCTATCGCGGCGATCGCAAAAAGCGCAAATGCGGCAAGTAGCCTAAGTCGAGATTTCTTCAGCCTAATCATTGCCGTTTTGGTTCGGGCAGTGTCCGGCTTTTCAAAGCAACATTTGGCGGTGCAAACTCCAATGGTTTTTCCAAATCTAGGGCGTCGGCAAGTCGGAAACGTTCATAGATCCGTTTCTTTGGGTGCAGCCCCCATTGGCTCTCTCGTAGCCTCTCGCTTCGAAAAACAACCTGCGCTCGCGTGGTTGTTCGAAGCGCCGGAAAGGCAGAATCTCGATATTATCATTCTACAATTTAGTCCCCGATTCGATTGGAAGCGCGCAACGGGAATTGAACGCTGTTAAGATCCGATTTGTCGATTCCATTATGAAGACACGTTCAATCTTTGCCTGTTTCATTTTCGCTGCTGTGATTGGGTCGTATTACTTGATTCCTGTGGATAGCGTCGGTCCGTGAACCATTCAAAGGATTGGTGGGGCGACACTCTGTGAAGCCCTGACATCTCCTCGCAGTGTTCGGCCTGGTTGAAAAGGGGCTGTGGGAACACGGGGGTTCCGGATTCCACGTTGTCCCATTGCACCTTCTTATTCAGTTTGAACCCGGCAAGGTTAGATTAGGGCTCCACAGAGTGTCGCCCCACCATCATTGGTTCATCGTCCCGATTCGTGTCCGCATTCCGTAGGTTTTCGCTCCGCCCACGATAGGTTCAGGGTCCCTAGTGCTGCGACGGAGCGAGAACTTCTGAAACTCCAAGGAGCTTGACCTTTCTGTGGGATCGAAGCGAGAATTCGCCCACTCATGACCCCTATTGATTGGTTTCTAGTCATCTTCCTGAACGGCATTTGCATTGGAATCGGGGTTTTTCGGAGTCAAGGCGCGAAAACGAGCACGGACTGGTTTCTCGCCAATCGGAGCCTGCCATGGTGGATGATCGGCCTTTCTCTTTACGCGACGGCGATTGATTCAAGTGATCTTGTTGCCGATTCGGGCGGTATTTATTCGTTGGGTTTGACCTATCTCGTCACGAATTGGGTCGGCACAGTGATTGGATGGATTCTGGCGGCGAACGTGGTTGTCATTCCGATGTACCGGCTCGGGATGTACACAAACGCCGAGTACCTGGAGGCGCGGTTTGGAATGGCCACGAGAGTGATCAGCGCATTGGTGCAGGTGCAGTATCGGACAATGGTATTGGGGATTATCGGAAACACGCTGTACCTGACGCTCGCGATTGTTTGTGGTTGGGGCCAGAGCGCTTGGTATGCGGTTTTCGTGATCGCGTTGATCGCAACGCTTTATACGGCGTGGGGAGGATTGAAGTCTGTGGCTGTTACCGACGCTTTTCAATCGGTTGTAATGCTTGTCGCGGCGATTGTGCTCTTCGGCGTCGTTTGGAAACACGTGGGAGGATTCGCGGGCGCTGAAGCCAAACTGGCGGCTCACGACGCGGCGTTGCCTCAGCGGATATTGCACGTGGGACACGATCAGCTTCAGACTACCGATGTTGCGGCAAAGTCGCCGGAAGAGATTGACCGTCTCTTACTGCTGGGTGGCCGATACGATCCGGAAACGAAAACGATCTCGCGCCAGACCCCAGTGTGGCTGGTATGTACCGCCCTAGTCATTGCTGGGATGGCTTATTCGATCGTGAACCATACGCAATCGATGCGGATGCTGGGGGCTCGCAGCGAATGGGATTTGCGGATGTCCGTTGTGGTTGCAGCCGGCATCATTCTGCTCGTCACATTCTTGAATCTAATGATCGGCGCGTTTGGCAGAGCTATATACCCCGATCCGTCGATGATGCCGCTGGCCGACCTGGCGCTTCAGAAACCCGATTCGATTTATCCGTTGCTTGTGCGGGATCTGTTGCCGTCCGTGTTTAAGGGGCTTGTCGTTGCCGGCATCCTTGCCGCTTCGTTTTCAACATACGATTCAATCGGATCGACACTTTCCGCGCTGATCACAAGAGACATCTACGCGCGCACAATTTATTCGAGCGGCGAAGACCGTCACTACTTGCGGTTTGGGCAGTGGCTGACTCCGGTCGTGATCTTTGGTTCCTTCGCGTATATTCCATTCCTGCAAGGGCAGGGGATGCTGTTGTTTTATCTGGATTTGGTGGGCGCATTTGTGGTTCCGCTGCTAACGATCTATTTGATGGGTTCATTGACTCCGGTTCATCCGAGAAGCGGTTTGATCGGGATCGTCGCCGGCGTTCTTTATGGCACTCTTCGGCTGGCAGCGCCTTTCGTCGCAAACGAATGGGGTGTTGCGCTTCTTCCGGCGTTCATGATGGATGGATTTGCGTCGTATCCGTGCAGTGTGTTATGCACGGCGGTGCCAATGATTCTGGTGTCCCTGCGGTGCGGGTGGCAGCCCGCGGATCAAATGAAACATGAGGACGCCGCCGGGTGGCTGCGCGACAGCCAGAAACGAGCGTTGGAACTTCAAGGAGGCCCTGGCAGGAAGGGGCACGCGTCCATTCCTGTGGCTTTGGGGGCGGTCATGATTGCCATCGGGTTGTTCCTGAGTTTTGTGGTCTTTTGGTAGAGGCAAGTCGTTTTGGAAACCTTCTCTTCAGGATGAGAATCGAGTCTGTTGATTTTTTCTATCTGGCGATGCCGGAAATTCGGGATATCGGCGATGGCAGTCAGGATGTTCTATTGGTGCGATTGCGCGCGGGTGATTGGACCGGATGGGGCGAGTGCGAAGCGGCGCCGCTGGTGTCGATCGCGGCATGGATTTGCCCGAAATCCCACAGCGCCTGCAAACCTGTCAGTGCTTCGGTTCTCGGCCAGCAATTGGAGACGCCGGAAGATATCCGGAGGATTAACAGGTTGGTCCGCGAAAACAGCCTGGACCTGCTTCAGGCGGATCACACGCTGTCCGGTGTGGACATCGCGATGTGGGATTTGCTGGGCCGGCGGAACGAGTGCCCGGTCTATAAACTTCTCGGTTATTCCAAGTCTTATCCCAAGCTTGCGTACGCGTCGCAATTGTTCGGTGATGATTCGCAAGAGACATTTCAGAAGGCTCAACGAGTCCGAAGCCTCGGATACCGCGCCGCGAAGTTCGGTTGGGGCAGTTTCGGAAAGGGAGATGCAGAGATCGACTCGGAACAGGTTCGCGCCGCGCGCGAGGGATTGGGGAGGGAAGCCGATCTGCTAATTGACGCCGGGACAGTTTGGGAGAGTGATGTTGTTCAAGCGCTTACTCGATTACCGGTGCTTGAGGATTGCCGTGTGCGCTGGCTGGAAGAACCCTTTGTCTCCGGTGCTCTGGCTGCTTATCGACAGCTCGCCGCGCAGTGCGGCCGGGTGAAACTGGCGGGGGGCGAGGGATGCCACAACTTCTATCAGGCGATTAATATGATCGATCATGGCGCGGTTGGTTACATGCAAATCGACACGGGCCGAATCGGGGGGATCACGCCGGCAAAGGCGGTCGCGGATTATTCAGAGAATCAGGGTGTGACTTTTGTGAACCACACATTTACGACATCGCTTGCGCTGTCCGCCTCGATTCAACCGTACGCCGGACTTCGGAGACACGTTCTTTGCGAGTACCCGGTTGAATCGACCGCACTTGCGCGCCGGCTGACAACTCAGATGCTGGAACCCGATGGAAACGGAGAACTCAGTCTTCCGGAAGATCCAGGCCTGGGAGTCACTCCGGATTTGGAAACGATACGGGAGTTTCTAGTTCCCGTCGAGATCACGGTGAACGGCCGGCCATTGTATCAGACCCCCAGTCCGTAGCCAAACTCACCCAAGCATTTTCCAAGTCCAGATCGGCGACCAGTACTTTGACACAGGGAATCTCGTTTTTCTTCTCGGGAATCTGGATTCTTGGATGGCGCGGATATCAAAGGATGGGGACCGCGGGACATCAGTGCCAGGAGGGACAATGTTTCTCTATCTGTAGTAATACTCATTCGAACCGAACGTTTTAACGCAATATCCGCGAACATCGACATGTTCACTATCGCTCACCCCTTCATCACGATTGCGGAAAACCGCACGCAGAGGTGATAACGCACTGGATAAAGAATTAGAACGTTCAGACACAGTCATCGCAACTCAAACTTCCGGCTTGTGGATCGGACAAAGTGGGATTCAATACGAAATTCATGCGTTCAATTGGATCGAATAAGTCAGGCAAAGTGAAAAAGGTCAGGCCTTTAAACACAGGAATTGAAAACCCCACGCAGGTAAACGCTTCTCCAGTTTATAGAGCGAGCCACAATCCGATTGTTCTCGTTTTGTGTCGCCAGAATAGTCGCTGTATTCAACCACTCGGCTAATGGTGAGTAATATACGCGTGCGAACACCTCGCTTATACAAGATTTGCGACGGGTTAACCGAAGCGGTGATCTATTTCATGGTTGTTTTCTCGCCGTGGGCGTTCGGAACGACTCAGGATTGGTCGCTCTGGACGATGAATGTGTGTGGTTACGTTCTCGGAGCGTTATTGATCACAAAATGGATGGTGCGATGGAAAACTGAATTCAGACCGGAAAGATGGGGAGATGGAGGTGAGCGTGTCGAGAGTTCTGGGGCGAGAGTCGAAGGTGAAGATGGTCTGACCGTTGGACAGTCGGACGGTCGGACGGCCAAACTGGGCTGAAGGATTGACGATCGCGGTGGCAAGTTTAACGGTTCTGATCTTGGCGTACTGTTTCGTGAGCGCTGTGAACGCGAGAGCATTATTCTTGGAAGGGGAAAACCGTTTCGATTACTTCAACAACTACATCAAATGGTTGCCACATAGCTACGACAGCGCCAGCACCTGGAAAGCATTTTGGCAGTATCTAGAGCCTGTCCCACAAGCGCTGATTTTTTGTTGAACTCGAAAAGCGAAAATTTCTGGTGTCCGCAAA
>JAQBVM010000277.1 GCA_027623095.1 Verrucomicrobiota bacterium
AGATTTTTTTCACAAAATTCCGGATTGGCGATTTCGAGACTCTAATGCGCTTGTTCTAGGGCTAGTGGTCACTCTGCAAAACGTTTAGGTGATGGGTTTTAGTTGGGTGGATCCCGCGACCCGGTTTTGTTCGATTTCATTTTATTGTTCAAAGAGTTTTACTCCGTTTCATTCATGTAGTGGCAGAAGTTCCACTCGCGTTTCACGCTCACTTCCTGTTTAAGCGCTCAAGCGGCAAAAAGTCGGCGAAGGTTATCTCACTCGCAGGGTGTGCTTGCTCCGCCGATCTGGGTCTGGCAATCTCCGCAGGATCATGAACGACTTTCAAACGATTTGGATTGACCAGCGTGAGGCGGGCGACGCTAGGAATGAAGGAGTGGCTTGGGGCGACGGATGCGGCACGCATATCTGATCTGATTGCCGAGAAGGTCCCCCCGATTTCTACAGGCCCTGTGAGAAAAATCTGGATGTACGATCCTCATTCCGGCGGGACAAAAATCCCGCGACAACTTCAGGACGAGACACGGGAGCGGATACTCCGGCACGCGGACGAGGGCTATAAAGGGAAATTCACCCGGATTGATGTCGCGTTTCGTGGCGCGCTCTGTTACTTCGACGCTTACACCGAACCCGCCGAACCTTCGCCGGAACTCTTGAAGATCACGGGTGAAACGCGCTCTGAGTACCTGGAACGTCTGCGGAATCACCCCACCCACCTCTGCCGCTTGCGATATTTGGGACCGTACCGGAATGCCTGGAGCGTGGCTTTCTTCACCTATAGCCACGAGAAATACGAGCCGACCTTCTTCGGAACCGGCGAAATGGAAGGTACGCCGGAGGAGGGGTTCGACGTGGGGGCCGTGTATCTGGACTGAAGACCAGTTTTCGCGCGAACGGGTAATGAACACTGATCCTTTATGGGATGCCGTGGCATAGTCACAATCCGGACGGGTTCAGCCGTTTGAGGTTACTCCCCCGCGAAACGCGAAGGTGATCTTAATTCGTCGAATTCGACATTGTGCGGCTGGGTTTCGAGACGATCAGGGAAGCCCGCCAGGAATATCGCGCCGGAACGATGGTTGAAGCAGCCGTAAAAGAGAAACTCGCAGCAATACAAGTCGTCCTTACACCGATTAAAGCCGGGCTTAACAACTTAGGCGCCGCAGCACTTTTTGATTTTCTTCCCACTGCCGCACGGACAGGGATCGTTACGCCCAACCTTGGGGCTGCCGCGCCGAAGCGGGGCTGGCAAGGTCGCGGATCCGCCGGTCTTGAGCCTGTTCAAGGCGGCGCGCATTTCGGCGGATTTGTCTTTCCTGCCCTGTTCCTCGTAGAGATGTTCCAGGCGCTCATAAAAAACATCCGTATCTTCTATCCCTTCGACAGCTTTGCCTTGCAGGAGGAGTTCTTCTGCTCGGCTCAAATCGCGTCGAGTCGGCGGAGCGAAAAGGTAGCAGTCCGCCCAGCCGATCCATCCCCAGCCCCACCGCGGATTCTCGATTAGCCACTCCCGAAAGAGTTCATCCGCGCGCGAGGCCTCGCCGACGCCAAAAAGAGATTCAGCCAGACCGCGCCTCATGTGTTTGATCAGCGGTTGGTCGTCCAGGTTAAACCGCGACAAAAACTGTTGGCAGAACTGTATCCGCTGTTCAAACCACTCGCCGTTCTGTTCAGGCCTGGCCACATCCCCCAAATTGATTTCCAGATCTTGGACCCAGTTTTGCATCAGTTCGATGCCCTGGAAGCGCTTGTCGAATTCACGCAGAGTCCGGATTTGGAGCCGTTCCATGAGGCGCAGAAGTATTTGCCACGCGTTGAGCCATTCCCGGCAACCTTCCCGATGGTCCGTCTGGCCGTATCCGTCGTTGATCCGCTCGTCAACCATCTCAAAACTGGGGAACTCAGGAAACCATCGTTCCCAGAGCACCGTAATCGCCACCCAAATCCAAAGCCGGTCATCCTCGGCCCGATCAGGCTTCAACCGGCCTTGGTCGCGCAACCAGCGAACAATTTCATCGGCGGACCCGGCGAATCCCGACCATTCCTGAAGGCAGGCTCGGGTCAGTTGGATCCCGAGATCGCTGAGTTTGCTGACCAATTCTTCATCGCCGAGGGCGTGAGCCAAAGGAAACAGGATTTGGGCGGCTTGCTTGAGCCGTGAATCGAATTCGGGCGCCGACAAAGCGTCTTTAAGTTGCGGTTGAAAAGGGGCGGTCATCGACCAGAAATAACAATGGTTAACAGTTTCCGAATGCACGTGCCAGGCTTTCCGCAACCATTTTCACAGTCTTTTCGTTCACATACAATCCTGCGGTCCTCAATTTGTTTACAGCCTCCGGAAAAGATCGGACCAGGCCTGATTTCACGGCCATAGCAGGTCCGCCTTTGCCAACACGATAAGAGACCGCACAGCTCATGTCTCGGCACTTCTTACAATATCAAGGATTTCTTCGGCGCATTCTTGATAAGGGCTCACATGAAACCGAGCTCCGAGATTGGACAAACGACTACGGATTTGCCACTCAGTCAGGCCTCCGCTTCAGGGTATTGCGGGTGATTGGCCCAGATCGCGGCCCGCAGGACATTGATGTCCAGAAGATATTTCATGGGAACGGAACGCCGCCTGATAAACGGATTGATTTTACTTCCTTGCTAATTTCATGGTAGTTTCCACTGACTCTACTTAATCGTAATCGCCAGATGTATCGCACTTTAGAGAAACCATTTCTTTGCCTCATCGAACTGCTTTTGACCCGTCTAGCGCCGAGATGCGGATTTAGAACAAATAGCGCAAAGCAACCGGCGCCAAACAGGAAGGATCCACGCTGCTTGATTTGCGCGGGACGAGTCCGCGAAGTGGTGTTCGTTTTGGCGATTCTGCTTTTGCCGCTGGAGTGCCTTTGGTCTCAGACACAAACGGTCGAATCGCCATTGCTCGAATTGGTTAATGACCACTGTATCAGTTGTCACAATCCCGAAAAGAAGAAGGGAAAACTCGATCTCGAGAGCATTCTCAAGGCGGACATGTCTCAGCATTCCGATACTTGGGAGGAAGTCGCTTGGATGTTGCGCGAGCGTGAGATGCCACCCGAGGATAGACCAGGTGAACTGCGTCCGAGCGAATCCTCCTATACGGCCGGGGCGGAATGGCTTGAGCAAGCAATTTTAACTCTTAATTCTGGTAAAAAGAAGCCTCCCGCGATTTCGTCAAAACTAGCGCTGGTGGATAAATACTGCATCAGTTGTCATAACGCGGAGGAGAACAAAGGGGGCATGAATCTGGACGCGATCCGGTTCGAAGATGTGATACAGCATTCTGAAATCTGGGAGAATGTGATCGCTCGGCTTCAGGCTCGCCAGATGCCCCCACCGGATCGGAAGCGACCCAACGAAGAGACGTATGACGCAGTCATTGGATCGTTGGTTGAAAGCCTTGATGCGCACGCAGCCTCTCATCCAATACCCGGTCGAGTAGAGACGTTTCGACGACTCACTAGGACTGAATACCAGAACGCGATCCGAGACCTTCTCGGAGTGGAGGTTGACGCGGCCAGTTTGCTTCCTAAAGACGAAGAAAGCCACGGTTTCGATAACGTAACGGTCGGCACGCTTTCGCCCAGCCTTCTGGATCGCTACATCTCGGCGGCTCAGAAAATCAGTCGCTTGGCCGTTGGAACACCTCTGAACAGGCCAGGAGGAGAAACCTTTCGTATCCCTCCAGACTATACCCAGGAAAAGCACATTGAAGGTCTCCCCATTGGCACGCGGGGAGGCGCCCTGTTGTCGTACACTTTTCCGCAGGATGGCGAGTATGAGATCGAGGTTCTGCTCTCGCGCGACCGGAATGAACATGTGGAGGGGCTTAATGGTTCTCACGAAATGGAAATATTGGTTGACCGAACGAAGGTTGAGCGATTTGCGGTGGCGTTAGGTGATGATCGAGATCACAGCAATGTGGACAAGCACTTGAAAACGAGAACCTTTGTTCATGCTGGACCGCGGAAGGTGGGAGTTACCTTTCTCCAACAATCGTATTCACTTCTCGAAAACAAACGACAACCTTACGAGGCGCATTTCAATTTATTTCGCCACCCACGTCTTTCGCCGGCCGTGTATCAAATTTCCATTACCGGACCTTTTGATGCAAGAGGAGCCGGCAAAACGCCGAGCCGGGAGAAAATATTCATGAACCGGCCGAGTGAAGCGAGTGAAGAGGAGCCGGTCGCCTGCGAAATACTGGCGAATCTTATGAAGCGAGCCTATCGTCGTTCCATTTCGGAGGCTGACATCACGCGCCCGCTGGCGTTTTATCGCGCCGGGGCTCGTGAAGGTGGTTTCGAAGCAGGGATTGAAAGCGCCCTCGAATCGATTCTCGTTAGCCCAAACTTTCTCTTTCGGGTTGAAAAGGAGCCGATCAGTGTGACACCCGGGATGGCTTATCGTATCAGCGATCTCGAACTGGCGAGCAGGCTTTCGTTTTTTATCTGGAGCAGTTTGCCTGACGATGAATTGCTTGATTTAGCGATCGCTGGCAAGTTAAGCGATTCCGACGTGCTCGAAACCCAAGTGCGCCGCATGTTGTCTGATTCTCGCTCAAATAACTTGGTCAATAATTTCGCAAGTCAATGGCTCCATTTGAGAAATCTCGATTCCGTTACGCCGGACTTGAGGGATTTCCCGGATTTCGATGACAACTTGCGTCAATCCTTTTGCAAAGAGACAGAACTGTTCGTCGAAAGCATTTTGCGCGAAGACCGCAGTGTTTTGGATTTGCTGAAGTCGGACTATACTTTCCTCAACGAACGTTTGGCCCATCATTATGGCATTCCTAGCATATTCGGCAGTCGGTTTCGGCGCGTCGATCTCGATCCGGAACATAAACGTGGCGGCCTTCTCAGGCAGGGCAGCATTCTTACGGTCACATCCTACGCGACACGTACGTCTCCCGTTATTCGGGGCAATTGGGTGCTCGAAAATATCATCGGCATGCCGTCTCCACCTCCTCCTCCGGAAGTTCCCGCCCTCGAAGAGAATAAAGTCGATTCGAACCTTTCAATGAGAGATCGCCTTGCGGTGCATCGAGCCAATCCGGCCTGCGCGAGTTGCCACGATCGAATGGATCCGGTCGGCTTTGCGCTGGAAAATTTCGATGCGGTGGGTCGCTGGAGGGAGTTCGAAAACGGCGCTGAGATTGACGCATCGGGAGGTCTTCCAGACGGCAGTGTTTTTGTCGGTGTCGCAAACCTGGAGACCGGCCTGATTCAGCGTCCAGAACTTTTTGTTCGAACTTTGAGCGAGAAGTTGCTTACATTCGCCCTCGGCAGAGGTGTTGAAGCGTACGATGCCCCGGCGATTCGTCGGGTCGTTAGAGAGGCGCGAGCCAATCAGTTTCGTTTTTCATCGATCATATTCGGAATAACAAAAAGCGTGCCCTTTCAGATGAGAGCCAAGTCGAGCGGCGAGTATGTCGCGGACCAATCAAATTAATGTAGAACGCCATGAGATTCATAACCAAGAAATCAATACCCCGTAGAACCTTTCTAAAAGGAGTGGGCGCCACTTTCGCCCTGCCTCTTTTAGATGCGATGATTCCGGCCGCGACGGCTTCTAACAAGATTTCGGCCATCGGTGTGCGCCGGCTCGGTTACGTCTTCATGCCGATGGGATGCGACGAATCTCGATGGACTCCCGAGAGCGAGGGCACTCTCGATAAGCTCTCGCCAATCCTGAGTTCGCTTGAGCCGGTCAGGGATAAGTTGACCGTCTTCACCAATATGGAGTTGAGGAATGCGTATCCGGGATCGCACGCGACCTCGAATTCGTCTTTTCTCAGCGCCGCGAAAGCAAAGGTCACGGAGAGTTCCGATTACTACCTGGGAACCACCGCCGATCAAGTAGCCGCGCAGCAGATTGGTCAGCAAACGCAACTTCCCTCATTGGAACTTGCGATGGACCTTTTGCAAACGGTCGGTCAATGCGACAATGGATATGCCTGTGTCTATCAAAACAATTTGTCATGGTCTTCTCCAACGACGCCGCTGCCGGCTGAAGCGCACCCTCGGTTAGTCTTTGAGAATCTATTTGGAGAAGGGGGCACTCCGGAGGAGCGCCGCGCCGCGCTGCGCAAACGAGCCAGTTTGCTTGATTCGATCGCCGATGACATGAATCGATTGAAGCGTGAAGTTGGAGCGAGGGATCGGGCGCGCGTTTCGGAGTATCTCGACTCGATTCGCGAAGTGGAGCGACGCATTCAAAAAGCCGAGACCGATACGAACGACAATCCATTGCCGGATCTTGATCGTCCAATGGGAGTCCCCGCAATGTACGCGGACCACGCCAGACTGATGTTCGATTTGCAGTTACTTGCGTTCCAAGGCGACATCACGCGCATCACAACATTTCAGATTGCTCGTGAAACGAGCAATCGATCCTACCCGGAAATCGGAGTTTCAGATCCGCACCACCCGCTTTCGCACCATGGAGATGATCCTCAAAAGATCGCGCGAATGGCGAAAATCAATACGTTCCACGTGTCTCTGTTCGCTGAATACCTGCAAAAGCTCCAAAATACACCGGAGGGAAACGGATCGTTGCTCGACAATGTTTTGCTTCTTTACGGCAGTGGCATTGGCAATCCGAATGTGCACAATCACACCAATCTGCCTATCATCGTGGCTGGAGGTGCCGCGGGTGGAATGAAAGGGAATCGTCATTTCCGCTACGACAAACCGACGCCTCTTGCTAACTTGCATCTCACCCTATTGGACAAAGTAGGTGTCCGATTGGATTCATTTGGCGACAGCAATGGGAAAATCGACGAACTCTTTGAGCCCTTGTCTTTGTAATTGGAAAACATTCTGTGAATATGATCACTATGAAGGCCGCTCTCTTCAGAATTCGTCCATTCGCCAGCAGGAGATCCAGTTTTACTGAGGAGACCGTAGCTTTGACGACACTTGCTATGTTTGTAGTTCCGCCTATAGGCGGTCCGGACGGGCGAAAGCAGGGACGACGAACGCCGGGCTGTCGCCCATCTCACAGTCTCCTCAATAGGTGGACTCGAAAAGCCGGAATTCTCGTTCTGATGTTGAGCTCGTTTTTCGCTCTACCGGCGGAGGCGGACAGCGATTCGCTCGCTGATGCTGTTGAATCTGAAGATTCCGATAGAATCTCAAAACTTCTCGCGAGTCGGAGCGGTGTAAACGTTCCACAAGTCGATGGCATGACAGCGCTGCATTGGGCCGCTCATCATGACGACTCGGATCTCGCGAAAAAACTTCTAAATCTAGGCGCGAACGCTTCGGCTCAAAACCGTTACGGCATTGCGCCGCTCTATCTTGCCTGCCTTAACGGAAATGAGGACCTCGTGCGCGCGCTCCTTGCATCAGGCTCGGATCCCAATACAACTATCAATGGAGGCGAAACTGCGCTGATGACCGCCTCTCGAACGGGAAAAGTCGGCGCCGTCACTGCTCTGATCAAAGCGGGAGCGAAGATCGACGCAAAAGAGCGAAACGGACAAACCGCCTTAATGTGGGCATCCGCGGAAGGACACGCAGAAGTAGTAGAGTCCCTTCTCGCTGCCGGTGCCGATTTTAAAACACCTTCAACGCGATCCGGATACAACGCCTTCTTGTTCGCCATTCGAGAAGGTAAAATGGAAGTCGTGAGATTGCTGCTGGATGCCGGGGCAGAAATCAATGCGGTGATGAATCCTAAGAATACCGGTGGCAAACTCCCCAAGAAGGGGACGAGTCCTCTACTTCTCGCAGTCGAAAACGGGCATTACGATCTGGCGGTCGAACTACTTGATGCAGGTGCCGATCCAAATGATGATCGTTCAGGATTTTCCATATTACATGCGCTCACATGGATTCGCAAACCTGACATAGGCGAGTCCGCGGACGGCGATCCGGAGCCTCAAGGTTCCGGCCGGCGGAATAGTCTTCAGTTTGCCCGCGAACTCGTTGAGAGAGGTGCTAACGTCAATGTCCGCATAAAGAAGGGAAGAAAAGCGGGGGACGGCCATGTGAGTGTTATGGGAGCGACACCATTCTTTCTCGCCTCCGATAGGGCCGATCTTGCTTACATGAAACTTTTGGTCGAGCTTGGGGCGGATCCGTTGATTGCCAATGATGATGGAACTACGCCGCTGATGGTTGCCGCTGGTATCGGGAGTTACGCTCCCGAGGAGGAGGCAGGCTCGGAAGTTGAATGCCTCGCAGCGGTCAAGTATCTGGTTTCGCTCGGCGCGGATATCAACACTGTTGATGCAAATGGCGAGACAGCGATGCATGGAGCAGCCTACAAGAATATCCCGTCGATGGCTGAATACCTCCATGAGTTGGGCGCCGATATCCGAATTTGGAATACAGAGAATCGCTTAGGCCGGACGCCCCTTTTGATCGCCGAAGGATATCGACCCGGAAATTTCAAACCCTCATTCGCAACAGTCGATGCCATTACGACCGTCATGCTGGCTAACGGAGTGAAACCGCCGACCGGTCCAAAGCCCAAGCATACGAATTACGCAAATTAAGAGTCCTCTAAGTCGTTGGTAATAAACATTGCCGGTGTGGCGAAATGGCAGACGCACGGGACTTAAAATCCCGGGACCTTCAAAAGTCGTGTCGGTTCGAGTCCGACCACCGGTACCAACCCTCGTTTAGTTAAATAAAATCATGGTTTTTGTGGGTTTTGATGAAGGAACCCCTTCTGCGGGCATAACGGTTTCGCATAACAAATTCAGACGAATCCACCGCTGTCCAAGACCGTCAAGAGTGGAAATCCTTCGAACCTCGCGCCTCGAAAAACCAGCCGTGGGTATCTGTGTCATTTGAGCCACCCATAGTAATCTTCCACCAAATGTAACTTTTCTGCTATCCGTGAAATCCCTAACACTGTAAGCGGAAATCTTGTTTTCTTCAGAAGATTTTGGGAAGTGGACCAAGGACGACACCGAATACGCGGAAAAGGATCAAGTTACAATAAGTCGGAACCCGCATCGTGTCGTCCTTCCTCCGTGAAACGAGAGAGGGCCGTGATGTTCCATATGAACGCCAACATGAAAAGCATCCGCCGCCGAAGAATTTGACGAGACTTCAATGAACGCGGCAGCTTCTTGGACTGCGGTGACGAGCAAAGCGATTCACCGCTTTCGCGTCGGCGAGTCCGAGGGCTCGGGACTTCCAAACAACTCGGTTCCATGTCAAAAGCGGCAACTGCGCAGGCTCCGTTGCTGCACTCTCCAAGACCTGGCGGAAGATTTGACGAAACCCTGAGTCTCGTTGCGGATGGCCGGAGAATTGATCACCTTAATCGTATTGAGTATTCCCCCGTCGAGGAAGTTGGATTGGACCGATCGGAATCGCAGCTGCAATACACCATGTTGGAGAAATCGGATCCTTCGGAAACGAGATCTCTCCTTCGATAGCTGGTACCAAAACTTTGCCCTCGGATGTGAGAATGGAAATGCTGAGTCATTTGAGACTTAATTCGGTGGACGGAAACCGAATTCTTAACGCCAAAGAGCACCTCTGCAACACAGCGGGTTCGTTCTCACTTAGAATACCATCGAATGCACCTCGGATATTGAGTTTTGATCCGCCAGCGGTCGTAGCCGCATCAAACAAAGTGAAAAATTCGAGCGGCATTGATAGTCTTCCGGCAAGCTGTCGTGCTTTCTCGAATCTGATCAGAATCGCCCTGATCGGATCCTCTAGACTGCGTTGAGTCACGATTTTCAACCGAAGGGGCTCCTCCGTCGGCAGGTTTGAATCCCTTACGCCAGAATCTGAGGGATCGTTCGTTCGCGTAACGAAAGCCAAGAATTGGATGGACGAGGAATTCGACTGTTGCGGTAGATCAGTTGGACAGTCGAGAAGCATCGTGCTTGTGCAACTGAAGAGAGGCTCTTCGTGTACTCGAGTGGGTGAATTCCAGCAGAAAAGCGGCTTTGAGCCAATGTAAATGGGC